>NC_007760.1:1997000-2313000 GCF_000013385.1 Anaeromyxobacter dehalogenans 2CP-C
ACTGAGCGGGCCTTCGTGCATCCACAACCCACCTACAACCCACCGCCTGCCCGGCTACTAGGGCGGCGTGACCAAGTAGTTTTCTCGGCGCACCGGTGCCCGCGTCGAGCCCTCCGCGAACCTCGCGTTGCCGCGAGACGTGCGCGAGTCGCGGTGTCAGACGCACCGGGTAGAACGGCACCCGCAGGCTGGTCCTCCCCTGCCCTCGGAGTCGTCCATGGCAACGACGCGGTTCCACTTCGCGGCCCTCCTGAAGAAGGTGAACCCTTCCGACGAGCGGCTGGAGGTCGCGCAGGACCGGCCCGGCGAGGTCCGCGACTGGCTGAAGGATCACGAGTTCGCGACGAAGAGCCCGCACTCCCGTCTGTCCGGCTCGTACGCACGCGACACCGCGATCCTCGACATCAAGGACGTGGACGTCCTCGTGTTCCTGCCGGACGACCAGCTCGACCGGACGCCGAACGCGGTCTTGCTGGAGGTGAAGAAGGTGCTCGACGGGTACCCCGGCGCGAACGTCGAGACTTCGGGCCAGCGGCGGTCCGTCCGCATGGATTTCCCGGACGAGAACCTGCGCCTCGACATCGTGCCCGTCGTCGCGAAGGACGGGCTGGAGAAGCAGCTCTCGGTCCCGGACCGCCCGGCCGCGAAGTGGATCAAGTCCGATCCCCTGGGCTACGCCGAGCGCCTGTCGCGCGTGAACCAGAAGAACAACGGCAAGCTCGTGCCGCTCGTGAAGCTCGTCAAGGCTTGGCGCGACGTGCAGATGAAGGTGCGGCGCCCGAAGAGCTACGTGCTCGAGGTCATGGCGCTCTACGCCGTCGAGAACGGGGACATCACGTTGAACGGCGAGTCCACGGCGCGGAACCTCGCCGACTTCTTCTCCCACATCGCCGCGAAGTACGCCGACCTGATGGAGAACGGGAAGGAGTCGCCGCGCATCCCGGATCCGATGATCCCGACGAACCTCATCACCAAGCACTGGGACCGCAGCCACTTCGAAACGTTCATGCGGCGCATCCGCGAGGCAGACAAGGCCGCGCAGAACGCGCTGAAGACGGACGACGACGACGCGGCCTCGGCGGAGTGGGCGAAGGTGTTCGGGGAGTACTGGCCGACGGCGGACGAGGCGAAGGCGGAGGCGAAGAAGCAGGCCCAGGTGGCGGCGGTCGCGCCGGGCAAGACCAAGGTCACGAATACCGGCGGCGTGGCCGGCTACGGGAGCGCGGGGACGATCGCGACCGCGGCGACGAGCTTCCACGGTGGCCACCGGAGCGGAGATGACTCCGACGCGTAGGGGCCCGAACGTTCCACTGCGGCAGGTCGCGCGCATGCGCGCGCTCTGGCCGTCGATGAAGCATCGCCTGGGCCCGCCTCACCATCGCACCGTCGTCTGGGAGGGGTACCTCCAGCCGACGCCGGAGTCGCCCCGGTACTTCATCCGCGTCACGTACGGTCCGTACACTCTTCCGAAGGTTTTCGTCCTTTCCCCGAAGCTCCGCACCGACGCGCCGCACGTCTATCCGAAGGACCGCTCCCTCTGCCTGTACTGGCCTGAGGAGTGGCGGTGGAGCGACGGCGAGTCGATCGCCGACACGATCATGGGCTGGGCGGCGCTCTGGCTCTACTACTACGAGGTCTGGACCGCGACCGGCGAGTGGATGGGACCCGAGTCGCCTCACGCGACCGGCACCCCGAAGTCACCGGCGGTAGCGGCGTAAGCCTGGTCGTCGAGGAGGGCGCGGCCTCATGGGCGAGTCCAGCGGGACGCGGCTTGAAGGTGACCGGTACCAGCACCTCTACAGCTGGTACGAGATCCTGCGGCTCCTCGATGACGCCTCGCCTTTCGAAGCCGCCACGATCGAACACCCTCACGCCGGCGCAGCCGATGACCTGACGCTCCACGCGAAGGCCGGATCCGGCGCGCGGTCGCGGTTCGTCCAGGTGAAGTGGCATGTGGACCACCGCGGCCATTACTCGTTCGACTTCCTGATCCGCGCCGAAGAGGGTGAGCGAAGCCTGCTCAAGAAGCTGTTCGACAGCTGGCGCGTGCTCAAGGCTGGCGAGCCGATCGAGGTCTGGCTCGTGAGCAACTGGGCTCCGGCTCCGCACCCTGACCTGGGGCCGTACATCGACGGGCGCTCGCTCTCGCTGCTGGAGGCCTTCTTCTCGGGGGGTGGGCGGTCCAAGGTCGGGCGGACGCGGAGGTCGTGGCAGCGCGCGCTCGGCGCGACCGAGGAAGAAGTTCAGGCGTTTTGTCGCGATCTCCGGTTTCACCTCGGGTTCAGCAGCATCACGACGCTCGAAGAGCAGCTCGATGACCGCATGGCGCATTACGGTCTCCGGCTCGGCAAGGAGGCCCGCTCGATCGCCCGCGACGAGATCGCGGAGCGCATCGAGCTCGGCGGCGGCAAGAAGCGGCTGACGCGTGCCGACATCCTCGAGATCATCGACACTCGAGGACTCCGCGCGCGACATCCCGACGATCCGCCCGCTCGGCTCTGGATCCAGGGTTGGGCAAGGCAGGCGTGGGATCGCCCGCCGTCTGCCGAGCTGGACTGGACCGAGCACTTCGACCGCGACACCCGGAGAGTCCCGTCGCCGGAGGTGTGGGAGTCCAAGCTCCTCCCCGATCTTCGTCAGGTTCGGGATGACCTCGCGCGGCGCGACGCGAAGTACATCGACTTTCGCGGGAAGCTGCCCCTCTCGGCGGTGCTCGCGGTGGGCTCGACTTTCCCGCAGGTCGGCGGCTTCAAGTTCCGCGCGGAGCAGCCGACGGCGGGCGATCTACAGTTGTGGCGCTCGGACGTCGCACCGACCGAACGCAGGTTCGTGATCAAGACCGAGGACGTGACGCCCGGACCGGACGTCGTCGTCGGGCTCGCCGTCACTGGCGATGGGCTGCCGGATCTGCGGCGGTTCCACGCCACGATCGCGCTCGGTCCTCTCGTCTATGCCGAGCCGGACGTAGGCGTTGGCCCAGCCGTCCTGAAGTCCGCGGGCGACGCCGTGGGGCTCGCGATGTCGGCCAAGCAGATCCTTCGCGACGCTCGTGCGAAATACGGCGCCGCAAGAATCCACCTCGTGCCGTACGGCCCCGCGACGCTCTTCTTGTTCCTCGGCCAGGTCCTGAACGCGCTCGGTCCCCTCGTCGTGTACGAGCGGACCGCGGACGGGGGCTACAAGCCGGGAGTCGCCCTGCGCACCGGGTGACGGACGCAACCAACCGACTACCGAGCGCCCGGTCATCCTGAGGCCCCTTCGCGTCCGGGTGCTCTCGTCCGCGGGGCGCGGTCTCGGTCGCGAGCTTACGGGCGCAGGAGACGGTGACTGATTGTTAATCAGTAGGTCCTCGCGCCTTCGCGCACCTCGAAGCCACAACCCATATACAACCCACTCCCCCCTCAAAAGCCCCCATTCTCTCCCCATCCGATCATCACCAAAGCGCTGTGGCACAGCATATTGGTGCATGACTGCCGATTCGTAATCAGTAGGTCCCCAGTTCAAGTCTGGGTGTCGGCTCTGAAATAACGGGCGCTTGGCCTCACGGCCGGGCGCCCGTTGTTCTTTGAGGGAGGGACGTGTGCGGGGCCTGGGATGGCCCGGCGCCGCGCCCGCGCTCGTGATCCTGATGCCTCGACGGCTCGTCGCGCGCGCGCCGTACGCGGTGGGCCGCCTCGCGCGCTCGCGGCGCGCGACGGGCGGCCGTCAGCGGCTGAGCTCGGCCGCAAGCGGTGGGACCAGGGTGGAACCAGCGCAGTAGGCGCTTGCGCCGCTCACGATGGCGAGAACGTGCCCGTCCATCCCGACGTCGATCCGCACGTCCTGCCCAAGCGCACAGGCGTAGTCGACACAGCGCCACTCGCAGTGGAACGCGACGGGCGTCCTTGGTGTGGTGGTCTCGTCGTACGTGTTCCAGCCGAAGGCGTCCGGCGGGCATGTGACGTGGGTGTCGAGCAGGAGCGGATCGTCGAACGTGCGCGTCCGGATCAGTTCGACCGGTGTGTCGCAGGAGAGGTCGATCGCGGCCTCGTCCGGCGCCGGCTCGCCGAACACATAGTACGGCCGCGGGTCCTCGCCCGCACACGCCGCTACCAGCACCGCCACCAGGCCCACTCCCCGAGAAGTCATACCGGCAGAGTAGCAGACCCGCACTCGTTGTTCAGAGGGGTGCGATCCCTCCCCACGGGCGCCGCACGGAGAAATGACGAGGCTCAATGTGCGCGTTCGCGGCGCGGCTGGCGCTCACCGCGCTCTGCCGGCGCCGCGGTCGCCCCTCACCTCACCCGCCGCCCTCCCCCGCCCCCTTCGTCCGCGCGATGGCGACGTCCACCTCCGCGAGGATCCGCCGGGCGTGCGACAGGAACACCTCACCGGCGGGCAGGAGCTTCATCCCGCGCGGCGTCCGCTCGAAGAGGCGCGTGCCGAGCTCGTCCTCGAGCGCGAGGATGTGCCGCGACAGGGGCGGCTGCGTGAGGTGAAGCTTCCGGGCGGCGCGGCCGACGTGGCCCTCCTCGGCGACGGCCACGAAGGACTGGATGTACGTGAGGCTCACGGGCGCAACCTATCCGAAGCCCGGCGTGCGTGTCAGGTCCCGGAGGACGACGGCCCTCGGCGGGCGCACGGGCCGATGCCGAGACAGCATTGGACCCCTCCGGCGGCTCGCTGGCACCTTGCCGGCATGGGAATCCCGCTGCTGGGCGAGCAGGCGATCGAGCGGATGCGGCACGCGGGAAGGGCCGCTGCGGCGACCTTGGCGCACGTGGCAGAGCGGCTCGCCGCGGGCGTCTCCACCGCCGACATCGACGCCTGGGTACGCGAGGACACGGCGCGCCGGGGCGGCCACCCCAGCCAGCTCGGCTTCCACGGCTTTCCTGCGGCGGTCTGCACGAGCCGGAACGACGTGGTCTGCCACGGCGTCCCGCGCGCCGAGGAGCGGCTGCGCCCCGGCGACATCGTGAACGTGGACGTGACCACGCGCCTCGACGGCTTCCACGGGGACACCTCGGCGACGTTCTGCATCGGCGAGGTCTCCGCGGACGCGCGGCACGTCGTCGAGGTCGCCCGCCGCTGCCGCGACGCCGGCGTGGCGGTCGTGCGCCACGGCGTCCGCCTCGGGGACGTCGGCGCGGCCATCGAGGAGGTCGCGCGCGCCGGAGGCTGCAGCGTGGTGCGCGAGTACGGCGGTCACGGCATCGGCAAGGCGATGCACGGCCCGCCGCTCGTGATGCACGTCGGCCCGAGGGGACAGGGCGTGAAGCTGAGGACCGGCATGGCCCTCACCATCGAGCCGATGGTGAACCTCGGCCGGCCGGAGGTGAGGCTGCTGGCGGACGGGTGGACCGTCGTCACGGCCGACGGGAGCCTCTCGGCGCAGTTCGAGCACACGGTCGTCGTGACCCGCGACGGCTGCGAGGTGATGACCGGATGAGCGCCTCTCGTCCGCCGAGCGTCATCCCGCCGCCGCCGTTCGGGCCACCCCTCACGACCGCACCCCGCCTCGCTCGCGGCCCCGCCGGCCCGGGCGCCCGGCGCGAGACTGGCGTGGGAGGGGACCACCATGGACCGCCCGAAGGTGCTCGTCGCCTACTACTCGCGGTCGGGGCACACGCGGCGGATCGCCCGCGCGGTCGCGGCCGCGCTGGACGCGGATCTCGAGGCGCTGCACGACCCCACCGACCGCGCCGGCGTGCTCGGCTTCCTCCGCAGCGGCGCGGAGGCGCTGGCGGGCGTGCTCGTGCCGCTGGAGCGCCCGCGGCACGACCCCGCCACCTACGGCGCGGTGGTGATCGCGACGCCGGTCTGGGCCCTGTCGGTGAGCTCGCCGGTGCGGACGTACCTCTGGCTCGCGCGCGGGCGGCTCCCGCCGGTCGCGTTCGTGGCCACGATGGGCGGTCGCGGGGCGGATCGGGCCTTCGAGCAGATGGCCTCGGTCGCGGGCCGGGCGCCGGTCGCCACGCTCGCGGTCACCGAGCGGGAGGCCGCGGGCGCCCTTCCGCGACCGGGGATCGCCCGCCTCGCGACCGCGGTGCTGCTGCGGGCGCGCAGGCCCACCCGTCGTCGCAGGGCGCGCGCCGCCTGACGCGAGGAGGGGACAGCGCCGCCGCTACAGGCGCCGGAGCCGGAACGCCCGCGCACCGATGGCCGCGCCGGCCAGCGCGAGCGCGGCGAGCGGGAGCACGTGGCCCACGAGGACGTGCGAGCCGACCGAGAGCGGGCACCAGAGCTCGACCATGACCGCGGCCCAGGCGCCCGCGACCGCGCCGAGGGCGGCGCCGACGGCCGCGGGGTGGCGCGGCTCGACCCGGCGCCGCGCGCGCACGAGCGCCGCGAACGGCCACGGCGCGGTGAGCGCGGTCAGCGCGAAGCACCGCCAGCCGGTCCGCGTGAACGGCTCGTCGTACGTGCCGTGCCAGAGCACCAGCCACGCGCCCGCCAGCAGCGGGACGCCCACGGCGATCCCGAGGAGGAGCGCGCGCGGGGGCGCGAGCATGGATCTGCCGGACTGCACCGCCCAGGTCGCCGCCAGCGCCAGCACCACGCTGCCCGCGGCGATGGCCGCGCCGATCGCCCCGGGGCGGCCGGCGGCGTGCCCGAGGCCGCCCGCGTCGCCGAGCAGCCGGGGTCCCCATTGCACGGTGGCCGCCATGGCGACGAGCGCGAGCGCGGCGAGCCCCGCCATGGCCGGCGCCCGATCGTCTCGCGGCGGCACCGGCCGCCGGCGGACCGCCTCGAGCACCTGCAGCTTCAGCGTCTCCGGGGGCGTGAACGAGGGCCTCATCGCGAGCGACCTCCCTCTCCGGCGTTGCCGGGCTCGTCTCCGCGCGCTGCGCCGTGCGCGACCGGTTCCAGCAGCGCCTCGCGGCGCCGCAGCGCCACCGCCTCGCGGAGCGCCGCGGTGGCGCGGTGGGTGCGGATCTTCACCATGCCGCGCGTGATGCCGAGCGCCTCGGCCGTCTCGGCCACGGAGAGCCCCTCGAACTTCACCAGCTCGAACGCCTCGCGCCAGCCGGCCGGGAGCGCCGCGAGGTCGCGCCGGGCCTCGGCCTCCTCGCGCCGCTGGTGCAGCGCATCCTCCGGCGACGGCGCCGCGCCCGCCTCCTCGGGATCGCGGCCGCCGTCCGCGCGCAGCTCCTCCCGGCCGCCGCGCCGGCCGAGGTCGATGAGCAGCCGGCGCGAGATGGCGTATGCCCACGGGAGCACCGCGCCGCCGCGCACGAAGCGCTGCCGGGCGGCGTGCATCTGCAGCAGCGTCTGCTGGACGGTGTCCTCGGCCGCGCTCCGGCTGCGCGTCCAGCGGTGGGCGAAGCGGTACAGGCGCGGCGCCAGCTCGTCGTACAGCTCCGCGAACGCGTCGGCGTCGCCGCAGGCATACCGCTCCATGGCGCGGTCGGCGCGCGACGCGCCCGCCTGCTCCACGGGGCTCGCGGCGTCCGTCATGAGCACGACCTGGTCCAGCACTGCCTGCACGGGCACCTCGCTCCACGCAATACGCGCGCGGGTCGTTCCGGTTACCCGCGCGACCCGGCCAACCCCGGGCCACTCGCTCGCGGCGCCCCGCACCGCGTGGCGCATGCGGGCGGGCGCGGCGGGGGCCTGCTCACCCGCCGGCCTGCACCGAGATCACGCCGCGCAGGTCGATCTCGCCCACCATCGTCCGAACGCCCCCGACCGGCTCGCCGCCCCGCGCCGCCGCGATGCTCGCCATGCCGGCCGTGATGCACGCCGCGATGGCATGGGGAAGGAGATCGAGCCCCTCGGGCATCGGCCCGTCGCCGCCCGGCGGGAGCGCTGGGTCGGAAGGATCGCGGGCGTCCTGATCCCAGCGGTGCGTGGCGCGGAACCGGAGGTTCCCACCGCCGGGTCGCGCCTCGACGGCGCCGTGCGTCGCGAGGAACGGCGCGGCCCCGGCGGCGGCGGGCGTCCGCCCGTCGATCGCCTCGTCCGCAGCAGGGGTGGCGCGCATCGCGATCTCCATCTCGGCTCTCCACGCTGGCCAGCGCTCTGACGCTCCACCGACGCGCGCTGGCGGTTGCAGCGGATACGCGGGGCGCCGGCGGCGGTTACGGGCGGCCTCTCGGAGCCGTTGCGCGCCCGGGGTCGGCCGCCTACGAGCGGGGGATGCAGCCAGCCAAGCTCGGCGGGCGCCGCTCGACGCCCTTCGTTCGCTCGCGTCGCCGGGACCATCGCGCCGCCGCCACCCTCCTCGTCGCGACGCTGGCGTGCGCCAGCGCCCGTCCACCGTCCGCCACGCCCCTCGCCGCGACGCCCGCGGATCCCGGCCCGGCCGCGCGCGACGCGCGCTCCCTCGCCGCCGCCGGGCACGCCGGCGTGATCTGCTCCGGCGTCTTCCTGCAGGGGCGCGAGCCCGGCGAGGTGCGGCGCGACTCCACCTACTTCGTCGTGAACGACGGCGATCGCGACGGCGTGGACCGGCTCGAGGTGGACCGGGGCCGGCGCGAGGTGCGGGTCTCGGTCCGCGGCGGTCCGGCGCGGACGGCGCGCCTGGTGGAGGGGCTCGGGTGCGTCACGCTGCCGGAGCACGGCGACCTGCACCTCGACCCGGCCCGCCTCGGCGCTGTGCCCGTCGCCCAGGCCACGGCGCCCTGGCCGGACGACCTCGGCCCGGCGGGCTGGGCCGTGCCGCGCGAGGAGCAGGACGCGGTCGCGCGCGCCATCGCGCCCTGGTTCGACGACGCCGCCGCCCTGACGGCCGCGGTCGTGGTGGTTCACCGTGGACGGATCGTCGCCGAGCGGTACGCGAACGGCGCCACCGCCGACACGCTCCTCGACACGTCCGCGATCGGCAAGAGCGTCCTCGCCACGCTCGCCGGCCGGCTCGCGCAGGAGCACGCGCTGGCGCTCGACGCGCCGACGGGGCTGCCGGAGTGGTCCGGGGACGGACGGCGCGCCATCCGGCCGATCGACCTCCTGCAGATGAGCAGCGGCCTCGCCTGCACCTCGCCGTTCGACGACGACTGGGAGGAGCCGAAGGAATACACCGACAGTCAATACGTCTACACCGGCGGGGTGGACGCGGTCGGCTACGCGCTCTCCCGTCCGCTCGCGAAGCCGCCCGGGACCGAGGGGCGCTACGCCAACTGCGGCCCGCTCGCGCTGACCGGGCTCATCGAGCGCATCACGGCGGCCCGCGGCGAGCCGCTGCTCGCGTACGCGCGGCGGAGCCTCTACGCGCCGCTCGGCATGACGCGCTCGCTCACCGAGCCCGACGCGTACGGCCACCCGCTGTTCATCGGCTACCACTTCGCCGCCGCGCGCGACCTGGCGCGGCTCGGCGTCCTCTACGCCCGCGACGGCGTCTGGAACGGCGAGCGGCTCCTGCCCGAGGGCTTCGTGAAGCGGGTGAGCAGCCCCGCCCCGGCGTGGAAGGCGCCGGTGTACGGCGCCGGCTTCTGGCGCTTCCCTCCGGGGACTCCGCTGCCGGAGGACGCCTTCTCGATGGTCGGGTTCGGCGGGCAGACGGTGCTGGTGGTACCGTCGCTCGATCTCGTCGTGGTCCGGATCGGCCACCCGCGCGGCGGCGACGCGGCCGCGCCGCTGCGGAAGGCGGCCTACCCCGCGATCGTGGCGGCGGTGCGCGCGTCCCCCTGAGACCCGGTCCGACCTTCGCCGTCGGAGACCCCGTCTGGCGTCGCGCCATGTGGCGCATTATGATCGCCATATGGCCGGCACCACCGAGGCGAAGGCGATCGCGATCCTGGGCGGACGGGCGCTCCTGAAGGCGCGCACCGCCCCCGTGCGCGCGAAGCGCGGTGGGCGGCCCGGGAAGGCGAGCCAGGCCCCGCGCCTCGCCCCCGGCGACCTCCGCTGGACCGGCCTCATCCGCGCCGGCCTGCCCGCCCGCTCGACGCAGACGCTCGCGTCCTCGCTCGACATGTCCGTGAAGGACCTGGCCGAGAGCTTGCGCCTCCCGGTCCGGACCGTGCACCGGCGCCTCGAGAAGGGCGAGCCGCTCACGCCGGAGGAGAGCGAGCGCGCCGTCCGCGCGGCGCGGGTGCTCGCGAAGGCGGAGGACCTGCTCGGCGAGGAGCACGGGCGCGGCTGGGTCCGCGCCTCCTGCCGCGCGCTCGGCGGCGAGATCCCCATCACGCTGCTCGACACCGCCGACGGCTTCACCGCGGTGATGGACGAGCTGGGCCGGCTCGAGCACGGCGTCCTCTCCTGAGGTGGACGCCTGGCGCATCACCTTCGCGCGCCATGCGCCGGACGGCCGGCGCGCGTTCTCCGGCGAGGGCGCGCGCCTGTACGGCGGCCGCTGGAACTCGAAGGGCGTCACCGTCGCCTACGCGAGCGCCACGCTCTCCCTCGCGGCGCTGGAGCTCCTCACCCACGCCGAGCAGCGGTTCCTCGCCGACGCGCCGCTCGCCGCCTGCCGGGCCACCTGGCCCGACGACCTCGAGGTCGAGACCGCCCCGGCGTCCGTCTACGTCCGCGGCTGGCGCCAGAGCCCGGCGCCGGCGGCGCTCGCGGCGTTCGGCGATCGCTGGGTCGCGGAGCGGCGCACGGCGGTCCTGCTGGTCCGCTCGGCGGTGATCCCCGCGGAGCAGAACGTGCTCCTCAACCCCGCCCACCCCGACGCGGCGCGCCTCGCCTACGGCGCACCCGAGCCGTTCTCGTTCGATCCCAGGCTGGTGCGGTAGGCGATCCGCCCGCCCCTCGACAGTTCGGGGCGAGCGGATTCTCGAGGCACGCGGGCTGCGTGAGCGGCGGCGCCCTCACTGCTTCGTGATCGTGCCGTAGTACGTGCCGGAGCATCCGATGACGCGCTCGCCCATGGGATCGCGCCGGAAGTCCATCGCGAACGTGATCCGCGTGGCCGACTCCTGGTGGAACTCCTCGACCAGGTGGAACGTGACGTCGCCGCCGCCGGTGAGGCACTCCCGGCTGATGTTCTTCTGGCAGCGGTCGGACGAGACCACGTTCGAGAGCGTCTCACAGCTGGTGTACGGCGAGGTGTCGATGGGCCCCCACGGCGTGAAGGACGTGCCCGGCGCCATGTTGCTCGAGAAGTCGTTGCCGGCGCCGCAGTCGCCCTCGATCCGGGCGAAGTGGTAGAGCCACTCGCCGTGCCCGCCCTCCTCGAGGAAGCACGCCGTCGGCTGCGGCGGGGGCGGGGGCGGCTCCGGCGGCGGCGGCTGGGGTTCCGGCTGCGGCGCTGGCGGCGGTGGTTGCGGCTGTGGCGCCGGCTGCGGATCGGGTTGCGGTTGCGGCGGCGGGGGCTGCGGATCGGGCTGAGGCTGGGGCTGGGGCTGGGGTCCGGGCGCCGGCGGCGACGGGTCACCTCCGCCGCACGCGAGCATCACGATGACCGCCACCGCGATCGATCCCCTCATGGCTCCCCCCTCGGCGCGGACCTGGTCTCTGTATTGATGCGCGCTACTTCACCGAACGCGTAGGAGGGACGATGGGGAAGCGGGCGCCCCGGATGGCGCTTGCCCGGGAGGCGACCGGTCGCGACGTAGGATCGAGGAGGCGACCCCATGCTCCCTTCGACCGAGGCGGCGTCCGGCGGGCCGGACCTGCTCCGTGGCAGTTACGAGATCAGCACGCGCCGGGACCGGCTCGACCTCGACCTCGTCCACAGGTTCCTCTCCACCGAGTTCTGGGACACGCTCGGCATGACGCGCGAGGTGCTGGAGCGCGCCGTCGAGCGTTCCCTCTGCTTCGGCGTGTACCAGGGCGACCGGCAGGTCGGCTTCGCGCGCGTCGTCACCGACGGCGCCACGTTCGCGTTCATCACCGACGACTTCATCCTCCCCGAGCACCGCGGCCAGGGCCTCGGCGCGTGGATGATGCGCTGCATCCTCGCGCACCCCAGCCTGCAGGGCCTGCGCCGCGTGCTGCTCGTGACGCACGATCCGCGGCTGTACCTCAGGTCCGGGTTCACTCCCCTGAGCGACCCCGAGAGCTACATGGAGCGCGCCGCCACCGGGGCGTGAGCGCCCAGCGCGCGCGACGGCGGCGTCCCGGGCAAACCTGCCGGACGCGCGCGCAAGGCTCCGGGTTGCGCGCCGTCGCACAACTCCCCGGCCGGCGGTGCCGGCAAAGGAGCGTGGCCATGGCGGCGTCCCTGTACGAGCGGCTCGGCGGCGAGGAGAAGATCGCGCAGATCGTGAACGACGTCCTCGACCTCCACCTGAAGAACCCCATCATCGGCACGCGCTTCCGGCTCGCGCTGGCGCGCGGCGCCCAGGCGTTCGGCGGCGACGAGGCGGCGGCCGCGGCGCGGCTGAAGCGCGTGACGGTGGAGTTCTTCGCGTCGGGGAGCGGCGGCCCCCAGGCGTACACCGGCCGGGACCTCCGAGAGGTGCACACCGGCATGAACGTCAACGAGCAGGAGCTCGTCGCCGCCATCGACGACATCGTGCTCGCCCTGGAGCGGAACGGGATCGGCGCGCCCGAGCGCAACGAGGTGGTGGCGATCCTGTACTCGCTGAAGGGCGAGGTGCTGCGCATCTGAGCCGGAAACGAAAAGAGGGCGCCTGGACCATCCAGGCGCCCTCCCCCGCTGCGAGGCCCCACCTCTCGGCGGAACAGGCGGTGCTCGCGGACCGGGGACGACCGTTCGCGCGGCTAGAACGCGTACCGCAGGCCGGCCGAGACGCCGTCCACCCCGCCCGCCTTCGCGATGGCGTCGGTGATGTCGAACGTCTTCGTGCCGTTCCGCTCGTTCTCGATGTGCGCGAAGACCAGGTACACGTCGGTCTTCTTCGCCAGGGGACGGACGTAGCCGAGCGCGTACTTGGAGGCGCCGGCGTCTTCGGCGGCGTCCTCCCACATCTGCGAGTAGGACGCGCGGACGCTGCCGCCGACCACCGGGAGCGGCACGGTGACGCCGGCGAGCGCGCTGGTCTGCTGGGCGGTGTCGTCGCTCAGGCGGTAGAAGCCGCCCGAGGCGTGCAGCTTCACGACGCCGAGATCCCAGGTCGCGCCGGCGTTGCCGATGCGGGTGATGACGTCGGTCACCTTGCTCTTGTCCTGGTAGTACGCGACCGCGGCGAACACCGGGCCGTACTTCCAGCGCAGGCCGCCGGAGAAGCCGGGCGTGTCGTCGCCGTTCCCCTCGGTCTCCGGGCCGGCGCGGTTCTGGGCCCAGAGCGCGGTCAGCTCGAGCCCGGCGAACGTGGGCGTGACGTACTGGACCGAGTTGTCGGTGCGCGACTGCCGCTTGAGCAGGTTCTCGATGTTGCCGACGGTGCCGATCTCGAACGGATCGACGTCGCACTGCACGTAGTAGCCGGGGGTCTGGTGGCGGCCCACCGTGACCTTGCCCCAGGCGCCGGTCAGGCCGGCGTAGGCCTGCCGCCCCCAGAACTGCGCGCTGGTGGAGGAGCCGGTGTCGAGGCTGACACCGGTCTCCACCAGGAACAGGGCGCTGATGCCGTTGCCGAGGTCCTCGGTGGCCTTGAAGCCGAGCCGGCTGCCCGAGAGCTGGCCGGACTCGACGAGGTCGGTGGGGGTCTGGTGCGGGACGGCGCCGTTCGCGCCCTGAACGTGGGCGTAGCCGACGTCCATCTTGCCGTAGACGGTGATGGCGGGCGGCTCCGCGGCGGCGGGGCGGGCGGCGACGAGGCAGGCGAAGAGCGCTGCCGAGACGAGCGGTCTCATGGCTTCCTCTCTCTCAGGTGTCGGTGCGGGCTGCGGGTCAGAACATGAAGCGGACGATGACGAGCCCGGTGGCGATCGCGACCACCGTCGAGATCAGGCCGGGGACCATGAAGCTGTGGTTCAGCACCCAGCGCCCGATGCGCGTCGTCCCGGTGCGGTCGAAGTTGATGGCCGCGACGATGGTCGGGTAGTTGGGGATGAAGAAGTACCCGTTCACCGCCGGGAACATCGCCATCAGCGCGGGCGCCGGGATGCCGAGGGCGATCCCGAGCGGCATGAGCGCGCGCACGGTGGCGGCCTGGCTGTAGAGCAGCACGGAGAGCGCGAACAGCGCGGCCGCGAACAGCCAGGGCGCGGCGGTGACCATGCCCTTGATGCTGCCGCCCAGCACCTCCATGTTGCCGGCGAAGAACGTGTCGCCCATCCACGCGATGCCGAAGATGGCGATCACCGCCTGCACGCCGGCCCCGAACACGCTGCCGGTCGCGACCTTGGAGACGTCCACCCGGCAGACCATCAGCATGAGCGCCGCCGCCGAGAGCATCACCATCTCGATGGCGTGCGGCATGCCGAGCTTGGTGACGCCGCTCGCGGTGGTCCACTGCGGGCGCATGCCCGGGAAGGAGCCGAACAGCACCACGGCGAGCGCCGCCGCGAGGAAGATGCCCACCGCGATCTTCGCCGTGACCGGCGCGGCGGCGCGCACCGGCTCGCCGCCGTCGGCCGCCGCGAGCGCCTGGCGTCCGGTGGGCGCGGCGAGCCCGCGCGCCACGCGGTCCTGGTACTCGGGGTCCTCCTCCAGGTCCTTGCCCATCCGGTTCGCGACGAACGCGGCCGCCAGCACCCCGAGCAGCGTGGACGGGATGCACACCTTCAGGATGTCGATGAGCTCGATGTGGAAGGCCGCGCCGGCGGCGCCGGTGGAGAGCATGCCCAGCAGCGCCACGGTCGCGGCGGAGATGGGGCTGGCGGTGATGGCCTGCTGCGAGGCGATCACCGAGATGGACATGGGGCGCTCCGGGCGGACGCCGGTCTCGCGCGCCACCTCGGAGATCACCGGGAGCACCGAGTAGGCGACGTGGCCGGTGCCGGCGAACAGCGTGAAGACGTAGGTGACGAGCGGGCCGAGGAACGTGATCCGGTCCGGGTTGGAGCGGAGGATGCGCTCCGCCACCGAGACCAGGTAGTCGAGCCCGCCCGCCGCCTGGAGCACGCCGGCCGCGGTGACCACCGCCGCGATCATGAGCAGCACGTCGATGGGCGGCGAGGTGGGCTGCAGGTGGAACACGAACGTGAGGACGCCGAGTCCCAGGCCGCCCATGACGCCCAGGCCGATGCCGCCGAGCCGGGCGCCGACGAAGATGGCGGCGAGGACGACCACGAGCTGGAGCCAGATCATGGCGGGCTCCGGCTACGCGACCTTCTGCCGGCGCGGCGCGGCCGCGGGCAGGCTCGGGTTGATGTAGCGCGGGCGGAGCAGGTTCTCGGTGGAGAGCACCTCGTCGAGCAGCTCCTTCGAGACGAGCTGCTTCTCCAGCACCAGCTCGGCCACCGAGCGGCCGGTGACCAGCGCCTCCCGGGCGACCGCCGCCGAGGCCTCGTAGCCGATGATCGGGTTGAGCGCGGTGACGATGCCGATGCTGTTCACCACCAGCTCGCGGCAGCGCTCGCGGTTCGCGGTGATCCCGTCCACGCACTTCTCGCGCAGCACGCGGAAGCCGTTCACCATGTACGAGATCGAGGTGAACAGGCCGTAGCCGATGACCGGCTCCATCACGTTCAGCTCGAGCTGGCCGTTCTCGGCCGCGAGCGTGACGGTGAGGTCCGCGCCGATGGCGTAGTAGCAGATCTGGTTCACCACCTCCGGCATCACCGGGTTGACCTTGCCCGGCATGATCGAGGAGCCGGGCTGGAGCGGCGGCAGGTTGATCTCGCCCAGGCCGGTGCGGGGACCGGAGGAGAGCAGGCGGAGGTCGTTGCAGATCTTGGAGGTCTTCACCGCGACGCGCTTCAGCACCCCCGCGATCTGCACGTAGGCGCCGGTGTCCCAGGTGGCCTCGATGAGGTTCTCCGACGAGACGAGCGGCGTGCCCACGATCTCGCGGAGGCGCCGGGTGACGAGCTCGGTGTAGCCGGGGGGCGCGTTGATGCCGGTGCCGATGGCGGTGGCGCCCATGTTCACCTCGAGTACCAGGGCGCGGGCCTCCTCCAGCCGCTGCACGTCCTCGCCCAGGGTGGTCGCGTAGGCCTCGAACTCCTGGCCGAGCGACATGGGGACCGCGTCCTGGAGCTGCGTGCGGCCCATCTTCAGCACGTCGGCGAACTCGCGGCCCTTCGCGGCGAACGCCTGCTGGAGCCGCCGCAGCTCGGCCACGAGCTGGCCGAGCTTCGCGTGGAGCGCGATGCGGAACGCCGTCGGGTAGGCGTCGTTGGTGGACTGCGAGCAGTTGACGTGGTTGTTCGGGTGCACGAACTGGTACTCGCCCTTGCGCTTGCCCATGAGCTCCAGCGCGCGGTTCGCGATCACCTCGTTCGCGTTCATGTTGGTGGAGGTGCCGGCGCCGCCCTGGATCACGTCCACCGGGAACTGGTCGTGCAGCTCGCCGGCGACGATCTCGTCGCAGGCCGCGCAGATGGCCTGCGCCACGCCCGCCGGGATGACGCCCAGCTCGCCGTTCGCCTGCGCGGCCGCCTTCTTCACCTGCGCCAGCGCCCGCACCAGCTCCGGCACGCCCGAGATGGCGACGCCGGTGATGGGGAAGTTCTCGAGGGCGCGCAGCGTCTGGACGCCGTAGTAGCGGTCGTCCGGGATCTCGCGCTCGCCCAGGAAGTCGTGCTCCAGCCTCGTCCTCGTCGTCATGCCGTCTCCTCGCCGCCTCCGGGCGGCTCTCGGAGCGGCTGGATGGCAACGGCGGTGCCAACCCGGGCGACGGCGGGGATCTCGAGCGGCGGCGCCGGGTTCCGCGCGCGGTGCGGCGGCGGCGCGCAGGCCGAAGGGGGTTGAGCAAAGGCAACGCGCCGGGCGGGGCGCGCGCGCAAGGCGAGGAATCCGGCGGGGTTGACCCACCGTGACCGAACTCACAAGGTTGAGGGATCTCCCTACCCTTCGCGCTGGCCCTCGGCCTCGCGCCGCGCCTTCAGGCGCTTCGAGAGCGCCGAGGGCGTGATCCCGAGCAAGCGCGCCGCGAGCGACTGGTTGCCGCCGGCGCGCCGGAGCGCCTCCTGCACCAGGAGCTCGTCCGCCTCGTCGAGCGTGGGGATGCGCTCCAGCGCCGCGAACGGGCTGGCGGGCGGCTCGCCGCGCCGGTCGCCCTCGTGCGCCACCTCGGCCTCGCCGATGGCGCGCCGGAACGCCTCCATCGACAGCACCCGGCCCTGGTGCGCGCCCACCGCGTCGAACGCCATGGCGCGCAGCTCGCGCACGTTGCCGGGGAACGCGTAGCTCGCCAGCAGGCCGGCGAGCTGCTTCGGCGGGGTGGGCTTCTTCTTGCCCAGCTCCCGTGCCGCCTCGCCGAGGAAGTGCTCGAGCAGGAGCGGGATGTCGCCCCGGCGCTCGCGGAGCGGCGGCAGGTGCACGTGGTGGGCGCGCAGCCGGTAGTACAGGTCGGCGCGGAACGTGCCCGCCGCCTGGCGCGCGGCGAGATCCTGGTGCGTCGCGACCACCACCCGCGCGCGCATCCAGCGCGGCCGATCCGAGCCGAGCGGGTAGTACTCGCCCTCCTGCAGGAGGCGCAGCAGCTTCACCTGCGAGGCCGGGCTCAGGTCGCCGATCTCGTCGAGGAACAGCGTGCCCTCGCCGGCGCGCTCCACCATGCCGGCCCGCGCCTCGGCGGCGCCGGTGAACGCCCCGCGCACGTGGCCGAACAGCGTGTCGGCGAACACCGTGTCGTCCAGGCCGGCCACGTTCACCGGCACCAGCTCGCCGGTGCGGCCCGACACCTCGTGCACCGCGCGCGCGATGAGCTCCTTGCCGGTGCCGCTCTCGCCGGTCACCAGCACCGGCTGCCGGCTCCGGCTCACCGCCTCGACGTAGCGGAAGACCGCGTGCATGCGCGCGTCGGCGGTGACGATCCGGTCGAACGCCTCCGGGTGCTCGAGCGCGTCGTCGAGGAAGCGCCGGCGGATCTCGCGGTTCTCCCGCTGCAGCTCCTGCATGCGGATGGCGCGCCCCACGCCCTTGACGATCCGGTCCTCCTCGCTGGTCTTCACGAAGTAGTCGAACGCGCCCGCCTGCATGCAGCGCACCGCGGTCTCGAGCTGGTTGAGCCCGCTCACCACGATCACCGACACCTCGGGGTGCGCCTCGACGATCCGGCGGAGCAGCTCCTCGCCGGGCAGGTGCGGCATGGTGAGGTCCAGCAGCACCAGCCCGATCTCGTTCCGCTCGAGCAGGCCCATCACCTCGCGCGGGTCCTCGCAGGTGAGCAGGTTCGTCAGGCCGAGCGAGCGCTCCAGGCTGAGCGACATGGTCCGGAGCCAGCCCGGCTCGTCGTCCACGAGCAGCACGGCGAACGGCGGATACGCGCTCTCGCTCACGCGGCCTCCCTGCGCGCCGCCGGCAGGACCACGCGGACGGCGGTCCCCTGCCCCGGCGCCGACTCGAACTCGAGCGTCCCGCCGTGCTCCTTCACGATGCCCGCGGAGACCGCGAGGCCGAGCCCGGTGCCGCCGGTGTCGCGCTTGGTGGTGAAGAACGGGT
Source organism: Anaeromyxobacter dehalogenans 2CP-C (assembly GCF_000013385.1). Classification (GTDB taxonomy): domain Bacteria; phylum Myxococcota; class Myxococcia; order Myxococcales; family Anaeromyxobacteraceae; genus Anaeromyxobacter; species Anaeromyxobacter dehalogenans_B. The sequence continues at coordinate 2,015,326 of NC_007760.1, forward strand.
CGGTGAGCCGGGCCAGGTGCGCGGGCTCGATCCCCACCCCCTCGTCGCGGACCTCCACGCACACCGCGCCCCTCGCCTCGTCGAGGAACGTGCGCAGGCGGATGCCGCGCGAGCGATCCGGGAGCGCCTGGCAGGCGTTCACGAGCAGGTTCACCAGGACCTGCTCCAGGCGCTGCGGGTTGCCCCGGATCGGCGGCAGCCCCCGCTCCAGCGCCAGCTCGAAGCGCTCCGTGCTCTTCTTGAGCAGCGCCTCGACCAGGCGCGCCGCGGTCCGGGCCACCTCGTCGATGGACACGCCGTCGCGCAGCTCCGGCGACTCCTGCCGGGCGAAGTCCTTCAGGTCCTCGACGATCCGCTTCACGCGCCGCGAGGCGTCGAGCGCGTCCGAGATCATCCTCGGGAGCGCGTCGCGCAGCCGCGACCAGCGCAGGCTGCCGAGCGGGTAGTCCCCGTGGTCGCGCGCGTGCGCGTCGAGGATGGGCGTCGCGTCGCGCAGCACGTCGTCGAGCACCTGCAGGTCGAGCAGGATGAGGCCGTTCGGGTTGTTGATCTCGTGCGCCACGCCCGACACCAGCACGCCGAGCGCCGCCATCTTGTCGGCCTGGAGGAGCTGCAGCTGGTTCGCGCGCAGCTCCTCCTCCTTCTGCTTGCGCTCGGCGATCTCTCGGGTGAGGTCCGCGGTCCGGCGCGTCACCTGCCGGTGCAGGGTGCGGGACCACGCCGCCATGGTGGCGAGCAGGAGCACCAGCGGGATCACCACGAACGCGCCCCAGCGCACCACCTGCTGCGCCGTCGGTCCGCGCGGCTCCAGCACGCCCAGCCACGCGTCGGCCATGGCCTGGTACTCGCCGGTGTTGCGCACGATCGCCAGCCCCTCGGCGAGCCGCCCCGCGAGCGCCTCGTTCCCGCGGCGCACCGCGAAGCCGTAGCGCTCCACCGCCGCCGGCTGGTCCATGGCGGTCAGGTTGGAGAGGCCCAGCTCGCGGACCAGGTACAGCCCCGGCAGCTTCGCCATCACCGCGTAGTCGTGCCTGCCGGCCGCGAGCTGGCGCAGGACGTCGGCGTGGGTGTCGGCGGGGACGACCTTCACCTCGGGGTGCTCGCGCCGGAGCGTGTCGTGCATGATGCCGTCGCGCAGCACCAGCACCTCCTTGCCGGCGAGGTCGGCGAGGGAGCGGACCGGCCGGTCACCCTTCCGCGCGAAGATGGCGTGGTGCACGATCAGGCTCGGCGGCGTGAAGTCCACCTCCTTCGCGCGCTCCTCCGAGTAGGACATCCCCTGCAGCGCGTCGATCTCGCCGGCCTCGAGCGCCCGCCGCATGTCGGCCCAGCGGCCCAGGCGGAACTCGACCTCCAGCCCCACGGTGCGTGCCACGGCGCGGGTGAGCTCGACGTTGAACCCCGCCGGCCGGCCCTGCTGGTCGAGGAACTCGTAGGGCGGGTAGCTCTGGTCGCCGCCGACGATGACGCGCTCGCGCGCCGGCGATCGCCCGGCCGGCGCGCCGTCGGCGGCCGCCGCGGGCGCGGCGAGCGCGAGCGCGCAGCCCAGCGCGAGGGCGGCGCGGAGCAGGGGGTGGCCGGTCGAGGCGCGGCGCCCGGGCGGGTCGGCGTCGGCGTGGTGCATGCGGTGGCGCCCCGCGGCCGAGGGATCGGGCCGCCGCGGCTTGCCCTGAGCATGTTCCGGCCGCGCCCCTGACGCCACACGGAACGGCGCGACCCAACGCCGCGCCCGCGCTCAGCCCTCGGCCGGCCCGTCCCGCTCCGCGTCCGCGGCATCGAGCGACGCGTTCAGGTGCAGGATCGAGCCGACCACCCAGGTCAGCGTCCCGACGCCCACCACCGCCAGGCCCGCCCGCGCCGCGGGGATGGCGCCGTCGATCAGGATCGCGGCGAGGTCCGCGTCGGCGCCGGCGGCGAAGCTGGTCACGCAGTAGATGGCGACGCCGGCGAGCGAGACGATCCAGCCCGCCACCACCAGGATCTTCCCGACCCGCTGCCGCGCCTCGACGCGCGCGCGGGCGGACGCCGGGCCGGACGGATCGCGCCGCCGCGGGCGGAGCGGGATGCTGCCAGGGGACGTGAGGACGCCGGGTCGGTTCATGATCTCCTCGCCATTCGCTCGAGACTGCCGGGTTGCGGGCCGGCCGCGCCGCGCTCCGCGTGCAACGACCGAACCGCCAGGACGACGAGCTGCAGGAAGCGGCCGGCCAGGCCGAACGCCGTGAGCAGCCACGCCGCCAGCGCCACCGTCGCGAACGTGCGCGCCACCCACGGCAGGACCGGCATCGCGAACAGCTCCCCGAGCCGGTAGGTGCACAGCGCGTACATGCCCAGCGGGAACACCAGCCCCCAGTACAGCGGGTCGTACGCGATCCGTATGCGGGACGGGCCGCCGTGGCGCCAGATCCCGAGCAGGACCAGCATCGGGATCCACCAGGTGGCGGTGGCCCAGAACATGAGCGTCAGCCCCTTCACGAACGGGAGCAGCGCGCCCAGGAACGCGGAGCCGGGCGCCAGCGCGGCGAGCGAGGTCCCCGCCACCACCGAGATCGCGACCGCGCCCATGTTGATCCAGTAGGGCGGCATCAGGTCGGACGGCGAGAAGCGGAAGAACATGTAGCGGTAGAAGATGAGCGAGATCATCCAGACGTAGAGCATCCCGCCGCACAGCCAGAGCGAGGCCAGGAAGAACAGCACGGCCTCGCTGCCGGGGTAGCGCGGGACGAGCGCCCGGGTCCCGAGCACCACCACCGACTGCGTCGCCACCACCGCGACCAGCCACCCGCCGTTGATGCCCTCGCCCAGCGTCGGCTTGGGATCGCGCACCGCGAGCGCCACGAACACCGCGTACGTGCAGGCGCACCAGAGCAGCATCCCCACCCACCACAGCGCGAGCGCCGCGGCCGCGTCGCCGCGGAGCAGCACGAGCTGGAGCCCGAGCACGCAGGTGGCGGCGACGGAGGTGAAGAAGCCGGGGCCGCGCTGGTGGCTGGCGAGGTCGGCGGCGAGCGCGCGCGGGTACCGGAGCGCGCGCGCCGCGACGAGCAGCCAGAGCACCGCGTAGGCGGGGACGTTCAGCCAGAACAGGAGCGCCGCCGCCTCGCGCAGGCCGAGGACGTCCGAGACGATCGACACGATGCCGGTGGCCATCACCAGCGCGAAGTACGCGGGGTGGAGCCCCTTCAGCCCGGCGGCGAGGTGCTCGCGCAGCGGGCTCGGCGCAGGCTCGGGGCGGACGGCCGTCTCCATGCCCCACAGCATGCCGACGGCGCGCCGGCGCGTGCATCGGCCGGCGTCCGACGTGCGCGTAGGACGACGGGCGGCCCGGGTGTCGGCGTCCGTCCGACGCCCGACCGGGCCGCGCCGCGTTACCCGACCAGCCCGTGGCGGACCGCGTACTGCATCAGCTCGGCGTTCGACCGCAGGGCCATCTTCTCCAGGATGCGGCCGCGGTAGGTGCTGACGGTCTTGACGCTGAGCTGGAGCCGCTCGGCGATCTCCGACACCGAGCGCGCCGCCGCGAGCTGCAGGAAGATCTCCAGCTCGCGCGGCGAGAGCCGCTCGTGCGGGCTCCCGGTGCCGCCGCCGGCCAGGTGGTCGGCGAGCTGCTCGGCCAGGTCGTCGCCGACGTAGCGCCGGCCCGCGAGCACGCTGCGGATGGCCCGGATCAGCTCCTCGGGCGCGCGCTCCTTGGTGAGGTACGCGGACGCGCCCGCGCGGAGCGCCTGGATGACGAACTGGCGGTCGCCGTACATGCTCAGCACCACCACCGGCAGGCGCGGGTGGCGCTCCTTCAGCGGCGGGAGCGCGTTCAGGCTGTTCTGCCCGGCCATCGAGATGTCGAGCAGCAGCACGTCCCACGGCTGCGCCCCGAGCCGCTCCTGCACGTCGGCGATGGTGGCCGCCTCGCCCACCGACGCGCCCGGGAACTCGGCCTCGAGGATGCGCCGCAGCCCGGACCGGAACATCGCGTGATCGTCAGCCAGCAGGATGCGCAGCATCGGGTCCGCCCGTCCTCGTCCGAGGGATCGTTACCACGATGGTCGTGCCGCCGCCCGGCGTCCCGGCGATCTCGAACGTGCCGTCCACGAGCAGGGCGCGCTCCTGCATGCCGTGGATGCCCAGCGAGCGCCGGTCGTCCGCCGCCCAGGGGCCGATGCCCTTGCCGTCGTCACGCACGGTGAGCACCAGGGCGGCCGGGGTGGCGCGCAGCTCGATCGCGACCTCGGTCGCGCCGGCGTGGCGCACCACGTTGGTGAGCGCCTCGCGCACGATCCGGAACAGCGTGACGGCCGGCAGCCACTCGACCGGCTCGACCGAGGGGTCCACGTCCAGGAACACCGCCAGCCGGGTGCGCTGCTCGAGGTCGCGCACCAGCCCCTCGAGCGCGGCGGCGAGGCCGAGCCGGTCCAGCACCGGCGGGCGGAGGTCGGAGGAGACGCGCCGCACGAACGCCACCGCCTCGTCGAGCCGCTGCGCGAGCTCGGCGAACCGCGCGCGCCGCGCCCCCGGGTCCTCGCCGTCGGCGCCCGCCCGCTGCAGCGCCGCGAGGTCCACCTTCACGCTGGTGATCACCTGCCCCAGCTCGTCGTGCAGGTCCCGCGCGATGGCGGCCGCCTCGGCCTCGCGCGCCGCCGCCAGCCGGTGCGACATGGCGCGGAGCCGGCCCTGGACCTCGACCGCCTCGCGCTGGCGCGCCGCGAGCGCGTCCGCCATGGCGTTGAACGCCCGCGTCAGCTCGGCGAGCTCCCCGTGCGCGGACGGCGTCTCGGCCCGCGCGGCGAGGTCGCCCTCCCCGAAGCGGCGCGCGGTGCGCGCGAGGTGCCGCAGCACGCGCAGCACCGACACCTCGGCCGCGAGCAGCACGCAGCCGATGGTGAACAGCGTCAGCAGCGCCAGCCCCGCGACCGTCCGGTAGAAGGCGCGGTTCGCCTGCGCCGCGACCCGCGTGTACGGCAGGCTCGCCACCACCGACACGCCCGGCACCGCCGCCACCGGGGCGGCCACCAGGAAGCGCCGGTCCGCGCCGGACGCCTCCGCCACGGTGCCCTGCCCCGCCGCGTCCACCGCCCGCGCCAGCGCCGGATCGCGCACCGCCCGGGCCGGCCAGGCGCCGTCGCCCGAGCGGCCGAGCGCGGTGCCGTTCCGGTCGGCGATCACGAGCGCGTAGCCGGGCGGCAGCTCGGCCTGGCGCGCGAGCTGGTCCAGCCACTGCAGGTCGAGGCCGACGAACAGCACCTCGGCCGGCGCGCCGCCGGGGCCGCGCACCGCGTAGGCGAGGTGGAGCACCGGGCGCCCCACCACCGGGCCCACGGCGTACTCGCCCACCTCGACGTCGGAGGACCCGAGCGCGCGCTCGAGCGCCGCGTTCCCCGCGAAGCTCACCCCCGGGGGCGCGGGCCGGGCGCTGCAGCGGAGCCGGCCGTCCGGCGAGAGGATGCCGATGGTGGTGAACTGCGGGTACCCGGCGAGCAGGGCGGGGAGCAGCTCCGGGCAGCGGGCCGCGTCGCCCGCCTCCGGCGCGGCCCGGAGCAGCCCGGCGAGGCGGCGCAGCAGCGTGCGCGCGCCCTCGAGCTGGTGGCCGTGCTCGCGCGAGGCGAGCTGCGCGAGCAGCAGCGCCTCCTGCTCGATGCGGCGCAGCACCGCGGTGCGCTCCGCGCTCGCCGCGTAGAACGTGAACAGCATCGCGGGCAGCGTCGCGAAGCAGACCAGCAGCACCAGCCTGCCGCGGAGCGTCCCGAGGACCGTGAGGAGCCTGCGCACGCAGGATCACCCTAGCGCGCCGGAGGCGCCCGCGCGGGCGCCCCCGGCAGCCAGGACGGGGCGCCTACGGCGCGGCCTGCACCCGCGACGCCTTCTCCTGGAGGTACCAGGCGTGCTCGGGGCGGGCGAGGATGCCGTCGAGCACCGCGGTGGCGGCCCTCGCCTGCGTCTTGCGGCCGGCCGCCTCGGCGTGGGCGATGGCCTCGCGCGCCTCCGGGACCACGCCCTCGTAGAAGCGCTTCGCGACCTCGTACATGCCGTGCCAGTGGGCGTAGTCGGGCGACATCATCGCGGCGCCGTGGCGCGCGCGGCGGCCCTCGTGGTGGTGCAGCTCGAACCACTCCCACTCGATCTTCTCGTCGAACGGCGTGCGGGTCAGGATCCCCTGCGCGTACAGCGCGTCCATGAGCGCCTGGCCGGGCTTCGCGAACTTCTCGTTGTAGAGCGCGACGAGGTCGTCGTACTGCCGGTACGCCGCGTCCACGGTGGAGGTCGCGTGGCACACGTTGCACGCGGTCTTCATGCGGTCGCGCTTCTGGGCGGCGGTGTCCACCACCGCGGCCTTCCGGCGGGCCGGGTCGGACGCGGTGACCACCCGGTGCTCCGCGTCGGTGTCCATCGGGAGCGAGACCGGCGGGCGGTTCGTCCAGGAGATGCGCTCGCCGGGATCGTGCGTGACCTTGCCGCCGTTCACGTTCGCGGACATGTGGCAGGTGGCGCAGGTCGGCGCGGCCGCGTAGTCCTTGCCGAGCACCCAGCTCTCGCCGTCCAGGTTCATCCGCTCGCGCGCGTCGCGGTAGGCGACGCCGTGCTTGGACGACTCGTAGATCTCCTTCTGCGGGTGGTCCGGGCCGAGGTGGCAGGTGCCGCAGGCCTCCGGCTGGCGCGCGCGCCGGGCGGAGAAGTCGTGGCGGCTGTGGCAGGCGGCGCAGGAGCCGAGGGAGCCGTCGAGGTTGAGCCGGCCGATGCCGGTGTTGGGCCAGGTGCCCTCCACGAACACCGGCTTGCCCTCGGCGTCGCGCAGGACCCGCGCCAGCACCTCGGGCCGGGTGGGCTTGCCGTCGGGGCCGGGCTTCAGGTCGTCCACCGTGATGGGCGCGCCGGTCCTCGCCTTCAGCGCGGTCTTGTTGCCGTGGCACTGCTGGCAGCCGGCCTGCGCGCTGGCGAGCCCGTTCACCGGGCCGGCCGGCGCGCCGGCCCTTCCGGCGGCGGACGCCGCGAACGGCGCGAACGGCTCGCGCGCGCCCTCGATCGTCTCGGCGATCTGGTTGTCGAGGGAGGCGAGGATGTTGCCGGCCTTGGCGTGGTGGCTCTTGCCGAACTCGGCGCTCTCGGTCGCGTGGCAGCGGGCGCAGTCGCGCGGCGTGACGATGGTCGCGACCAGCTCGCCATTGTGCTCGAACGCGTCGGCCTCGCCCTTCGAGGCCCGGTGGCACTCGAGGCACCCGACCCCCTTCTTCGCGTGGGCGCTCTCGTGCCACTGCTCGACGATGCCGGCGTTCGCGTCGGCGTGGCAGTCGAGGCAGGCCTGCGAGCGGGCGGAGAGCGCGGCGGCCGCGGCCGGGCGTGCGGCACCGGGCTTCGAGGCGGGCTTGGCGGAGGCCCTCGCGACCGCGAAGGCGGCGGGCGCGAGGCAGAGGGCGGCGAGCAGCACGAGGCGGCGTGGGTGCATGGATCCTCTCGGAAGCGGGTTCGCGGTGGCGCGCGGCGGTCGCCGCGCGGCGCGCGCCACCAGAGCAAGGCGCCTGCCAGCGTGCACGGCCTGTGCAGTCGCGCACTTGCGCGCTCCACCCCATCGGCAGCACCGCTATTTGGGTACCCCGAACCGATCCTTCGGTGGTCCAGGCGATCACCTGCCGCCGCGGCCGCGCGATCCCGCCGCGTGAGGCCGGCCACGGTGGCGGCGCCACTCGGCGGCGGTCAGCTCCCAGACCTCCGCCGGCAGCCGGCCCGCCACGAACGCGCGCTCCTCCACCCCGACGCACCGCATCCCGGAGCGCTCGGAGATGCGCCGCGACGGCGCGTTCGCCGCCGCCTTGCCGACGCGGAGCACCGGGAACCCGAGCACCTCGAACCAGTACGCCGTCGCCGCGGCACACGCCTCGGTGGCGTACCCGCGCCCCTGCCACGGCACCCCGATCCAGAAGCCGCGGTGGTCGTCCCTGCCGGCGTTGAGGTTGATGATGCCGATCAGCCGGCCGGGCGCCTCCTTCCGGCGGATGCTCCAGTGCCAGGCCTCGCCGCGGGCCACCGCCGGGAGCGCCACGTCCCGGAAGAACGCGAGCGCGCCGTCGGGTGGGTACGGCCACGGGACGACGGCGGCCATGTACCGCACGATCTCCCACCGCGCGAACAGCGCCTGGACCTGCCGGGCGTCGGTGAGCTCCAGCGGGCGGAGCAGCAGGCGCGGGGTCTCCAGCGTCGGCACGGCCATGGAGCGATCCTAGGCGCCGCGGCGCGGCCGGGGCTGGGCCAGGTCGTCGCGCCTTCGCGAATCGTGCGGGCGTTCGCGCCGCGGTGCGGCATGGGCGCCCTTCACTTGGGGCGCAGGAACCGGCGCCGCCGGCTGCTAGATTCCGCCCGCCGAAATACCCTCCGCCGGGGGTGAGCAGAGCTGGCAGGCGGGCCGACGCTTGACGACATCATGCCGTAAGCACTGGCGTTTTCGGATAAGACGGAACATTGATTATCGGGGGATCGAAGGCTACCATTCGCCCGCCTTCGGAACTCCCTCATTACGCGAGGCAATCACCGACATGGCCGGTCGCAACGGGAAGACGAGCTTCTACGACGAGGCGATGGAGACGTTTCACCGGGCCGCGGACCTCATCAAGATGGACCCGCGCGTCCGCATGGAGCTGGAGGAGCCGGACTTCGAGCACATCTTCTACGTGACCGTCGAGACGAGGGACCGCCTGGTGCCGCTGTCTCCGGAGGAGCAGGCGAAGTTCCGGGACCTCCCCGCCTCCGACGTGAAGGCCGCCGACGCGTTCGAGCCGCTCGCCAACGGGAACTACGTCCTGCACCGCCGGGCGCTGCTCAAGGCCGACATCACCATGCGCTCGGGCGTGATGAACATCCCGGGCAAGGGCTTCTTCCGGATCGAGAAGGGCGGGCCGAAGAAGTTCAAGGCGTACCGGATCCAGCACAACCAGGTCCGCGGGCCGTACAAGGGCGGCATCCGCTACCACAAGGACGTCTCGCTCGACCTGTTCAAGACGCTCGCCGCCGACATGACCTGGAAGACGGCCATCGCCGAGATCCCGTTCGGCGGCGCCAAGGGCGGCATCAAGATCGACCCCTTCAACTACTCGAAGGAGGAGATCGAGCACCTCACGCTGCGCTTCATCTACAAGATGAAGGGGCTCATCGGGCCGTACATCGACATCCCGGCGCCGGACGTGAACACCAACGGCGAGATCATGGCGATGATGATGCGCCAGTTCACCGACGGTGAGCGCGAGCACCACCGCCTCCGCGGCGTGGTCACCGGCAAGGACGTGCGCATCGGCGGCTCGGAGGGGCGCGTCCGCGCCACCGGCCAGGGCGTCGTCTACTGCATCGAGGAGTGGGCGCGCGAGCACAAGTTCGACCTGAAGGGCGCGCGCGTCCTCGTGCAGGGCTTCGGCAACGTGGGCTCGAACGCCGCCGAGATCCTCGCCGCCATGGGCGCGAAGATCGTGGCCGTGAACGACGCGTTCGGCACGATCCACGCCGACGCCGGCCTCGACGTCCACGCGCTCGCGCAGCACGTGCACCACAACCCCAAGAACCTGAAGAAGACGGTGGCCGGGTTCACCGGCGGCACCGCCATCTCCAAGGACGACTTCTGGGGCGTGGACGCCGACATCTGCATCCCGGCGGCGCTCGGCGAGGAGATCGACGGCCCGGTGGCGGAGCGGCTCAAGGTGCGCCTGGTGGCGGAGGCCGCGAACGGCCCGACCACGCGCGAGGGCGACCGCGTGCTCGCCGCGCGCAAGATCGAGGTCATCCCCGACATCATGTGCAACGCGGGCGGCGTGACCGTCTCGTACTACGAGTGGCTGCAGAACCAGCGCCTCGAGCACTGGTCCGAGGCCGAGGTGAACGCCCGCCTCGAGCAGGCCATCAAGAAGAACTACGCCATCATCCGCGACATCTCGCTGAACCGCCCGCAGCGCACGCCGCTCTACGACTCGCGGCCGTACTGCGTCGGCCAGCAGGTGGACGTGCGCACCGCCGCGATGGTGCTCGCGCTGAAGCGCATCGAGGCGCACTACCTGCTGGAAGGCTTCTCGCAGTAGGCGACCCGCCCGTCCGCTCGTGGTTCGACGGGCTCACCACGAGCGGACTCCACCTCACCCGCGGCCCCGGCCCGCTCGCCCTGAGCCCGTCGAAGGGCGAGCGCGCTACTCCTCGTCCCCCGCCACCGCCGCGAGCAGCGCCTCGCGCCGCGCCGAGAGCAGGCGCGCGGTGCGGGGCAACGCCCGGCGGTACAGCCAGAGGCCGAGGGCGCCCAGCGCCGCCCACGACGCCGCCACGAGCCACGGCGCCTCCAGGCGCAGCGCCGCCACCACCGGGACCGCGAACACCGCGCTCACCGCCGAGACGAGCGCCATCCCGGCGAGCGCGGTGAGCGGGGAGAGCCGGCCGCCGCGCTGGATCGAGGTCGAGGCCGCCCGCGGCACCAGCACCGAGACCAGGTTGCCGGCGGCGAGGAACCAGGGCGCGGCGCCGGCGTGGAGCGCCAGGGCCGCGGCGATCGCCCACGCCGGGGGCGATCCCGCGGTGGCGGTCAGCGCGGCCGCGCTCGCGGCGAACAGCCCGAGCGCCAGCGCGTAGACCGCGACGTTCTTCGCGGCGAGCGCGTCCTCGAGCGGCACCGGGGCGAGGAACCACGCCCGCGCGCCGCCGCGGTCGCCGCCGAACGCGTTCAGCCAGAAGACCTCGGTGGCGAGGTGCGTGTACATCGCGAGCCCCACCAGCGGCAGGAGCCTCACCACCTCGCCCGCCTCCGCCGGCAGGTGCGGCGCCACCTTCCAGCCGAAGAACGCCGACAGGGCCGGGACGATGAGCGCGAGCACGGTGACGAGCGGGTGGCGCGCCAGGTACTTCAGCTCCTTCTCGAGGAGCGGCGCGAGCCGGCCCGGCAGCCCCCACCCGCGCCCGGCCGCGCGCGCCGCGCCGCCCGCGCCGCCGGCGCCCTCTGCGCCCGACCGCGCGTCGGCGAGCGCGAGCCGGTAGGCCGCCCAGCCGGAGAGCGCGCCCGCGGCGAGGAGCGCCGCGATCCAAGGGAGCGCGGCCGCGGCGTGCCCGGTGAACAGCGCGGCCCCCGCCTCGCTCGCCAGCGCCGCCGGGTACGCCAGCCAGCGGAACCGGGCCAGCGTCCGGATCGCCTGGAACACGCCCGGCCTCGGGCCGCCGCTCGAGGAGAGGAGCAGGAACGCCAGGCCGAGGTAGACGGCCGCGATGCCCAGCTCTCGCACCCGCCTCCCGCGCAGCAGCCGGCCCAGCAGCTCCTGCACCAGCGCCGCCATGGCGGCGGTGGCCGCCACGAACCCGAGGCTCACGAGCGCGAGCAGCACCAGCCAGGCGCCCGGCCGCGCCAGCGCGGCGCCCGCGAACGCGCCCAGCAGCAGCAGGCACCAGAACCAGGTGAACGGGTCGCCCAGCACCGACGCGGCCAGCCCGTAGCCGTACACGCGCGCCGGCGGCAGCGGGTAGACGAGGAACCGGCGCAGGTCGAGCTGGGAGCGGTCCGAGACCGACAGCGACACCGCCATCCAGGTCTGCCAGACGCCGAAGTAGAGCGCCGCCACCGGGATGGACGAGCGCAGGCCCGGGCCGGCCCGCGCCGCCTGGTACGCGCCGGCGCCGGTGAGGCCGGCGAAGACCAGGCCGGCCGGGATCGCGAACGCGAAGGTGGCGATGCGCGCCACCAGCTCCGGCACCCCCGAGCCGCCGCGCAGCCGCCGCCAGAGCATCCGCAGCCGGAGCTCGGCCAGCGCGCGCAGCGGTCCGCCCGCGCTCACGCGGCGCCGCCCTCGCCCAGCCACGAGAGCCCGGGGCGCGGCCGCTCCTCGCCGACGGTGCGGATGAAGACCTCCTCGAGCGTCCCCGCCGCCCCGCGCACCTCCTCCAGCGTCCCCTGCGCCGCGAGCCGCCCCTCCCGCACGATCCCGACGTGCGTGACCAGCCGCTCCACCACCTCGAGCACGTGGCTGGTGAGGAAGATCGTCATGGCGCCGCGCGCCACGAGGTCCTGCAGCAGCGCCCGGATGCCCGAGACGGCCACCGCGTCGATGCCCTCGAACGGCTCGTCGAGGAACAGCAGGCGCGGGCCGTGGATGAGCGCGCAGCCCAGCGCGAGCTTCTTCTTCATGCCGTGGCTGTACTCGCCCACCAGCTTCCCGGCCTGCTCCGCGAGCTCGAGCGCCCCGAGCAGCTCGTCGGCGCGCCGCGCCGCCTCGGCCCGCGGCAGGCCGTACAGCTGGCCGTGGATGCGGAGCTGCTCCGCGCCGGTGAGGCGCTCGAACAGCCCGAGCCCGTCCGGCACCACCCCCACCTGCCGCTTCACCGCGAGCGGGTCCCGCGCGAGGTCCGTCCCCAGCACGACGGCCCGCCCGGAGGTGGGCGCGAGCAGCCCGGTCAGCATCTTGATGGTGGTGCTCTTCCCCGCGCCGTTGGGCCCGAGGAAGCCGTAGAAGGCGCCGGCCGGGACGGCGAGCGACAGGTCCTGGACCGCGGGCTTCCCGTCGAACAGCCGGGTCAGCCCGTGCGTCTCGATGGCGAGCATCCCGGTCCGGGTAACACGGCGACCGGGGGGCGGCAAGGCGCCGCCGGCGACGGAGGGTGAACCGGCGGGGCGCGCGGGCGCGCAGCCGCCCTCACTGCAGGAGGGACGGCACGGCCTCGTCGAGCTCGAAGTACAGGAACCGCATGCCCATGCCGCGCATGGTGAGCGGTCCCCGCGCGGAAGTGCCGCGCCCGAGCAGGTGGCACACGTACCGCACCTCCGCCACCGCGATCATGTCGCCGTTCTCGGACGGGAACGTGATCCGCACCTGCGAGCCGATGGGCTGCGGCGAGCGGGTCTCCACGAACATGCCGCCCTCGGAGATGTTCCGGGCGATCCCCAGGCCGCAGCCGGTCTCGCCCTCCAGGTACACGCGGAAGACCTTGTCGAGCCGCGGCGCCGCGCGCCGATCCGGTCCCGCCGCCGCCACCACCATCTTCCGCGCCTCTCGCCGGCTCCAGAGCATCCCGTCCTCCTCGGAACGGAGCAGAGCCTACGGTGGTGGGGCGATGTAGTCAAGAAGAGCACCCGCGCTCACCTGACCCGCCAAAGGCCCCACCTACGCGGGATCATTGGGGGTCCTTCGAGGTACCCGCGCCACGGTACACTCCCCGGCCCCGCGGCGGGCCCGAACGGCCCGTCCCTCCCCGCCTCCGAGGTCATCTCGCATGCGTGCACTCCTGAGCTTCGCCGTCCTCGCCATCGCGGCCGCCGCGCCCGCGCCGGCCCCCGCCCGCGCCGCGGACTTCGACGCGGTCGCCCGCAGCGCCGAGCGGCTCGACGCGCTCGAGCCGTTCCTGGTCCGCTACGTGGGCCACTGCGTGGACGTCTACGAGCGGCGCACCTGCGAGGCGAACGTCGCCGCGACCCGGCGCAGCGCGGACGGCAAGACGTTCGCGGTCCGGGTGCAGGACGCGGCGCCGCTGGTGAAGCCCGAGGTGCGCGGCGACGGCCGGTTCCTGCTGCTGCTCACGCCGTTCGTGGACGGCGGCGGCGTCGCGCTCACGCACGGCGCGCCGCTGCGCCAGGACGCGCAGGGCCACCCGCTGGTCGGGCTCCTGCCGATCCCGGGCACGCTGCCCGACGGCACGATGGAGATGGAGTTCGAGAGCCCGTTCCGCACCGGGGCCATCGAGCTCGAGATCGTGTTCCGGCCCGAGAAGCCCTGGAAGCTGAAGCGGAAGGGCGAGGCCGGCAGCTACGAGGGCGTCGCCGCGCGCTTCCTCGCGGTGCGCGTGCTGGACGCCCGCACCGGCGCGCCCATCGCCACGAAGGTGTTCTGAGCCGGAGACGGCCGCGCCGCCCCCCGGGTGCGGAGGGCGGCGCGGGAGCGGTCGCGGTGCGGCGGGCTACTTGCCGCCGCCCACCGGCACCGCGATGAACACGGCGGCGTCGCCGCGGCGGACGCGGAGGAGCGCCATGTCGCCCTCCTTCAGCTTCGCCACCGCGGACCGCATGTCCTCGGGCCTCGTCACCTTCTGGCGGTTGGCCTCGAGGATCACGTCGCCCCGGCGGATGCCGGCGCGGTCGGCCGGGCCGCCCTCGGTGACGTCCACCACCACCACGCCGTCGCCCGGCTCGACGCCGAACTGGCGCGCGACGTCCGGGGTGATGGGGGCGATGGAGACGCCGAGCTTCGGCGACTGATCGCGGGCGCCCTGCCCGCCGCCCTCCTCGCCGCCGCCCTGCTCGCCGCGGCCGACGGCCTCGCCGTCCTCGGGGCGCTGCACGACCTTCACGGCGAACTGCTTCTTCTGGCCGCCGCGCAGCACGGTCAGGTTCGCGGTCTGGCCGGGGGAGACCAGGGCGACGCCGCGGGTGAGCGCGCCGGCGGTCTCGACCGTCTTGTCGTTCAGCGCGACCACCACGTCGCCGGGCTGCAGCCCCGCCTTGTCCGCCGGCGAGCGCGGGACGACGTTCTGCACCAGCGCGCCCTTGGTGCCGGGCTGCAGGCCGAAGCCCTGGATGAGATCCGGCGACAGGTCGGACACCGACACGCCCAGGAAGCCGCGCGTGACCTTGCCCTTCTCCTTGAGCTGCGGCAGCAGCGCCTTCGCCATGTTGATGGGCACCGCGAAGCCGATGCCCTGGCCGATCTGCGGCGACACGATGGCGGTGTTGATGCCGACCACCTCGCCGCGGAGGTTGAACAGCGGGCCGCCGGAGTTGCCGGGGTTGATGGCGGCGTCGGTCTGGATGAAGTCGTCGTAGGTGCCGCCGGGGTTGATGCCGGGGCGGTGCTTCGCGGACACGATGCCGAGCGTGGCGGTGTCGCGCAGGCCGAACGGGCTGCCCAGCGCGAGCACGAAGTCGCCCTGGCGGAGCGCGTCGGAGTCGCCCAGCACCACCGTCGGCAGGTTCTTCGGAGGGTTCACCAGCTGGATGAGCGCGACGTCGGTGAGCGGATCGCGGCCGACGATCTTCGCGCCGAACTCGCGATCGTCCGAGAGGCGCACGCGGATGTCGGTGGCGTCCTTCACCACGTGGTTGTTGGTGAGGATGAAGCCCTCGCCGTTGAGCAGGAACCCGGAGCCGAGCGAGGAGCCCTTGAACTCCTCGGGCATCTCCGGCGCGGGGCGGCCGAAGTAGCGCTCGAAGAAGTCCTCGAAGCCCTCGTCCGGCGTGCCGCCGCCGTGCGGGTTCTGGCCGCGCGGGCCGCGCTGCACGCGCGGGTGCTTGGTGACGGTGGTGGTCGAGATGTTCACCACCGCCGGGCGGAGCTTGTCGATGAGCGGCGCGAGCGAGGTCTGTACCGGGATCGCGGCCTCGGGGCCGGGCGCGGCGGCCGCGGCGTCGCGGAACAGCTGCTGGGACGGCGACGCCGCGGGCGCGGCCGACGCGGTCGCCGCGCTGCCGTCCCGCGTGCACGCGAAGATCGCGGCGGCTGCGAGAGAGACGGTGACGATTCGGGTGATGAGGCGCATGGCCCCTCTCCTGGGATTGGTCATGTAGAGACGGTCAGTCACGTTCCAGAGGACGCTCGGGCCCGGATTCTATTCCCCGCGCCGCCGTCCGGCCGGCGCGGCGTGGGGCGCGGCATCACGCGCGCGCCACCTTCCCCACGCGGACCCTGGCGGGGCGGAGCACGCGGTCGCCGACGCGATATCCGGCGCGGATCTCCTGCACCACCGTGCCGTCCTGCGACGGATCGCCGACGGGGACCGTGTCCACCGCCTCGGCCACGTGGGGGTCGAACGGCTGGCCCAGGGTCGAGATCCGCTCGGCCCCGAGCGCGGCGATGCGCTGATGCAGCACGCTCAGTGAAAGGCGCACGCCCTCGAGCAGGTGCCCGAGCCGCTCGTCGGTGGGCTCCCCTGGCGCGGAGGCCGCCGCGAGGGCGCGCTCGAGGTCGTCGGTCGCCTCGAGCAGCGTCTGCGCCACCCCGGCCCGCTCCGCCTCCACGACCCGGGTCCGCTCGCGCTCCAGGCGCTGCCGGAAGGCCTTGTTGTCCTCGACCAGCGCGGCGTACGCGCGGGTCAGCTCGTCGATCCGGGCGGCCTGCTCGGCCAGGCGCGCCTCCACGGCGGCGCCCTGAGCCGCCTGCCCGCCCTCCTCGTCCTGCGGCGGGTCGATGGGCTCCCCGTCCTGCCGGAACCGGCGTCGGTCCACCACCTTCACCTGACCCTCCGCGCCCGGCGCGGAGGCGTCACGGCGTTCGTCTGACATGTCACGACCTCCGGCAGCCAAGCTAACCAGCGGGAAGGTCGTGTCAAACGACGGGGGTCAGGGCGGCGGGGGCTCGCCGGGGAGCGCGTCCACCTGCTCGCCGCGCGCGTCGCGGATCTCCACCCCGGCCGCGCGCAGGCTGTAGAACAGCAGCCAGCGCTCCGCCGGCGAGAGGCTCCCGGGCGGCAGCGCGCGATCGATCTCGGCGACCGTCAGGGTGCCGCGCCGGATCCCGATCTGGAAGAGCGCCTTGCGCGCCTCGTGGCTCTCGCTCCCGTGCCTCACCGTCGCGCCGCCTCCTCACGGCTCGGGGTCCCGGTCGCCGGGCGCGTGCCCCGCGACCGCCTGCGGGGCCGATCGCCCGAAGCCCGCGCTCGCGTCCGCCGACGCCGCCACCGGGCGGTTCGGCGTCTCCGGCGGCGACTCCTCGTGGCCGCGCCCCTCGATGGTCCCGGGCCGCACCACCTTCGGCCCCCACAGGCGCGTGATCTCGTCCTCCTCGATCACCTCGATCGTGAGCAGCCGCGCGGCGAGCGCGTCGAGCCGCTCCCGGTGCTCGCGCACCACCGTCCGCGCGCGCTCCTGCGCCTCCTCGACGAGCGCCTGCACCTCGCGGTCCACCGCGAGCGCGGTGTGGTCGGAGTAGGACCGGGTCTCGAACCCCTTCACGCCGAGGAACGTCGGGCCGGCCTGGTCGCCGAGCGACACCGGCCCGAGCGCCCGGCTCATCCCGTAATCGCGCACCATCATGCGCGCCACCGCGGTGGCGTGCTGCAGGTCGTTGGAGGCGCCGGTGGACGGCTCGCCGAACACCTCCTCCTCGGCGACGCGCCCGCCCATCAGGCCCGCCATGCGGTCCCGCAGCTCGCTGCGGGTGAGCAGGTACCGGTCCTCCAGCGGGAGCTGGAGCGTGTAGCCCAGCGCGCCCAGGCCGCGCGGGATGATCGAGACCTTCGAGACGCGGTCCGCGAACGGCAGCATCCACGACACCAGCGCGTGCCCCGCCTCGTGGAAGGCGACGATCTCCTTCTCCCGCTCGTTGATGCGGCGGCTCTTCTTCTCGAGGCCCGCCACCACCCGCTCGATGGCCTCCTCGAACTCGGCGCGGGTCACGTGGTTCTTGTTGCGGCGCGCGGCCAGCAGCGCCGCCTCGTTCACCACGTTCGCGAGGTCGGCGCCGGCGAACCCCGGGGTGCGCGCCGCCACCGAGCGGAGGTCCACGTCCGGCCCGAGCTTCACGTTGCGTGCATGGATCCGGAGGATCTGCTCGCGCCCGCGCTTGTCGGGCCGGTCCACCAGCACCTGGCGGTCGAAGCGGCCCGGCCGCAGCAGCGCCGGGTCCAGGATCTCGGGGCGGTTCGTGGCGCCCATGATGATCAGGCCGGCGCGCGCGTCGAAGCCGTCCATCTCGGCGAGCAGCTGGTTCAGCGTCTGCTCGCGCTCGTCGTGCCCGCCCACGATGCCGGCGTTGCGCGACTTGCCGAGCGCGTCCAGCTCGTCGATGAACACGATGCAGGGCGCCTTCTGCGTGGCCTGCGCGAACAGGTCGCGCACCCGGGCCGCGCCCACGCCCACGAACATCTCCACGAACTCCGAGCCGGAGAGCGAGAAGAACGGCACGCCCGCCTCGCCCGCGGTGGCGCGCGCGAGCAGCGTCTTGCCGGTGCCGGGGGGCCCGACCAGCAGCACGCCCTTCGGGATCCGGCCGCCGAGCCGCCGGTACTTCTCCGGCGTCTTCAGGAACTCGACGATCTCCTGGAGCTCCTCCACGGCCTCGTCGATGCCGGCCGCGTCCTGGAACGTCACGCCGGTGTCCGGCTCCATGTGGATCCGGGCCCGGGACTTCCCGAACGCCATCACCCCCGGCGGCCCCTGCCCGAGCTGCCCGGACATGCGCCGCATCACCCAGGCCCAGAACAGCAGCCCGATCGCGATCGGCGCGATCCAGACCCAGAACAGGTCGCCCATGCCGCCTCCGGCCACCGCGTCGTAGGGCACGCCGGCCTTCTCCACCGCCTGCACCAGGTCGTCGCCGCCGCCCGGGATGCGCGTCGCGACGTAGGGCAGCGCCTGGCCGTTGCGCTCGCCGTCGCCCTGCGCCGGCTGCGGCTGCGCGCCGCCGCCCTGGGCCGCGCCGGCCTCCACCGGCTTCGGCACCCCGCGGACCCAGTCCGGCCCGATCACGACGCGCTCGAACGCGCCCTGGCGGACCATCTCCTTGAACTGCGAGTACGGGATGCGCCGCACGCCCACGTCCTGGAACGCGCGGAACAGGAAGATCGCGAGCGCGATGAGGACCAGCCACGCCGCCGGCGACGCGAGCGGAATGCGGGACTGGGAGCCGGACCCGCCGGGCCCGCGCCCCCGCTCGTTGCGCTGCCCGTGGCCCTTCTTCTCGTCTGCCGACACCGAGGCCTCCCGCCCCCTTCGCAGGCAATCTGCGCACGTCCGGGGATCGGGCAATCCGGGTAAGCGCGGAGGGCCCCGGCAGGCTGCTCGCCGTCGGGGGCCTGCGGACGGGTCAGGCGGGGCGGGACCCGGCGCCGGCCCGTGCGGGCGGCGCGGCTCGCGCGGGCGGCGGCGGCGGCGGCGCGGTGCGGACGGGCTACAGGCCGAGCAGCTTCGCGATGCTCTTCTCGTCGGCCGGCGGGAACTCGTACTGATCGAGCTCGTCCGGCCGGACCCACCGGTGGTCGTGCACGCGGATGTGCTGGATGGGCCCGCGGACCAGGCGGCAGCGGTAGACGCAGAAGTCGATGTCGTAGGCCTCGTACGCGTGCTCCACGTGGATCACGCGGCCGCCCACCTCGACGCCGATGCCCATCTCCTCGGCGAGCTCGCGCGCCAGCGCCGCGGGGTCGGTCTCACCCGCCTCCACGCGCCCGCCGGGGAACTCCCACAGCAGCGGCAGCGAGGCGGTGGGCGGGCGCTGGGTGATGAGGTAGCGCCCGTCCTGCTCGATCATCGCTCCCACCACGCGGATCTTCCGGCGCATGTCGTGAACGCTCCGTCTGCGGTCCCGTGGTGCCACCGCGCGCGGGAGGGCCGCGCCGCGCGCGTCCAGGGATTGTAGAATCCGCCCACGATGACGTCCATCCGCTTCCTCGGCGCGGCAGGCACGGTGACGGGCTCACGGTTCCTGGTGGAGACCGGCTCGGTCCGGGTCCTGGTGGACGCCGGGCTGTTCCAGGGCCACAAGGAGCTGCGCCTCCGGAACCGCGCCCCCTGGCCGGTCTCCCCGCGATCGCTGACGGCGGTGGTCCTGACGCACGCGCACGTGGACCACAGCGGGGCGCTGCCGCTGCTGGGGCGCCAGGGCTTCCGCGGCCCGGTCCACTGCACCCCGGCCACCCGCGACCTGGCGGGCCTGCTCCTCCCCGACTCCGGGAGGCTCCAGGAGGAGGAGGCGCGCTACGCCAACCGGAAGGGCTACTCGAAGCATGCGCCCGCCCTCCCCCTCTACACCGAGCAGGACGCGCTCGAGGTCCTGCCCCAGCTCGCGCCGCTGCAGTACGCCGAGCCTCGCCAGATCGCGCCCGGCGTGACCCTCCGCCTCCACCGCGCCGGGCACATCCTGGGCAGCGCGCTGGCGGAGGTGAGCGTGGGGGGCGCGCGCGGGGTGCGGCTCCTGTTCAGCGGCGACCTGGGCCGCTACGGCGCCCCCATCCTCCCGGACCCGGAGCCCGGGCCCGCCGCCGACGCGCTGGTGCTCGAGAGCACCTACGCCGGCCGGCGCCACGAGGCGGGATCGCCCGCCGCGGCGCTCGCGGCCGAGGTCCACGCCGTCGTCCGCTCCGGCGGCGCGCTGGTCGTGCCGGCGTTCGCGGTGGGGCGCACCCAGGAGATCCTGTTCACGCTGCGTGAGCTGGAGGACCGCGGCGAGATCCCGTCCGTCCCGGTGTTCGTGGACTCGCCCATGGCGGTGGACGCGACGCCGATCTACCTGGCGCACCGCGAGGACCACGACGACGAGACCATCCGGCGCATCGCGGCCGGCGAGGAGCCGCTCCGGCCCGCGAAGCTGGCGTTCTGCCGCAGCCCGGACCAGTCGAAGGCCATCAACGACGTGCGCGGCCCGTGCGTCATCCTGTCGGCCTCGGGCATGGCCACCGGCGGCCGGGTGCTCCACCACCTGGCGCGCCGCCTCCCCGACGCGCGCAACACCGTCCTGCTGGTGGGCTTCCAGGCCGGCGGCACCCGCGGCTGGCGCCTGCAGAACGGCGCCGAGACGCTGCGCATCCACGGCGAGGACGTGCCGGTGAGGGCGCGCGTCGCGACGCTCGGCGGCTTCTCGGCCCACGCCGACGAGGCGGAGATCCGGCGCTGGCTCGCCACGCTCCCGGCGCAGCCGCGCCGGACGTTCCTGGTGCACGGCGAGCCGACGGCGCTGGCCGCGGCCAAGGCGCGGATGGACGAGATGGGCTGGCCCGCGCTCGTCCCCTCGCACCTCGAGGAGGTCCGGCTGTGACCGGCGGGGAGCGCGGGCGCACCGCGCTGGTCCTGTCCGGCGGCGGGGCGCGGGGCGCGTACGAGGCCGGCGTGGTCCGCTACCTGCGCGAGGAGCTCGCGCCCGAGCTCGGGTACCAGCCGCGCTTCGACGTCCTCTCCGGCACCAGCATCGGCGCGGTGAACGCCTGCGTGATGGCCTCGACCGCGGACGTCCCCGCGCAGCAGGGCGTCGCGCTCGCCGCCGCCTGGCGCAGCCTCAAGCTGGAGAAGGTGTTCCACTGGAGCGCCCTCAACCTGGCCGCCCTGCCCGGCTACGTGGTCCGCCAGCTCCGCGCCACGCGGATGCGCCACCTGAGCTGGCGCCTGTCCGACTTCGTGTTCCCGGAGGCCTTGGCGCAGCTGGTCCACCACCGGATCGACTGGCCGCGCCTGCACCGCAACGTGCGCGACGGCCACGTGGGCGCGCTCACCGTCAGCGCCACCGACCTCGGCACCGGCCGCGCGGTGGTGTTCGTGGAGAGCCTGCGCGCGCTGCCCGAGTGGAGCCGCGATCCGCTGGTCGAGGCCCGCGCCTGCGCCATCGGACCGGCCCACGCGCTCGCCTCGGGCGCGATCCCGCTGCTGTTCCGCCCGGTCCGCATCGAGGACTCCTGGTTCGTGGACGGCAGCGTCCGCCAGAACACGCCGCTCGCGCCCGCGCTCCGCCTGGGCGCCGAGCGCGTGCTCGTGATCGCGCTCCGGGCCGAGGGGCGCAAGGCGGAGCGGGCGCCCCGCCTTCACCCGGAGGAGGTGCCCACCACCGCCGCGCAGCTCGGGCGGCTGCTGAACGCCCTGCTGCTCGACCACGCCGACTACGACATCGACCGCCTCCGCCACGTGAACGCGATGATGGACCGCGCCGAGCAGGTGTTCGGCCCGGGCTTCGCCGAGCAGCTCGCCTCGATCTCCGCCCGCGAGCTGGGCGCGCCGTTCCGCCGGGTGCGCGAGCTCGTGATCCGGCCGTCCCGCGACATCGGCGTCCTCGCGCACGAGCACGCCGCCCGCCGGGTCCGGCACCTGCGCCCCGGCACGCTGGCGGCGCGCCTGCTGCGCCGGGCCGCCGCCGACACGGAGGCCGCGGCCGACGGCGCCGCCGACCTGGCCAGCTTCCTGCTGTTCGACGGCGACTTCGCCGACGAGCTCATGGCGCTCGGCCACGCCGACGCGCGCCGGAGCCGCGAGGCCCTGCGCGCGTTCTTCGCCGAGCCGGCCGCCGCCGGGGCGCGCACCGCATGACGCGCGCCACGCCGCCCGTGCCCTTCGAGCGCCCCACCCTGCTCGACGGGGCCATGGGCACGGCGCTCCTCGACGCCGGCCTCCCCGCCGGCGCGCTGCCCGAGGCGTGGGTGCTCGAGCGGCCCGAGGCGATCGCCGCGGTCCACGCCGCCCACGCCGCGGCCGGCGCCGGGGTGGTGCTCACCTGCACGTTCAACGCGGCCGGCCCGCGCCTCGACGCGCTCGTCCCGGCGGACCGGGTCGGCGCGCTCTGCGCCGCCGCGGTGCGCCTCGCGCGCCGGGCCGCCCCCCGCGCGCGCGTGGCCGGCGACCTCGGGCCCACCGCGCTCTACGGCCCCGGCCGGCCGGCCCCCGACGCCGGCGCCGTGCGCGCGCGCTACGCCCGGGCCGCCGAGGCGCTCGCCGCCGCCGGGGCCGACCTGCTCTGGGTCGAGTCGCAGTGGGACCTCGCCGAGGCGCGCCTCGCGCTCGACGCCGCGCGCGCCGCCGGCCTGCCGGTGGTGGTGACGTTCGCGCTGGGTGAAGAGGCCGGCCGGCTCGCGGCGCCCGACGGGACGCCGGCCGAGGCGCTCCTCGAGGCGGTCGCGGAGGCCGGCGCCGCGGCGGCGGGGGTGAACTGCGTGCCGGCGGGAGCGGCGCTGGCCGCGCTCGCCGGCTGGGCCGCGCGGCGCCTGCCGGCGCCGTTCGTGGCGAAGCCCAGCCCCGGGCTGCCCGGCGCGGTGCTCGGGCCCGACGCGTTCGCGGAGGCGCTGCGGCCCGCGGTCGAGGCGGGCCTGTCCGTCGCCGGCGGCTGCTGCGGCGCCGGGCCCGCGCACCTGGCGGCGCTCGGGCGCCTGCTCGCGCGGCCCCGGGCCGGCTAGACCGGCGCGCCGGTCCGCGGATACGAGCCCAGGAGGTGCAGCTCGTGCACCTGCGCGCGCACGCCCTCGAGCGCGCTCGCGCCGGCGGGGTCCGCGCGGTGCCCCTCGAAGTCGAGGTAGAACACGTAGTGCCCCATGGCCTGCTTGGTGGGCCGGCTCTCGATCTTCGACAGGTTGATGCCGCGGCGGGCGAACTCGCCCATCACCTCGTACAGCCCGCCCGGCCGGTCGCGATCGAGCGTGAACGCGATGCTGGTCCGGTCGGCGCCGGTGGGCGGCGCGTCCTCGCGCGCCAGCAGCACGAAGCGGGTCACGTTCTCGTCCGAGTCCTGGACGTTCTCCGCCAGCACCTCCAGGCCGTAGCGCTCGGCGGCGCGCCGCGGGCCGAGCGCGGCCGCGTCCGGCTCGCCGGCGGCCACCTTGCGGGCGGCCTCCGCCGTCGAGAGCGCGGGCTCGAGCGACGCCGCGGGCAGCCGGGTCCGCAGGAAGCGGGCGCACTGGCCGAGCGGCTGCGGGTGCGAGAGCACGCGCCGGACCTGCTCCAGCCGCGTGCCGGGCCGGGCCAGCAGGTGCTGGCGGACCTGCAGCAGCAGCTCGGCGCGGATGCGCGCGCCGGGCCGGTGCACGAGCAGGTCGAGCACCGCGCTCACCGCGCCCTCGATGGAGTTCTCGATGGGCAGCAGGGCCGCGTCGAGCTCGCCGCGCAGCAGCGCCTCGTGCGCGTCGGCGAAGGTGGGGAACGGCACCGCCTCCGCGCCGCGGACGGGCTCGCAGCGCGAGACCGCCTCCTCGCTGAAGGTGCCCGGGGGACCGAGGTATCCGACGCGCATGCTCGCGACTCCTATCACGGTACGGCGCGGGCGCGCCGCGTCATGAACCCTGGGTGATGGCCTCGAGCAGCGCCGGGAGCGCCGCGATGTCCTCGAGGAGGTGATCCGGGGCGGCGGCGCGGAGCACCTCCGGGGTGCAGGCGCCCCACAGCGCTGCGATCGTCCGCACCCCCGCCGCGCGGCCGGCCGCGAGGTCGTGCGGCGAGTCGCCCACCATGACGGCCGCGTCGGCCTCGGCCCCCAGCCGCGACAGGGCCAGCCGCACCGGCTCGGGGTCGGGCTTCGAGCGGGCGCAGCTGTCCGCCCCGATGACCGCCCCCATCCGCTCCAGCAGCCCCACGTGGCGCAGCGTGCGGTAGGCGCCCTCCTCGGTCTTCGCCGTCACCACGCCGAGGGGATGGCCGCGCGCGGCGAGCGTCAGCACCGTCTCGCGCGCCGAGGGGAAGCAGCGGGTCCAGCGATCGTGCTCCGCGATCCAGAACGACCGGTAGCGCGCGAGCAAGGGCTCGACGTCGTCGGGGCAGCGGGCGAACGAGGCGAGCTGGGCTCGGAGCGGCGTTCCGATCCCGGCGATCCACTCGGCGTCCGTCGGGCAGCTCCCGTACCCGTCGAAGGCATGGCGCACGGAGGCGAGGATGAACGGAACGGTGTCGACCAGCGTCCCGTCCAGATCGAACAGGATCGCCATCCGGCGGTGTTCTGGCACGTCCGCCATCATAGTGAAAAATCCCGATCCCCTCCCGACGATCGTGCCTAAGTTCGGTGCGCGATGACGGGAGCGGCGATCGTTCGGCGGTCGGACGGGGCGGCGGAGGTGCTCACGGTGTACGGCGCGTTCGACGGCGCCTCCGCGTGGGCGCTCCGGGTCCAGATGGACGAGTCCGCCGCGGACGCGTTCGTGATCGACCTCGCGCACGCCGAGGAGGCGTGCGAGTTCGCGGCCTGCGTCCTCGCCGGATGGGTCCGCGAGCACCGCCGCGAGAAGCGGGTGCGCTTCCGGGCGGCCACGCGCGATCAGGCGCGCCTGCTCGCCGCGTTCGGCCTGGACCTCGACGAGGGCGAGCCCACGGCCGTGGACGCGGCCGGCGACCGCGCGCCCGGCGAGCTCGACGGCTTCCCGCTCGGGCTGCGCTCTCCGGAGGGGGCCGGGGTGCCCGCCTGAGGCGGCGGCGCTGCCGCGCGAGCCCGGCTGCCACATCCTCCAGCCGACCGTGCCGCGCACGATCTCAGCCATCGCCGACCTGATCCAGTCGCGCCGCGACGAGCTCTGCGGCCGGTTCGTGGAGCGCGCCCGCCGGGAGCTGCGCGAGTCGCGCATGCCGGACCCGCAGCTGCTCGACTCCTTCCCCGCCCTGCTGGACGCCCTCGTGGACGCGCTGCGCAACGGGCCCGCGCCGCGCGCACCGGCCGAGCCGCCGCGGGTCGCGGCGGTCGCGACGGTCCACGGCGAGCAGCGCGCGGGCATGCCGGTGGACGTGGTGCAGCTCGTCTGGGAGTACGGCGTCGTCGGCGATCTGATCCTGGAGCTGGCCGAGGAGCAGGGCCTCCGGCCGGCGATCGCGGACCTGCGCGTGCTCGAGGCCGCGATCACGGCGGCCATCGCGGAGGGGGTGCGCCGGTTCGTCCAGGCGCGCGAGGTCACCTCCCGGCGCGCCGACGCGCGGCTCCGCGCGGTCGCGGACCACGCGCCCGCGGCGCTGGTGCTCCGCGGCCGCGACGGCCGGTTCCTGTTCGTGAACCGCTTCGCGGCCGAGGTGCTCGGGGTCCCCCAGGGCGAGCTGCTGGGCCGGCGGTTCGAGGACGTCGTCCCGCCGGCGGTGGCCCGCCGCCTGGCGGGGGCCGACGCGCGCGCCGGGCGCGGCACCACCGTCGAGCTGCGGGAGACGCTCGACACCCCGCGCGGCCTGCGGACGTTCCACACCGTGACGTTCGCGCTCGCCGGCGCGAGCGGGCCGGAGGACCCCGCCATCGTCTCGATCGGCCTCGACGTCACCGACGCGCAGACCGCGCTGGAGCGCCTGCGCCACGCCGACGAGCTGCTCGAGCTGGGCGACGCCTTCCTGGAGCTCGACCGCGCCTGGCGCATCGTCCGGGTGAACCGGAACCAGGAGCGGCTCTCGCGCCGGAGCCGCGAGACCACGCTGGGGCGGGTGATCTGGGAGATCTGGCCGGAGCTGGCGCGGCCCGACTCGCCCTACTGGATCGAGTACCACCGGGTCATGAACGAGCGCGTCCCGAGCGAGTTCGAGGCGTACTTCGAGCCGCTCGACATGTGGAACTCGGTCGCGGCCTACCCGGTGACCGACGGCGGCGTGGCCGTGTTCTTCCGCGACGCCACCCGCCGCATGCGAGACGAGCAGCGGCTCCGGCAGGCCCGGGACTTCGAGCAGCAGCTCATCGGGATCGTCTCGCACGACCTGCGCAACCCGCTGAACGCGATCCTGCTGGGCACGTCCTCGCTGCTCGCGCGCGAGGACCTCTCCGACCGGAACGTCGCCTCCATCGCGCGCATCCGCTCCGCGGCGGAGCGCGCCACCCGGCTCATCCGCGACCTGCTCGACCTCACCCGCGCGCGGCTCGGCGGCGGCATCCCCATCCAGCCCCGCCCGACCGAGCTCCGCCAGGTCGCGCAGCAGGTGGTGGACGAGCTCGAGCCCTCGTATCCCGATCGCCCGATCCTGGTGGAGGCTTCCGGGAACACGCAAGGTCACTGGGATCCCGACCGCATCGCGCAGGTGATCGGGAACCTGGTGACGAACGCGCTCAAGTACGGCGCGCGCGGCACGCCGGTCACGGTCGGCGTCGCGGCCGAGGACGGGGAGGTGCTGCTCTCCGTGCACAACCTCGGCGTGCCCATCCCCGCCGAGATCATCCCGACGCTCTTCGAGCCGGGTGGGCGGGCCGCGCCGGATCCGACCGGGCGGAGCGTCGGGCTGGGCCTGTTCATCGTGGAGCGCATCGCCGACGCGCACGGGGGCCGCGTCGAGGTGCGCTCCGGGGAGGAGGACGGCACCACGTTCACCGTGCGGCTGCCCCGGACGCCGCGCGAGGGCTCCCCGGGCTGGCGAGCGCCCTAGGCGGCCAGCGTCGAGGCGCGCTCCGCGGCCCGGCGGGACACGTCGCGCAGCGCGACCCGCTGCGCGAACCCGGCCGAGCCGACCACCACGCAGGCGACGCACAGCACCGCCTCCGCGACGAGCGTCCCGCCGTCCACGTGACCCGTGACGCGCGCGGTGGTGGTGGTGAGGTCGTAGAAGAGCCACCCCAGGTTGTAGACCGCGAGCAGCGTCCAGGTGCGCTGCAGCGCACCGCCCACGAGGCCGCGCGCCACCAGCGCCAGCGGCCCCACCGCGGAGAAGCAGATCATGTCGCCGGTGACCGACACCGCGGCCGCCAGGGCGTCCGAGGACAGGCCGCCGCCCAGCGCGTCGCGCAGGTCGAGCGCGAGCACCGGGATGCCGATCACGAGCGCACCGATCACCGTCGCGGCGGCGGTGCGGAAGCTGCGGCGATCGGTCAGGCCGAGCCCCGTCGCGGTGCGGCGGAACGCGGCCAGGAACAGGATGGCGCCGGTCACCGAGAACGCGTTGATGGCGACCAGCGTGCCGAGGCGGACCCACGGATCCGACAGGGCCGGCAGCAGGTCCCAGCTCCGCGCCGGGCCGTTCAGCAGCCGCACCAGCGTGGGCAGCGCCAGCGACCCGCCCGTGCACGCCCAGGCCTTCCAGAGCAGGTCGCCGGGGCGGAACGCGAACGCCGCCGCCAGGCACCCGGCCGCGCCGATCACCTGCCAGGCCACCTGCAGGGACCACCAGACCTCGTCGGTCGGCCCGAGCGCCGCGACCACGGCCACGTGGACCGCGAGCGCCAGGAGCGGGAGCGCGCCGAGCCACCCCAGCTTCACCGGAGCGCCTCCTGCTGGCGCCCCGGGGCCGGTGTCGCCGGGGGAACGTTCGCGGGTGAGCCGGTCATGAGGCGGCATCTTCGCACGAGTGCGGGGAGGCGCGCGAGAAGCCGTCGCGGGATGGGGCGCCCTGCCCCGCGCGAGACGACGTCGCGACGGTTCAGTTCAGGAGCCCGCTCACGTTGACGTCCACCCGGATGGTCGCCGTGACCTTGACCGTGGTGTTCACGTCCGGCGCGCGGCCGGTCGCCTCGACCGTGACCGGCGAGGACGCGGCGGTCAGGTACGGCTTCAGGTTCGCGCCGGCGTCCACGTCGAGGTCCACGTGGGTGGTGCCCGCGGGGAGCGCCGAGATCCCGGACTTCGTGGCGAGCAGGATCCGCGGCTGGCCGGCCGTCTCGACGTAGATGGAGACCGAGTCCACCCAGGTCTCCAGGCTGTCGCCGGCGGTCACCTCGAGGCTGAGCCGGCGGAGCTTGGCCGAGTCCACGTCGCCCGGGTCGATGCCCTCGGCGCGGAGCTGGTCGCCGCCGCCGATGTCGAGCGCCTGGATCGACGGGATCGAGCCGGCCGGCGCGCCGGGGACGCCGGGCACGTTCACCGACGCGGAGCGGGTGATGTCCACCTGGTCGAGACGACCGCAGGCAGCGAGGGCGAGCACGGCGGCGGCGGCGAGGGTTCGGTTCATCCCGTCAGTGTAGCGTGCTTCCCCGCGGGGCCGAGCCCGCGCGCGGGGCGGCGCCGAGGTCGGAACGGCGCGGCGGATGTGCGACGAGGTCCGCGGCTCAGGGCTCCCGCAGCTCGTACACGTTCCACTGACCGGCCACCGTGATCGGGCGGACGCCCGGCTCGAACGCGATGCGGTCGAAGAACGGGCGGAACCGATCGTCCCACCAGCACGCCACGTAGCGCGCGCCGAACTGCTCGCGGATGGTCCGCGCGAGACCCGGCGGCGCCGCGCGCGGCAGGCGGTACCAGAGCGCGTACCGCTCCGGATCCTGGAGCGCGAACAGCGTCGGATCGAGCGCGACCATGAAGCGGCGCTCCGGCAGCGCCAGCATGAGCGTCCCGGTGAGCCCCCACTCGCAGGTGAACACCTGCGCGCCGGGCGGGATGGCGCGCTGCATCGCCGCGGCCTCGGCGGGCGCGGTGCGCGGCGGGCGGGTGGACATGCCCTGGAGGATCCTCGCGGTCTCCCTGCCGCTGTAGGCGGCGCAGAGCACCAGCGTGGCGGCGAGCGCCAGGCGCGGCCGCAGGTGGCGGACCGACAGCGCGAAGGCCACCGCCGAGAACGGGACGAAGTACTCGGTGAACCGGGCGGTGCGGAGCGTGAGCGCGCCGAAGGCGAGCGCCGCCCCCGCGAACGCGAGGGCCACGAGCCCACCCTCGCGGCGCCGCCGCCACGCCAGCCCGAGCGCCGCGAGCGCCATCGCGGCGGTCGGAACGAGCAGCAGGCGCCACTCCGCCCAGGTGAAGGGCTGGAACTCGCCGCCGAGCTCGATGCCGGCGGCCCGCCCCCAGGCCCGCCGGAGCAGCACGTCGTCGATCACGATCGCGCTGAAGCGGACCAGGTTCCAGCCGTTCGGGTGCGTGGCGACGCCGAGCGCGATCGCCGGGCCGCGCCAGCTCGCGCGGCGCTCCGCTGCGAACCGCGCGGCCTCCGCGAGCAGCGCCAGCGCGAGCGGCAGCTGCCAGGCCACGTAGGCCCACGGGTAGATCGCGGAGGCCAGCGCCAGGATCCAGCGGCGCTCGCGTGCGGCCGCCCACAGCACCACCAGCGCGAGCCCGATGGACAGCAGGTGCGGCCGGACCAGCGAGAACCGGTACACGAAGGCGGAAGACGCGAGGAGCGGGACGACGATCCACGCGCCGGCGAGCGGCACCCGCTCCTGCCGGAGCACGAGCAGGATGGCGGCGAGCGCGAGCGCGCCCGCGATGGTGCCGGCCACGTTCGCGGCGGTGGCCGGGTCCAGGCCGGCCAGCGGCGCGAGCATCAGGTGGAACAGGAGCTCCTTGTCCGCGTAGTGCTCGGCCAGGACGGAGAACGGCGTCCACGGGAACGCCTTCAGGATGCCGTGGTCGTGGATGAGCCGGCCGACCGCCACGTGGTAGTCGGTGTCGGCATCCTCCGCGACGTGCATGAAGCCGAACTGGATCCAGGCCGGGAGGGCGACGCAGGCGGCGAGCGCGAGAACGGTCCAGGCCGCCCTGAACCTGCCTGCGGGCCGCACCTCACCGTCATCTGCGTTCGAGATGGCGAGCACGCGCGCATCCTAGCGCGGGCCGCGGGCCGCGCACCGGCTCCTCGGCCCCGCTCCACGCGGGTGGACGCATCACCGACAGTCGCAGGGAACGGTCTCGCCGTTCATCCCGCTGGTGGGCAGGAAGCAGCCCGAGTCCACCACGCGCGCCTCGCGGTTCTCCGAGGAGCAGGTCAGCCACGCGCCGGTGCCGTGGTCCACCGGGCACTCGCCCGCGCAGGAGCCGGCCGCGCACCCCCAGGCCGCGGCGACCTCGCACTGGCGCAGGCAGTGATCGAGGCTGCGCCAGGAGTAGCCGATGGGCCACGCGCCGCAGACGTAGGTGGAGAAGTACAGGTGATCGACGAAGCCGCACGTGCCGGCGCGGCAGCCGCCCCGGGACGCCGCCTCGTCGTCCCCGCACGCGGGCAGGAGCAGCGCGAGCAGCGCCGCCGCCGCGGCCGCCCGCGCCCCGGAGCGCGTCATGGTCCACCCCCGGGGCGAAGCGTAGCGCGAACCGCGCGGCGCCGGAACGCTAGCGCGCGGCAGGCGCCGCGGGCGCGCCCGACGGCCTCGAGTCGCAGCGCGTGGCCTGCATGGTCAGATAGCCGAGGACGAACAGCATCGCCGCGAGCAGGATCTTCCGGACGGAGGGCACGCCGGGAGGTTAGCACGGCCGGGCGCTGCGCCCGGCTCGAGGCGCGCGCCTAGAGCTGGATGCCCTCGCGCTGCAGCCGCTTCACGACGCGCTCGCCGACCTTGGGCCCGAGGCGCTCGCCCCACTTCGCCCCGACCGCCATGCCCTCCTGGCCGAGGGTGGGCAGCTTGTCCGAGAGCTTCCTCCCGAGGGGCGTCTTGTAGAACGCGACGAGCGCCTGGATCTCCTCGCGCGTGAAGTGCCTCCGGTACAGGGCCACGAGGCTGTCCGCGAACCCGCCCTCGGACCTCAGCTCGGCGGCGATGGTGGCATTCACCTCGTCCGCGACGAGGTCGAAGGCCCGCGCCGGGAGGTCCGGCCGCGCGCTCTTCAGCGTCTCGGACATCTGATCGACGATGACCTTGCTGAACATCTCGCCGATGTCGAGCGCGTGGGTGAGCGCGAGCAGCTCGCGCACCTCCGCCCGCTCCTCGGGGCTGAGCGCCTGCACGGCAGGGCCGGCCGGGTCATCGGCGGCAGCGCCGCCCGCGGGTTCCGCGGCCAGCGCGGTCGAGCACAGCGCGAGCGCGACGATCGAGACGGCGAGACGCATGGCACCTCCTCCGGCCCGGCGCGGGCCTTCGCTGAGCGTGTTGTACAACACGCACGGGGGGAGCGGGGCGGCGCCGCTGCGCGCCAAAGAGAAACGGGCCGGACCTCGAGGATTTCTCCCGGAGTTTCCGGCCCGTTTCGATGTGGGCGCTGCAGGGTTCGAAGAAGCACAGATGAGCGCTCAGAACCGCCCGGACACGCTCACCGCGACCGACCCCACCGCCCCGGGCCGCCCGGACCCGCTCGCCCCGGCGCCCCCGGCCGCCGCGCTGGTGGCGGCCCTGGCCCGGGCCGCAGCCGCCGCGGCCGACGCCGGCGACCTGGTGCGCGCCCGCGCGCTGCTCGAGGACGCCGCCAGGGCCGCGCCGCAGGAGAGCGCGCCGATTCGCCTGGTGGTGCCGCATGCGTGTTAGCCTGCTAACCATGGCGACCGCGAAGAAGGGGGCCGGCGCGCCCCGGAAGAAGCGATCCGACGCGAAGGGCTACAAGCTCGTGGGCCTCCGGCTCACGCCCGAGCAGGATGCCGCCCTGCTGCGCGCGGCGCGCGCCGAGGCCCAGAAGACCGGCCGGGCCCTCGCCGACAAGAGCGCGATCGCACGCCAGGCGATCGACGCCTGGCTCAAGGGACGCTGAAGAGGTCCGTTCCGGCAGCCTGCTGCCGCAACCGTTGAGAACGCGCCACACCAGGCGAGGGCGAGCCATGCCGATCGACAAGTCGAAGCTCGAGGAGTTCCGGGCGCTGAATGTGGCGGTGCTCGATCCGAGGACGGCGCCGGCGGAGCGCGCGGCATGCTCCACCCGGCTCGCGACCGAGGTCGTGCCAGCGCTGCTCGCTGACCGCATCGCGCTCCTCGAGCTGCTGCGCGAGCTCCAGTGGTCGGGGATCGTCGCGGACCAGACGGGCAGCGCGACCGTGGTCTGTCCCGTCTGCTCCTTCGGCGAGCTCGAGGGCGGCCACCGGGACGACTGCAAGCTCGGGGCGTTCCTGCGGTAGGTCGCAGGCGGGCCCGGCTGTCGGGGCCGCATGCGACGCTGAGACCTGCGGCGCGGGCTAGGCGCCGGCCAGCCGAAGAGGGGTCCCCCACCCCCTGCCCGCCGCCGATTCCTCCGGGGTGCGCCTGGGGAGGCGCGATGACCATCGCCAGAGCAGCGACCAGGGAGGGCGCCACGGGGCAACCGTGGCCGCCCGAGCGAACCCCAGAGGAAGAAGAAGCCGACCTGCGCCGGCAGGAGAGGGATGCCGCGGATCAGGAGCAGCTCGAGCGAGCACGCGGCAAAGCTCTCCTCGCCCGCTGGACTGCGATGCTCGACGGCGTTGAGTTGAACGCGGCCGGCGCGCGGGTCGCCCTCGAGCTCGCAGCCGAGATATACGAGCAGCTCGCGTCGACACTGGAGGACCTCGAGTGGTGGAAGCGCTTCGCGTGCGCCAACACCCCGCGTGCGGCGAGGGCGATCCTCGTCGCACAGAGGCGCGGCGCGGCGGCGAAGAAGGAGAACCAGCGCAGGGCTGCTCGAGCGTCGCCCACCAATGCTGAGCTCCTGAAGGCCATCCGACGCCTACAGCGTTGCGAGGCCGGCGGCGAGCGCGTCATCGCGAAGCGCCTCGGCATTAGCCGCGGCCGCGTCCGTCGCCTCGCGAAGAAGGGGTAACGGTACCGCTCAGATCCGGGGTGGAACCACCCCTGCGGCAGCGTAGCGAGCATGAACGCTAACGCTGTCCCCGCCGTGAGCCCGCTGCGCGCTGCGCGGCTCCGCGCCGGCCTGAGCATGGAGAAGCTCGCCGTCGCGGCGGGTATCGGACGCGCGACCCTCTACTGGGCAGAGGTGGCGCCGCACCGGATGTCGGAGCGGACGCTCGCGGCGGTAGCCAAGGTGCTTGGCGTCACGCCGGCGGAGCTCCGGCCATGACCGGCGGACGCCTTCTTGGGACAGGCGCCCCCCCTGCCCTCGCCGGCCTCGAGGCGGAGCTCAGGCGGCTCGCGCGAGAGGCGGCCCGGGAGGCCGTGCGCGAGGCGCTCCAGGACCTCCCCGGCCCGGCGCCGCGGCTCACGACGCTCGCGCGCCACGCGCGAGGCGCGGGCGTCGGGCAGGCCACCCTGCGGCGCTGGGCGCGCGCCGCCGGCGTCCATCGGCAGGCAAATGGCCGGTACGTCGCGGCCGACCTTGACCGCGCGATCGAGCTCGGCGGGAAGCCGCCCCCGGCCGCGCCAACGTCCCCCGTGCGCGACCTGGCGGCCGCTCGGGCCCGCCGCGCCGCGGCGGCGCTGCTGCGGAAGGGCGGTGGCCGGTGACCAGGTTCGAGACCCGCCTCCTCAAGGCTCTGCGCGCGAGGCCGGAGCGCACCGTGAGCGACCTCGGCGCAGAGCTCGGGCGCGGGCGCGTGGACGTCACTCGGGCGCTCCTGTGGCTCGAGCGCGACCGCCTCGTCGTGCGTACCCGTTACCCCCGTGGCTGCGCCACCTGGTGCGCCGCCCCGGCGGCGGCGCAGCCGGCACCAGCGGCCCGCCGCTCGAGCCCGAGCAGGCGAGACCCCGAGCGGACCCGCCGCGAGGAGTGCCGAAGCTGCGGCGCGAGATTCGTCGCGATTCGCGCGCACAACGGCAAGTTTCCGAAGACGTGCTCCGCGCCGTGCCGCCTCGCCGCGCTCGATCGCTACATCGCAGGCCTGCAGCGCGCCCGCGACACGCTCGCGGAGCAGATCGACGGCGACGCCAGCCGGGGGCCGGGGCGGCGATGACGACCCCGAGCGCAGGCGCCGAGCAGACGCGCGCCGCCGTTACCCCGCCGCAGATCACCGTGGGAGCCGGCCTCACGCGGCCGCGCGGCCACCGCCTCCAGGTCGTGGATGTAGCGGACCTGGCGCGGGTGCTGGGCGAGCAGCCCGCGGACGTCGACGGGTGGTGGAGCCCGCACGTCTGGCGGGGCGACACGCGCGACGGCGCCGCGTGGCAGGCGGCCTGCGCGGTCGCGCTCGACATGGACCGCGACGGCCATGCCGCGCTTCCCGACGAGCTCGCGCGCCGCCTCGAGGAGGCCGCTGCCGACGGGAGCCTCCCGGGGTCGATCTTCCATCGCACGCCCGCCGGGGCGCGCGTCGTCTTCGCGCTCGCCGAGCCCTGCAGCGACCGCGACGCATTCGACCGCGCGGCCGCCGGTGCGGCCCAGGCGCTCGCGGCGCAGCTCCGCGAGCTCGACATCACCGGGATCGGCGTGGACCCCAAGCCGCATCGCGACCTGGCCCGGCTCTACTACACACCGAACGCCATCGCGAAGGGCGTGCGCCGCCAAGCCGCGGTGCTGGTGATGCGGCGCGCGCCGTACAGCGTCGAGCAGCTCGCGGCGCTCCGTGAGGCGGACGAGCCACCCGCCGCGCCGGCAGCCGTCCAGCCGCCGCGGGCGGGCGCGACGGGTGCGGTTCGCCGGGCGCGCGCATGGCTCGCGAAGAAGGAGCCCGCGGTTCAGGGGGAGCACGGCGACGATCAGACCTTCCGCGCCGCGGCTGCCCTGGTGCGGGACTTCGACCTGGACGACGAGGATGCGCTGGCGCTGCTGCTCGAGTGGAACCAGGGCTGCTCGCCTCCGTGGACCGAGCAGGAGCTGCGCGGCAAGCTGCGGTCGGCGCGGAGGAACGGGAAGCACGCCCCGGGCGCGAAGCTCGCGGAGTCGCCTCCGCGCTCCGCGCAGCCGGAAGCTGGCGCTTCCATCACGCCGGCGGCCCCCGCGCCCTTCTCGATCGCGTCCGTGCTCGATGAGCAGGAGAGCCGGCTCGAGCGCGGCACCGAGCGGATCGCCACCGGCTGGACGCGGCTCGACGCTGCCCTCGGCGGCGGTCTCGCCGTGCCCTCCCTGGTCGTGCTCGGCGCGCCACCGAAGGCGGGCAAGAGCTCCTGGTCGCAGATCCTCGCCGTCCGGCACGTCGAGGCCGGCGGCGTCGCGTACGTGCTCGACCTCGAGAACGGGCCTCGCCGCGTGCTCCGGCAGATCATGTGCCGCCGCGCGGAAGTCGGTCCGGGCGAGGCCGCTCGGGCCCTGGCGGACCGCCGCACAGGGGTCTTCACGTCGCGCGAGGCCGTCGAGCGGTGGAACGCGGCAAAGGCCTGGCTCCGCACCACCCTCGGCCCTTCCCTCTTCCTCGAGTGCACGCCGCCGGCGGACCTCGAGGCGCGCGTCGCCGGCGTGCGCCAGGTGGCGGGCGACCGGAAGCTGCTCCTGGTCGTCGACTCGCTGCAGAAGCTCCCGGGCGACCCGCGCGACGACCGCCGGACGACGATCGACAAGTGGATCCGCACCTTCGAGCGGCTCCGGTACCAGTTCGACGCGACCATCCTGGTGATCTCGGAGATCCGGCGCGGCCGCGAAGGGTACGCGGCGCGTGAGGACGCCTTCAAGGAAAGCGGCGGCATCGAGTACGGCTGCGACCTGGCGATGACGCTCAACCGGCCGGCGGCCGACGAGGACACCGAGGCGCCGGCGACCCTTCGCGTCGAGCTCGCCCGCGACACCGAGGAGGACCCTCGCGGCGAGGTCGCGTCCTACCGCGCCGTGCGGCCCTGGTACGGGCTCGAGGAGGTCGATCCGGTGCCACTCTCGAAGGGGCGTCGCGGCGGGCGCGGGCCGGAGCCGGTGAAGGCAGAGGCCGCGCGCGAGTTCCTGCGGCAGCGCCTGGCCGCTGGCCCAGCCCGGGTCTCCGAGGTCCTCGGCGACGGCCGGGCGGCCGGGTTCTCCGAGTCCACGCTCCGCCGGGCCGGCCGCGAGCTCGGCCTCGCATCCTGCACGGTGCAGCTCAAGACCGGCTGGAGGCTCCCGTGACGCACGGCCGCGCCGCCTGTCAGGTTTCAAGTTTCAACCCCTATAGGGGGAACTTGAAACCTGACAGGCTGGAGCCTTCGCAGCGCTCCAGCTCTGCCTGTCACGCGCGCCTTTCAGGTTTTCTGAACCTGACAGGCCTGAGCCGCAGCGAAAAGAACGTCGCGCCTGTCAAGTGGTCAAGTCCAACTCGACAGGCAAACGGCCGGAACGCCCGCGGGCCGCTGCTGGCAGGGCACAGGCACGCCGCCCGGCGCCCGGAGGGCAAGCCGTGAGGCACGACGGCGACACGCCCCGGCGCTTCTGCTCCATCGAGGAGTGCGAGAAGCCGGCCGAGCGGGTCACGGCGGAGGACGTTGCGCTCTGCGCGATGCACCGCAAGCGCCTGTTCCGGCTGCGCCACGGCATGCCCGCGCCCGATATGGCCGAGCCGCCGTCGCGTAGCGGCGGCGGTCCGGCGGCGTGCCGCAGGGCCGGCCCGACGCCGCTCGAGCGAGTCATCGTCGCGGGCGACGCCCTCCTCGAGGTGTCGAGCGAGGACGATCGCGCCTTCGACCACGCCCTCGCGCGCTTCAAGGCCGCGTGCGCGTACTGGATGCGGTCCGAGGGGTGGACGCCGCCACCCGCCCTGCGCGACGTGGCCTCCGGCGCGGCGCCGGAAGCCCGGGGCGCCCCGCCGCCCGCGCAGCTCGACCAGGTCCAGACTCCTCGCCGCGTCGCGGCGGACGGGTGACCCGACGTGGCCGCCGGCCCTCTCGAGCTCGAAGCGCCTCCCGACGTCGGCCTCCTGGCCGATTCAGCGGAGGCGCTCGAGGCGGGCCGGGTCCCGGCGGAGGTCGCGCTCGAGGAGCTGCTCCACCTGCTCGAGCAACGCCCCGCGGTGGCGCGCGAGCTCCGGCGCCGCCGGGCGCTCCGCCGCGTCGCCGAGCTGCTCGCGTCCGGCGAGTACCCGTCCGTTCGCGCCGCGGCGCCGCGCGTCGCGCGCGAGGTCGGCTCGCAGCCGGAAACCATCCGCTGGTGGTGGGCGGAGGCCCGTTGAGACCCACCACCATCCCGACGAGGCTGTGACCAGGAGGAAGCCGCTGATGCCCGCACCGACGAAACCCGACCCGAGAACCGAGCTCGCGCTCACCCGCGAGCGCCTCAGTGACCTCGGCCAGAAGTTCCCCCAGGCCAACGCCGCGGTCTCGGCCGCCGCCGTCGCAGCCGAGCGCGCGAAGGTCGAGCTGGACCTCCGGCCCGACGACAAGGACGCGCGCAAGGCGGCCGACGCCGCGGCGGAGCGGTTCGAGGAGGTCGTCGGCGAGCGCGACACCATCCTCGAGGCCATCGAGCGCCTGCGGAAGCACGAGAACACGCTCGCCGCGATGGTGGCCGCCGAGACCACCGCCGACATGGCCCAGGCGCAGGCCGCCGCCCGGAAGGCGAACGCCGACGCGGTCCGCGCCGGCGCCCCCGCGGTTCTCGCCTGGGTCGGGCGCATCATCCTCGACAGCGAGCTCGCGGGACGGCAGGTCGCGAACCTCGGCCAGCTCATCGCCGAGTACCTCACCGGCTCGTTCCAGCACTCGTCGCTCTCCTCGGGCTACCAGCAGGGGATCAACGCCGCGTGGGCGGAGTCCCGCCGGCTCCGCGAGGCGCTGGAGCGTGGGGAGGTCCTGTGACGCGCCCGCTCGCCGAGATCGAGAAGCAGGCCACGCTACAGCGCACCCGCGACGAGCTGGTGGCGAAGCTCAACGCCGGCGGCATCACCGCCGACCAGGCGGCGATCGACCTCGAGCGCCTGCACGCCATCCACGACGAGCTGGACGCGCTGAAGCCGGCCCCGCCCGCGCCGCCGCCGCCCGTCCTCCCCGACGTCGGGAAGCTCTCGCGGAGCGATGCCGCGGCGAAGGCGGCCGAGATCCGCAAACGGCCGGAGTACTTCACCGGCCGGCGCGCGGACGGGACCCGCCTCGCCCCCGACGAATACGAGCACCTTATCCGCGAGCACGCCGAGCTGAACGCTCGCGCGCAGGAGGAGTGACACATGGCGACGATGATCCGAGTGAAGCCCCTCGCAGTGACCAGCGTCGCCAGCATCTCGACGGGCGCTCTGACGTACGCGGCCTGCGCCGCGGACGAGATCGCGGTGCTCGTCGGCGACAGCGTCGCGCGCCAGCGCCTCGGGAGCGAGACGCGCGAGGCCCTGAACTTCTGGGCGAACAGGCCACGTAGCGCGCCCGCCGTGGCTGGCGGCTCTGTCCGCGCCTTCGTCGCCGCGCCCGGTGTGAACGGAGACGGGCTCGAGGCGGCGGGGACCACCGTCCTGAACACCACCGCGGTGGACGAGACGAAGGTGGGCGTCATCGTCGGCGCGATGGCGGCGGCCTGCCTCGACAAGTCGTCGCTCCTCCACGCCTCGATCGCGATGGCGCTCGACCAGTTCGTCTCCCGGTTCGGCGTCTGACGGAGGCATTGCGCCATGGCGGCAGCGAAGCGCATCGCAAAGCAGGGGGCGCGCGGGACGGCGGCGGGGGTCGCCGAGCTGCGCGCGCTCGTCGAGACCCACGCTCCCGGCGCGTGCCCGCGCTGCGGCGAGGCGCTGTCCAGCCGCAGCGCCCTCGCCCGGCGCGCGCTGCGCATCGCCGCCCAGCTCGCGGCCGGGCGGGCCGGCCTCCGTCGCCGGGGCCGGGGCCGCCGCGCCGCGGAGGGCGCCGCCATGGACCTCCTCGCGCTCGCCGAGGCCCTGCTCCACTCGGACGGCGCATGCAGGCGGCCTCCCGCCGCGTTCACGAGGGGCACCTGATGGCGCCCAGGTTGAGAAAAGCTGAGGTCGCGCTCACCGCGAAGCAGCTACGGTTCGTCCAGGAGTACCCGGTGGACCTCTGCGGCGCGAAGGCCGCCGTGCGCGCCGGCTACTCGCCACGCACGGCCGATCGCATCGCGTCGCGCCTCCTCCGCCACCCGCGCATCGCCGCCCTGTTGGCCGATCACGCCGCCCAGGTCGGCGCCAGGCTCGACCTCACGGTGAAGCGGCTCGAGGAGGAACTCGCCCGGGTCGCGTACTTCGACCTCCGCGAGCTCTTCGACGACCGCGGCCAGCTCCTCGCCCTCGAGGACATGCCGGAGAACGCCCGGCGCGCCGTTGCCTCGATCGAGATCGAGGACCTCTTCGAAGGGCGCGGCCGCAGCCGCGAGCGGGTCGGCGTGGTCCGGAAAGTCAAGCTCTGGTCCAAGACCGAGGCGCTCCGCCTCGGCTTTCAGCGCCTGGGTGCCCTGGTCGAGCGCCACGAAGTCGCGGTCGCCGACATGGCCGTGCGCGAGGTCTCCGACGCCGAGTGGGAGATGCTCGCGATCCTGACCCACCACGTGGTGCCGACCGTCGCCGCTCCGGGTGCGCAGCCGGAGCTGCCGGCGGCGTGCCCCTCATCCGGCGAGGCCGCACCCGAGCCGGCCGTGCAGGTCACGTACCTTCAGCCGCAGGACGGAGACACGGATGCCTGACCAGACCTTCGCCGAGATCGAGCTCCGTGGTGACCTCGCCCTGGACGAGCGCTACGCCGACGCCGTCCGGGCCGCCGGCATCAAGGACGGCGGGCCGGTCCTGCAGCTCCGCGACGTGCTCGCGCAGCTCGAGCGCGCGAGCCGCGACCGCGCCGTCGGCGCCGTCCTCCTGGTCGTGGACTCGCTCGGCGGGAGCTCCTGGGCCGGCCTCGCGCTCTGCGAGGCGCTCCGGTGCCTCTCCGAGGACGGCGTGCGGGTCGTCGCGCACGTGGCCGGCACCGCAGGGAGCGCGGCCGCGGTCGCGATCCTCGGCGCCGACGTGGTCACAGCGGCGCCCGGCGCAGTCATCCACCCGCACGGCCTCTGCATCCCCGCGGCTGCGGTGCAGCCGGGCGGCACGCGGGCAGCGCTCGAGGTCCTCGAGGCGGACGCCTGGCTCAACGCCGGCCTCCTCTCGACGCGCACGCTCGGGCGCCCGGAGGACATCGCGTGCTGGCTCGACCACCCGGGTGAGGAGCTCGCCGCCGCACGCGCGGTCGCGGTCGGGTACGCCGACGAGGTCCGCGACCTGGAAGCTGCCCGCGAGCTCGCGCGGCGCCTCATGGCCGCGCCCGCCCAGACGGAGCGCGCGCGGAAGCTCGAGCAGCTCCAGGTCGGCGAGGAGCTCGAGGACGCCGAGGCGGCCGCCCGCGACATCGGCGCGGCGATCCTCTCGGCGCTCTCGTGCGGCATCCTCCCCGAGCTCGTGGCGCGAGACGTGCTCTGCCGGTGGGGGCGCGCTTCCCGCGCCGACGCGATCAGCGCGTACGCGCGCGCCACGCGTCACCTGCGGCTCGGCGCGTCGGTGGTCCTGCTCTATGCGAAGCTCCCGACCGCCATCAAGCAGGCCCTCGGCATCTTCACCACCGCGAAGGAAGTGAAGCGGCGCCACATCGTGAGCGGGCTGCGCATCTTCCTGCGCCAGGGCTGGCAGGAGATCGCCAAAGAGAGCGGCGAGTTTCGCCACTTCGACCAGCAGATCGACCGGGACGTCCGCGAGCTCTTCCGTTCGATGCAGGGGTTCGCGCCGACCATCGATGTGGGCGACGGCACCTCCGGCCCTGCGCTGGCCGCGCTCGAGAACGCCGCAGGCGCCGCCCTCACGGCGGCCGCCTCGCTGCGTCAGCAGACCATCCGTTTCGCGGCCGCGCCGATGATGCTCATCCAGAAGACCGTCAACGCCGTGACCTGGTATGGCGCCCGTGAGCAGGCCCTCGAGGAAGGCCACGCGAACCCGATCGCCTACGCCGACTCCATCGTGTCGATGACGCAGACCGGCGGCGGCGCGAAGGATCTCGCCAGGGTGCAGCGGGGGCACGAGACCTGGAAGCTCTTCACCGTGATGTTCAGCTACCGGAGCGTGCTCTACAACCTCCTCACCGAGCGCACGGGGAAGACCGGCTCGGCGAGGACGATGGAGATCGGCGCCCGCTTCTGGTGGCTCGTCTTCCTGCCCGTGGTCTTCGAGGAGCTGCTCATGGGCGGCATCAAGGACGACGAGGACGAGGAGGACGTTGCTCGGCGCGTCGCGCTCGAGATGGCCCTGCTCCCCGCCTCCACGATCCCGGGCATCGGCGACCTCGCGGAGACGACGGCGAGCGGTCGCCAAGGCCGGTATGCCCCGTGGCTCGACACGCTCTTCCGCAATGCCCAGGTGGTGCACGAGCTCGTGGTGGACGGCGACCTCGAGACGAACGACGTCAAGGCCGTTTCCGACCTGGTCGGCATGACGATGCACCTGCCCACCGCGGCGCTCTGGAACCTCGGCGACTTCACGGATCGCCTGCTCGCGGGCGAGCTCGAGGAGCCG
This sequence comes from Anaeromyxobacter dehalogenans 2CP-C, assembly GCF_000013385.1. Taxonomy (GTDB): domain Bacteria; phylum Myxococcota; class Myxococcia; order Myxococcales; family Anaeromyxobacteraceae; genus Anaeromyxobacter; species Anaeromyxobacter dehalogenans_B. Next base: position 2,056,478 of record NC_007760.1, read on the forward strand.
GTCCAGGACCTGTTCTTCCGCAGCCCCGGCCGGTGGGAGTGATGTCAGCGGGAACCGGGCTACCCGGGCGCCGGCTCTTCGCCTGCCTGGCGCCGACCTAACCCGCGCCGCCGCCCCGTGGGCATAGTCCGGAGGGCGGCACCTCTACTGCTTCGATGGGTGAGCTTGCGCGTTAGCCTATTAACGTGCTAACGCTCGGACTGAAGGTTGGACACCAACAGCGGGCACTCCCGCCCGCCTGCCAACCCAAGGAAGGCTGCCATGACGACGATGATCTCGACTGCCGATGCGCTCGCCGAGGTGCGGCGCTGGTACGACGCCCAGGTGGACGCGGTCGCGCGCGCGTGGGAGCCGCGCTTCCGGCACCGCCAGTACCGGCCCGACACCGAGGAGGACGACTGGGAGACCCTGTCGCCGCCGCGCCTCGAGCTCGAGGACGCGCTCGCGCGCCTGCCCATGTTCCAGGACGACGCGGTGGGCTGCCTCGTCCTCGCGGTGAGCCCGCAGAACTACGAGGACGCGCAGCCGATCACCGGCCAGGCGTCGACCGTGATGGCGCTGGACGTGCTCGCGCGAGCCGAGGCACTCGGCTACTTCCGCGAGCCCTGCTCCGAGGGGCTGCGGTTCCCGGACCTCCCCGCGGCGGGGCTCCTCTCCGACGACTTCCGTAAGGCGGAGGAGGAGGCTGAGACCGCGCAGAACTGCGCGTACCTGGTCAACAGGTTCCCGGATTCCTACTCGGCCGAGAAGCGCGCCGACTGCGCGGCGCGGCTCGAGGCGGCCCAGAAGCGGCTGGCGGCGGTCCGCGCCGGCGAGATCCCGGCGTTCACCGAGGCGCAGAAGCGGGCGCAGCACGTGGAGCGTCGGCGGGCGATCGTCGCCGCGTACCGCGCGCGCCTCGAGGCGGCCGGCGTGGACGCGACGTGGGTCGAAGTCGAGCGCGCGGGCGCCTCGGACGCTCGCGAGGCGGCGTAGCGGCACCCGGCGGGCCGCTGCCACCCGCAGCGGCCCGCTCCGACCTGGGACGAGGAACACATGGCCACCACGAAAGCGCCTCGCGTCTACATCCGCCCGAAGAACGGCCGCGGCGCCGCGTCCGGCCCGCTGCAGGCGGTGATCGTCTTCCCGGACGGCCGGAAGGAGCGCAAGGCGACCGGGTACAGCGTCGGCCAGGAGGCGGACGCGGAGACCTTCCGCGCGCTCCTCCAGGCCAAGCTCGCCGGCGACGCGCCGGCGGGCGTGGCCGGTGGGCTGACGGTGCGCGCCTGGGGCGAGCGGTGGGCGGCGGCGCGGATCGCCCGGGGCGTCGTGTCGGCCGACAACGAGCGCGCCATGCTCCGCTACCACCTGTTCCCCCAGCTCGGCGACGTGCCTCTCACCCAGCTCACGAAGGCGCGGATGCTCGACTGGGTCCGCACCCTCCCCTCCCGCCCGCGGTCCGACTCCCCCGAGCCGCTCGCGCCGCGGACGGTCCACCACATCGCCGGCACCGTGAAGCGGCTCCTGGCAGAGGCCGTGGACCGCGAGCTCCTGGCCGTGAACCCCTGCGCCTGGCGGCCGAAGCGGGACCTCCCGGCGAAGCGCGACAAGGTGGCCGGGAAGCGGAACCACTCCGGGTTCGCGGGCTGGGAGGTCTGGCAGCTCCTCCACGACGAGCGCGTTCCACTCGACCGCCGGGTGATGTACGCGATCGACTTCCTCACCGGCATGCGCCCGGGCGAGGTGGCCGCGCGCCGATGGCGCGACCTCGACACCACTGCGACGCCCCTGTGGCGCCTCGACGTGGCGTCGGCCTTCAACAGCCGGCACTACGTCGAGAAGACGACGAAGACGAACGTCGAGAAGATCATCCCGATTCACCCGCTGCTCGCCGAGCTGCTGCGGGAGTGGTTTAACACCGGCTGGCAGGCGTTCATGGGCCGGAAGCCGACGCCCGACGACCTGGTGGTGCCGCGCGAGCAGGGCGGCCAGCGGACGAACACGCACAGCAACAAGCGGTTCCAGGGCGACCTCGAGCGGCTCGGGCTCCGCGGCGGCCGCACGCACTACGAGACGCGGGCCACGTTCCGCTCGCTGGCCATCGCCGGCGGTGCGCCGCGCGGCGAGCTCGACCTCATCACGCACCCGTCGCCGCGCGAGGCGGCGGACCTGTACACGCGCCTCGAGGTGGTCTGGCCGGCGATGTGCCGCGCGGTGCTGGCGGTGACCGTGGAGCCGCCGGCGGAGGGCGACGCTGCTCCCGCCGGGGAGGTCACTCCGCAGGTCACCCCGCGGGATCCGGAAAAGGAAAAGGCCCGTCGCCTCAGTGGCTTCGGGCCTCTTCCTTCTGTGGGCGCTGCAGGGTTCGAACCTGCGACCCCTGCCGTGTGAAGGCAGTGCTCTACCGCTGAGCCAAGCGCCCTGGTGCTGCGAGGCGGCGAAGTATGCCGTCGGTCCCCGGGTGTGTCAACGGGTTCAGCGCGAGCCGTCGCCGGGGGGATCGGGCGGCTCGCCGCCGCCGCCGCGGCGGGTCTCCTCGAGCTTCTCGGAGAGCTCGCGGGCCTTGCGCTTGATGCGGGCGAGCTGCTTCGCGAGGTCCTGGTAGTCCTGACGGCCGGGGATGCCCGCGGCGGCCATCACCCGCTCCTGGAGCGCCTCGACCTGCTTCCGGCCGCGCTGGGCGAGGCCCACCGCGCGCGCCACCGCCTCCTGGCCACGCGGGTCCTTGATGACGGTCTCGGCCGCCCGCGCCACCAGCTTCGTCCCGGCGTCGAGGAGCGAGCCGGCGATGCCCTTCCCTTCGCGTCCCATGCGCCCTCCTACGGAAGCTCCGTCTGCACCGCCGCCAGCGCCGCGTCCACCACCCCGCGGTGCTGGGCGCGGCGGATGAGGGCCTCGAGGTCCCCCTCGACCGTCACCCGGCCCGACAGCGCCGCCTGCACCGCGTCCGCGCCGCGGAGGATCGCCTTCACCGTCCCGTACGGCGCACGGATCACGTAATCCGGCTCGAGCTCGAGGATCTCGTCCTCGTCGGCGAGCAGTCGCCAGCGCGCGATGCGCCCGCCGCGCTGCTCCGCCCAGGCGGCCACGGTGCGGGGCCACGCGGGCGGGTCGGCCTCCACCACCAGCGCCGCGGTCGTGCCCAGGCCGCGGAGCGCGGGCGCGAGGCCGGGCTGCGCGTTGAGCGCCGCCACGAGCGCGTCGATCCACTCGCGCGAGCCGAACCGCATCCCTAGCCCCGCTTCAGCCAGCCGAACAGCCCGCCGCGCCGCTCCTCGCCCGCCGCCGCGGCCGCGGCCTGCTCGCCCGCCGCCTGGCGCCGCCGCGCCTCCTCGGCCAGGGCCCGCTTCATGGCCTCGGGGGTGTCGCGCGTGGCGAGGCCGATCTCGGTCATGCCCTTCACCGGGTCGTCGAAGCTCACCTTCAGCAGGCACTCCTCGTCGAGCTTGAAGTCGATGCGCCGGCCGGTGGCGGCGGCGGGGAGGCGGATGGAGCCCAGGAACTCGTGGTCCACCAGGAAGTCGGAGTCGCCCTGGTAGATGTCGATCTCGATGGGCTGCCCGGGCTCGCGCGGCGGCGGCAGGCGGAAGCTCTTGCTCGCCGGGATGGGCGTGTTCTTCTCGAGCACCTTGCGGAAGTGGCCCGTGGGGGTGGCGATGCCGATGGGCATCGAGAGCACGTCCACCAGCGTCACCGAGTCGATCTGGTCGATCGAGTCGCCGAGCAGCGCGGCGCCGAGCGCCACGCACTCGTCGGGGTGGACGCCCTTGCGCGGCGGCTTGCCGAAGTGCTCCTGGATCTTCTGCTGCACGAGCGGCATGCGGCTCTGGCCGCCCACCAGGATGATCTCGTCGATGTCCTGCGGGCGCAGGCCCTTCTCCTCCATGACCTGGTCGCAGATCTCGAAGGTGCGCTCGACGAGGTCGAGCGTCAGCTCGTTGAGCTGGTGGCGCGAGAGCGGCATGCGCACGTCGAGCGGCCGCCCCTTGCGCTCCTCGATGAACGGCAGGTCGATGACGACGTTCGGGATGAGCGAGAGATCGATCTTGGCGGACTCCGCGCCCTTCTTCACCCGCTGCATGGCGATGGGCGACTGCGCCAGGTCGATCTTGTGCTGGCGCCAGAAGTCCTCGAGCACGTAGTCGATGATCCGGTTGTCGAAGTCCACGCCGCCCAGGAACGTGTCGCCGCCGGTGGCCAGCACCTCGAACACGTTGCCGGAGAGCTGGAGCACCGAGACGTCGAACGTGCCGCCGCCCAGGTCGTAGACCAGCACCTTCTGGTCGAGCCCGCGCGAGAAGCCGTAGGCGAGCGCGGCCGCGGTGGGCTCGTTGACGATGCGCTTCACCTCGAACCCGGCGATGCGCCCCGCCTCGCGGACCGCCTGGCGCTGCGCGTCGGAGTAGTAGGCCGGCACCGAGATGATCGCCCCGGCCAGCTCCTTCTGCAGGAACGCCTCGGCGATGGTGCGGATGTGCGCGAGCACGAGCGCGCTGATCTGCGGGAGCGTGTGGACCTGCCCGCCGAGCAGCACGGCCGCCTCGCCGCTCGGTCCCTCCACGATGTCGTACGAGTAGTAGTTGCGCAGCTCCTGCACGACCTTGGAGTTCCACTTGCGGCCGATGAGCCGCTTCGCGCCGTAGATGGTGTTCTTGGGGTTGGTGACGAGCTGGTCCTTCGCCACCCCGCCCACCAGCACGTCGCCCTTGTCGCTCAGCGCCACCACGGTCGGCAGGATCAGGTTGCCGCGGTCGGTCGGGACGACCTTGGGGATGCGGTTCCGCACGTACGCGACGCACGCGTTGGTCGTGCCGAGGTCGATGCCGATGATGGGCTTTTCCCGCGCGCCTGCCATGGCCCGAAACCTAGCACAGGAAGCGGCGGCGCCCGAACCCGTGGCGCGGGAGGCCGTGCGGCTAGAACGGCACGTCGTCGCCGCCGTCCGGGTCCCCGCCGCCCGGCTCCGCCGCCGCGTCGGCCGGGACGGGCCCGCGCCGCGGCGACGGCTCGCCGAACAGCGCCGGGACGACGCTCGGGTCGCGCGGCGGGAGCCCGGTGGCCGGCGGCGCCGCGCCCAGCGCCGCCGGGAGGCCGGGATCGTCGAGCTGCCAGCGCTCGAACAGCTCCGGCTCGGCGGGCAGCTCCTCGAGGAAGCGCGAGGCCTTCATCACCACCCGCTCGCGGTCCCGCGGCGCGGCGACCACCGGATACGTCAGGTACAGCTCGTCCTTGGCGCGGGTGCTCGCGACGTAGAACAGCCGCCGCTCCTCCTCCTCGCCGTCCGTGTCCTTCAGCGCCTGCGCCGAGGGGAAGCGGCCGTCGGCGAGCCAGACCACGAACACCGCCCGCCACTCGAGCCCCTTCGCCTGGTGCACCGACGAGAGGATCATCTTCTCGTCGGGCTCGCCGCCCTCCGACACGGTCTCGGCCGAGATCTCGGTGAGGAGCGCGATCTCGGAGAGGAACGCCTCGGTGTCCTCGTAGCCGCGCGCGTACTGCGCGAGCTGCTGGACGTCCTCGACGCGCTGGTCGGCGTTCAGGAACTCGGCCCGCAGGTACTCCTCGTAGCCGCCGTCCAGCACCTTCTCGATGGCCTCGCCGGGCAGGTCGGAGGTGGGCGGGCGCGAGAGCGCGCGCAGGAGCTGGGCGAGCCGGGTGTAGCCGGCGCGCCCCTTGGCCGGCACGTGCGAGGCGACGTCCGGCGCGAGCAGCTCGTCCACGGCGCCGCGCCCGCGGCTGCGCCGCAGCGAGAACGCGCTCCACACCGCGTCCGCGGTGGCGGTGCCGACGCCGGGGGTGATCTTGAGGCAGCGCTTCAGCGCCAGCTCGTCGCCGGGGTTCCGCGCGAAGCGCAGGTGGGCGAGCACGTCCTTCACGTGCGCGGCCTCGAAGAAGCGGACGCCGCTGCGGACCACGAACGGGATCCCGCGCCGCGCCAGCTCGAACTGGATCTCCATCGAGTGGTGGTGCGCGCGGTACAGCACCGCGATCTCCGGGAGCGGGATGCCCTCGTCGCGCAGCTCCAGCACGCGCTGCGCCACGAACGCCGCCTGCTGCTGCACGTCGCGGCAGGGCACGACCGCCGGGAGCGTCCCGTCGCGCCGCACGCTCGACAGCTCCTTCTCGAACTGCCGGACGTTCGCGGCGATCGAGGCGTTCGCGAGCGAGAGGATCTGCGGGGTGGAGCGGTAGTTGACCGTGAGGTCGAAGCGCCGCGCGTCCGGGTAGCGCTTCTCGAACTCGAGGATGTTCGCGAAGTGGGCCCCGCGGAACGAGTAGATGCTCTGCGCGTCGTCGCCCACCACGCACAGGTTCCGGTGCTCGGCGGCGATGAGGTCCACCACGTCGCCCTGGAGCCGGTTCGTGTCCTGGTACTCGTCCACCAGCACGTGGCGGTAGCGCCCCGCCAGCGCGCGGCGGACGTGCTCGCGCTCGGCGAGCAGGATCTTCCAGTTGAGCAGCAGGTCGTCGAAGTCCATCGCGTTGAGCGCGTGCTTGCGCTCCGCGTACCGCCGGGCCACCCGCAGCACGTCGTCGGTGAGCGCCACGAACTGCGGGCGCCGGTCGGCGAGGACGTCGGCGAGCGGCGTCTGCGTGTTCACCGCCATCGAGACGAGGTCGATGAGGACGTCCGCCTTCGGGAAGCGGCGCGCGCCCACCGCCAGCCCGCACTCCGCGATGGCCGCGGTCATCACGTCGCGCGAGTCCTCGCGGTCGAGGATGGAGTAGCCGCGCTGGTAGCCCAGCTCCGCCGCGTGCTCGCGCAGCACCTCGTGCGCCACGTGGTGGAACGTGCCGCCGGAGATGCGGCGGGTGTCCACCCGGCAGACCTCCTCCACCCGCCGCAGCATCTCGCGCGCCGCCTTGTTGGTGAAGGTGAGGAGGAGGATGCCCTCCGGCGCGACGCCGTCCGCGACCAGCCGCGCCACGCGCCAGGTGAGCGTGCGCGTCTTGCCGGAGCCCGCGCCGGCGATCACCAGGATCGGCCCGTCGCCCGCCTCGACGACGGCGATCTGCTGGTCGTTCAGGAGCCCCTGGTAGTTGAGCGCGCGGGCGGGCGGGGAGGCCGCCTTGAGCTGGTAATGCCGGGACATGCGTTCAGGGCAGGCAAGCTAGCAGGCGATATCGGCCGGGTCAAACCGGCGGCCTCGCCGCCGGGCTCCATTTCACCCATCGTCAATTGCGGCCGAAAAGTTGGAGGGGCGCACCTCGCCGCTTAGCATCCCACCCCGATGTCGCCGCTGCGCACGCTGCCCGTCGCGCTGGCCGGCCTGCTGGCCGCCTGCGCGGGCCCGATGCGCGCCGCCCGCGACAACCCCCTGCCCCCGCCCGCCCAGGGCCGGGCCGGCATCCGCGAACCGGATGCCGGCCCGGCTCGAGGTGTCGCGCCCGTCCACGCGCGCGCGGCCTCCCGGCCGCTGCCGCGCGCGCTCGCGGTGGAGCGCGCCGTCGCCACGGCGGCGCGCCTGGTGGGCGCCAGGGAGATCGCGGTGGACGGGGACGGGTTCGGCGAGGGCTGCGCCGCGCTGGTCCGCGCCGCCTACGCGCAGGCCGGCGCCCCGCTCCCGGCGGACGCCGACCCTCGGGCGCTCCACGCGCTGGCCCGCGACCGCGGCGTCGCGAGGCGCTGGGCCCCCGCGGCCGGCGACCTGGCGTTCCTGGCCGATCGGCCGGGCGGGCCGGTCGAGCACGTCGGCCTGGTCGAGTCGGCGACCCGGGACGGCACCGCCGTGGTGCTCCACCTCACCGAGCACGGCGTGGCCCGGATCCGCGTGAACCTCGGCAAGGCCTGGAAGGTGAAGGGCGACGACGGCCGGACCGTGAACGACGTGCTGGTGGTCGGCGGCGGGCGCCTCCCCGCCGGGCGGCTGCTGGTGGGCTACGCCAGGCTGCTCTGACCGGCGACGACCCGTCCGCCGACGATCGTCGCGGCGAGGCGGAGGTCCGGCAGCGCCTCCGCCGGGACCGCGAGCAGGTCGGCGTCGAACGCGGTGAGGTCCGCGTCCATCCCCTCGCGGATCGTCCCGCGGCGCCCCTCGGCGAACCCGGCCCAGGCCGCACCGGAGGTGAACGCCCGCAGCGCCGCCTCGCGCGAGACCGCCTCCTGCGGCTGGAACGGCGCGCCGTCCGGGCCCCGGCGCGCCTCGGCGGCGTACAGCCCGGCGCGCGGATCGGGCGACTCGATGGGGAAGTCCGAGCCGAACGCCAGCACCGCCCCGGCCGCGGCCGCGCTGCGCCAGGCGTAGGCGCCGCGCAGCCGCTCGGTCCCCTCCCCCAGCCGCGCCGCCACCCAGGCGGCGTCGCTCGCGGCGTGGACCGGCTGCATCGAGGCGACGGCGCCGGTCTCGGCGAGGAGCGGCAGGTCCGCGGGCTGGACGATCTGGAGGTGCTCGACGCGCGGGCGGAGCGGGCGCAAGGCGGGGCCGGCGTCGCGGAACGCCCGGAGCACCTCGCGCACCGCCCGGTCGCCGATCGCGTGGACGGCGGGCTGCATCCCGGCCCGGATCACCGCGTCGAGGCGCGCCCGCAGCTCGTCCGGCGCGGTGAGCAGGAGGCCGCGGTTCCCCGGGTCGTCGGCGTAGTCGTCGAGCAGCGCGGCGCCGCGGCTGCCCAGCGCGCCGTCCGCGAACAGCTTCACCGCCCGCACCTCGAGCCGGCCGCCCAGCGCGCCCGTTCCCCGCCACCGGGCCAGCTCCGCGTCCAGCGCCGGGCGCGGCGCCAGCCCGTCGATCATGGCGTACACGCGCAGCGGCAGGCGGCCCGCCCCGGCGAGGCGCCGGTAGGCGTCGAGGACGTCCGGCTCGACCCCGGCGTCGTGCACGCCGGTGAGCCCGAGGCCGGCCAGCTCGTCCAGGCCGGCGAGCAGCAGCTCCTCCAGCTCCGCCGGCCCGGGCCGCGGCAGCCGCGCGACGACGAGGTCCATGGCGGCGTCGATCAGCACGCCGGTGGGCTGGCCCGCGTCGCGGAGGATCCGTCCCCCCGGCGGATCCGCGGTCGCGGGGCCGATGCCGGCGGCGGCGAGCGCCGCGCCGTTCACCCAGCAGGCGTGCCCGTCCACGCGGAACAGCACCACCGGGTGATCCGGCGCCGCGCGCGTGAGCGGCGCGGCGTCGGGGAACGCGCCCCCGGGCCAGCGGTTCTGGTCCCAGCCGCGGCCCCGGATCCAGCGCCCCGCCGGCGTGGCGCGGGCGCGCTCGGCCACCCGCGCCGCGCAGGCCTCGGCGCTCGCCGCCCCCTCGCAGCGGACCTCGCGGCGCGCGCGGGCGAGGCCGAGCACGTGCCCGTGCGCGTCCACCAGGCCCGGCACGGCGCTCCCGCCGCCCAGGTCGAGCCGGCGCGCCCCGGGGGCGGCGCGGGCGGCGCACGCCGCCGGCTCGCCCACGCACAGGAAGCGGCCGTCGCGGATCAGCGCCGCCCCGGCGCGGGGGCGCGCCGGGTCGAGCGTGTGCAGCGTGCCGACCACCAGCAGATCGTCCATGGGGCTCCCGGCGCCCGCCGCGCGGGGGCGCACGGGGCTGTGTAGCGCCGCCGGGACCACCTGTCACCCCGCCCGCCCCTCGACAGGCTCGGGGCGAGCGGGATCCCGCACGATCGATGCGCGCGGGACGCAGATCAAGCCGCCGGGACGCTCGGCCCAGCGCGCTCGGTGCGCTGCCAGGCGGCGCGCTGGCTGCGGCGCAGGAACCGCCACAGCCCCACCGCCAGGGCGGCGTTCATGGCGACGAAGTAGTGCGCCAGGGAGGCGAGCCGGCGCACCGGGCCCCGCAGCCCCACCGCCCCGTGCCGGCCCGCCAGCGCGAGGCCGTAGAACGCCGCCTGCGCGAGCAGCAGCGCCCGGTAGCCCCACGCCCCCGGCGCGGCGGCGAGCAGGCCGTTCGCCACCGCCGCGGCGGCGAGCAGGAACGGCGCCGACCACCGCAGCAGCTTGTGCGAGACGAACGCGAAGCACAGGAACCCGGTGCGCGGGTCGAGCAGCTCCGGCACCCGCGCCAGCGCCTGCCAGTTGCCCGCCCCGATGCGCGCGCGCCGCCCGAACTCGTGCCCGGCGTCCTCGGTGGTCTCCTCGAACGCGACCGCCTCCGGCTCGAACGGCACCTCCCAGCCCCGGGCAGCAATCCGCACCGGGATGACGAAGTCGTCCACGATGGTGTCGGGCGGCAGCGGGGAGAACAGGATGCGGCGGATGGCGTAGATGCCGCCGTTCGCGCCCAGCACGCAGCCGTGCTTGCCCTCGTAGTACTTGATGGCGGTCTCGTACTTCCAGTAGAGGCTCTCCTCGAACTCGCGGCGGGTCGGGTTGAACAGCCGCAGCCGCCCCACCACCGCGCCCACGCCGGGCTCGCGGAAGCGCCGCGCCAGCGCGCGCAGCGCGCCCCGCTCCAGCATCACGTTCGCGTCGGTGAGCACCACCAGGTCGCCGCGCGCCTGCGGCACCAGCCGCGAGAGGACGCTCGCCTTCCCTGCGCGCGGCGACAGCGCGTGCACCTTCACCCTCGAGCCGCCCACCTCCCGCGCGATCTCGGCGGTGCGGTCGGTGCACCCGTCGCAGCCCACCAGGATCTCGAGGCGATCCGGCGGGTAGTCGAGCGCGAGGCAGTTCTCGATCTTCCGCCGGATCCAGGCCTCCTCGTCGAAGGCCGAGAACAGCAGCGTCACGGTGGGCCACCCCTCGGTGGCGCGGCCCCGGCGATCGTCGCCGCCGGACACGAACCGGACGGCGGCGAGGGCCTCGCGCGCCCCGTCCCAGACGGCGAGCACGAGCGGGTACCCGGCGTAGGTGAACGCGACGAGGGCGAGCGCGAGCCAGAAGATCGCTTCCATGGCGGCAGCGGGCGAGCAACCCGCGCGCCAGCGCTCCGCGGCCGGTTGGGGCTAGTGCCCCCCGCCGAACTCCACCGGCTCCGGCGTCGGCGCCGGGCGGGGGCGCGGGCGGGGCGGCGCGCCCGCCGGCGGCGCGGACGGGGCGGTGGCGGGGCTCGCCGAGGGCGCCGCGCCCGCGGGAGCCGGCGCGGACGGTGCCGGCGCGGGCGCCGCCGAGGGCCTGGGCGCGGTGGGCCCGGCGGATGCGGGGGCCGGGGCGGGCGTGGATCCGGCCGGGCGCTGGGCAACGCCGTTCCGCGGCGCGGGCGCGCCGTTCCCAGCCGCGGGCGCCCCCTGCCCGGCCTGCGCGCCCGGCGCGCCGGCCCGCCCGGGCGCAGGCAGCGGGAGGAAGCCGGACGGGGTGGCCGGCTCGGGCGCGGCCGCGGCGGCGAGCTTCGCGCGGAGCGTGAGCGCGCCCTCGTGGCGGGGGTTCGCCGCCAGCAGGCCGTCGAGCGTCCCGATCGCCTCCTGGCGCCGCCCGAGCGCGCCCTGCGTGCGCGCCAGCAGGAGCCGGGCCCGCAGGATCTCCGGGTCGTGCGCGAGCAGCGCCGACAGCGCGGCCGCGGCCCGCTCCTGCGCGCCGCGATCGTGCGCGCGCGCGTCGAGCGCCGCCTCGGCCAGCGCGAGCCAGGGGTCGCCGGGGAGCAGCTTGCGCGCCTCGGCCGCGGCGCGCTCGAGCGCGGCGCGATCGCCGGACCACGCCGCGAGCAGCGCCTGGGCCCGGGCCACCTCCGCGGGCGCGGCGTGCGCTCCCTGCAGCCTCCCGAGCGCCTCCGCCGCGCCGGCGGCGAGCGTGCGCGCCCGCTCGGCCTGCGCCCGGGCGTCGGCGGCGAGGCCGTCCGCCTCGGCGCCCGCCGCCTGCTCGGCGGCCTCCCAGCCGGGCTGCTGCTCGGTGCGCAGCCGATCCCGCTCGGCCGCGCGCGCCGCGGCGCGCAGCTGCAGCGCGGTGGCGCCCTCCCCCAGCTCGGCGGCGCGCAGGATCTCCGCCGCGGCGAGGTCCGCCTCGGGCGCGCGATCCCGCGGCGCGAGGCGCAGCGCCTCCTCGAAGCGGGCGCGCGCCTGGTCCAGGCTGGTGGCGTCGTCGAGCGCCATGAGCGCCAGCCCCTCGGCGCGGAGCCGTCCGGCCTCCGGCGCGTGGCGGCGCGAGAGCAGCAGCCACCCCGCGGCCGCCACCACCGCCACGGCGGCGACGACCAGCGGGATGAGCCACTTGCGCCGGGCGCTCCACCGAAGCCGGGCCTCGAACGTGCCGACGGTGTCCTTGCGCAGCACGGGCGCCCGGGTCACCGCCGCCTGGGAGGGCTGCGGCTTGTACACCGCGGGTCCGGACCGGATCGCGCGGGAGGGCTCGGGCGCGTACGTACGGGGCGCGGCGCGCGGCGGCTCCGGCGCGGCCTCGGGCTCCGGGGACGGCGGCGGTGCGGGCGGCGGCGGCGCGGCCGGGGGCTCGGGGGCCGATGCGGGGCTCGCGGCCGGACGGGCGGCCTCCGGCGGACGCGCGGTGAACACGTGCTGGCAGCGCGTGCACTGGACCGCGGAGCCCTCGGGCGCGAGCAGCGCCTCGTCGAGCTCGTAGAGCGTCGAGCAGCGTTCGCATCGGATCAGCAAGACGAAATCCCTCCGCCCCCGGGTGGAGGAGCCTACCCCAGGGCTGGTCGGGTCGCTACGGCGCTGCCTCGATCCGGAGCGCGCCGCGCGCCTGCTCCAGGCGCCGGGGGCCGATACCGCGCACGCGGCGGAGGTCGTCGGCCGTGCGGAACGGCCCGTCCTGCTCCCGGCTGCGCACCACCGCCTCGGCCAGCCGCCGGGAGAGCCCGGGGACGTGGGCCAGCTCGCGCGCGCCGGCGGTGTTCGGGTCGAGGGGCAGGGCCAGGACCAGGCGCTCGTCCGCCGCGAGCGGGCGGCGGTCCCCCGGGTCCGCGGCGCAGCCGAGCCAGTGGCGCGGCGGCACGCCGCGGCCGGCGGGCGCGCAGGCCGGCCGCGCGGGCGGGGACTCCACCTGGACGCGGAAGCGCGAGGGCAGCAGGACGGCGGAGAGCACCAGGGCGAGCGCGACGCGGCGTGGCATGCGGCCCGCCCGCTGCAACCGCGACGCCGGGCGGCGCCGCACACCACGGCGGGTGCCCCGGCGGGAAGCGACGGCGGCCGGCGCCCGGACGGTGATAGGAAGGCGCCGCCGGTCCATCCCAGCACGGAGCGCCCATGGAAACCCTCCTCCTCGACGGCGAGACCCTCACGCTGGAGCAGGTCCGCGCGGTCGCGACCGGGGCCGCCCGCGCCGCGCTCGCCCCCGCGGCCCGCGAGCGCGTGCGGCGATCGCGCGCGCTGGTGGACGCCCGGCTGGAGGACGGCGAGGCGCACTACGGCATCAACACCGGCTTCGGGACGCTCGCCGAGGTGCGCATCCCGCGCGCCGACCTCGAGCGGCTCCAGCGCAACCTGGTGCTCTCGCACGCGGCCGGCGTGGGCGCGCCGCTGCCGCTCGCCGAGGCGCGCGCGCTGGTGCTGCTGCGCGCGAACGTGCTCGCGAAGGGCGTCTCGGGCATCCGCGAGCGCACGCTGGAGCTGCTGCTCGCCATGCTGGAGCGCGGCGTGGTGCCGGTGGTGCCGGAGCGCGGGTCGGTGGGCGCCTCGGGCGACCTCGCGCCGCTCGCGCACCTGGCGCTGGTGCTGATCGGCGACGGCGAGGCGTTCCTCGCGCCGCCGGGCGCGGCGGCCCCGCCCGAGCGGCTCCCGGGCGGCGAGGCGCTGCGGCGCGCGGGGCTCGAGCCGGTGGTGCTGCAGCCGAAGGAGGGCCTCGCGCTCGTGAACGGGACACAGGCCATGGCCGCGGTCGGCACGCTGGCGCTGCTCCGCGCCGAGCGGCTGGCGGCGCTCGCGGACCTCGCCGGCGCCATGACGCTGGAGGGGCTGCTCGGCTCGCACCGGCCGTTCGCGCCGGAGATCCAGGCGGCGCGCGGCCAGCCCGGCCAGATCGAGGCGGCGGCGCACCTGCGCGCGCTGCTGGCCGGCTCCGAGCTGAACGCCTCGCACCAGGGCCCCGGCTGCCACAAGGTGCAGGACCCCTACTCGCTCCGCTGCATGCCCCAGGTGCACGGCGCCGCGCGCGACGGCATCGGCTTCTGCCGGGGCGTGCTGGCGCGCGAGGTGAACGCCGCCACCGACAACCCGCTGGTCTTCCCGGACACCGGCGAGATCGTGTCCGGCGGCAACTTCCACGGCCAGCCGGTGGCGCTCGCGCTGGACGTGCTCGCGGTGGCCGCCTCGCACCTCGCCGCCATCTCGGAGCGGCGCGTGGAGCAGCTCGTGAACCCGTCGCTCTCCGGGCTGCCGCCGTTCCTGGCGCCCCAGCACGGGCTCAACTCCGGGTTCATGATCGCGCAGGTGACGAGCGCGGCGCTCGTGTCGGAGAACAAGGTGCTCTGCCACCCGGCCTCGGTGGACTCGATCCCCTCCTCCGCCGGCCGCGAGGACCACGTCTCAATGGGCATGACGGCCGCGCTGAAGGCGCGCCAGGTGGTGGAGAACGTGCGGACCTGCCTCGCGATCGAGCTGCTGGTCGCGGCGCAGGCGCTGGATCTCCGCGCCCCGCTCCGCCCTGCGCAGCGCGTGGCCGACGCGCACGCCCGCCTCCGCGAGCGCGTCCCGCACCTGTCCGAGGACAGGGCGCTCTACCGCGACATCGAGGCGGTGTCGCGCCTGGTGGACGAGGGCGCGCTCGAGCTGTGAGCCTGCCCCGGGCCGCCGCCCGCGCGGGCGGCGGCGCCGGCAGCCTCCCTACGCCACCGCCTGCGTGGGCGGGTTCAGGCAGAGCGCCCGGTTGAGCGCGATCACCGCCTGCTTGTAGTCCTTGCGGTCGATCACGAACTGCATGTTCGTCTGCCGGAGCGACTGCGAGAACGCGTTCACGTTGATGCCGTTGTCCGCGAGCGCCTGGGTGGCGCGGGCCAGCACGCCGGGGAACGCGATGTTGCTCCCGATGACGCAGACGATGGCGGACGGGACCACCGTCACCTTCTGGTACTGGTTCTCGAGCTCCTCCACGAACGCCGAGGAGACCGACTTCTCCCAGACCACGTGCGTGATCGAGTTCGCGTTGGTGGCCTTCAGGATGTACGAGATCCCGTGGCGCTGGAAGATCTCCATCACCCCGAGGTCGAAGCCCACCGTCCCGACCATCGACGGATCGTGGATCTCCACCGCGCTCACCTTCGGCGAGCCGGCGATCACCTCGATGCGCGCCTGGCTGCCCACGTAGTCCTTGGTGATGAGCGTGCCGGGGTGCTCCGGCTCGAACGTGTTCTTCAGGCGGATGGCGATGCCGGCGAGCTCCATGGGCTTCGCGGCCTTCGGGTGGATCGCCTCCATCCCGACGTCGGCGAGCTGGTCGGCGACGTCGTAGTTCGTCATCCCGACCACCACCGTGTTCTGCGCGCCGACCAGCTCCGGATCGGCCGAGGACAGGTGGTACTCCTTGTGGATGACGGCCTCGTCGGCCCGCAGCTCGACCGCGACCTTGCTGAAGGTGACCTCGGAGTACCCGCGGTCGAACTCCCGCATGATGCCCTCGACGCCCTTCGTGTACCCGGTGACCACCACCACCTGGCGCGTGACGTCCACGCCGGTGAAGCACTTGTGGATGCGCTCGTCGATGGTGAGCGGGTCGTCGTCGTCGAAGCCGGAGAGGTCCATCAGCGAGGCCTCGACGCCCTTGGCCCGGAGGAGCTCCACGCTGTTGAACGCGCTGTGCGCCTCGCCCACCGCCGCGAGCATCTCGCGCGCGGCGAGCAGCACGCTGTCGCGGCGCACGTAGCCGCTCGCGAGGACGTGGCGCATCGAGTCGAGCAGCGCGCGCAGCTCCTTCATGCGCTTCTCGATGAACCCGTCGGCGCGGGCCAGGTCGAGCCCGAGCGGCGCCAGGCCGGCGTTGATGGCCTTCAGCTTGCCGGTGAGCGCCTCGATGGCGGTGGTGAAGTCGCCGCCGTTCGCGAAGCGCGCGTAGACGCCGGGCTCGCCGGTCTTCTTGTGCTCGAGGAGCTGGTTGGTGACGCCGGCGTAGGCGGAGACGACGTAGACGCGGCCGTACACGCGGCTCGGGTCGCGCAGCATGATGTTGCGCAGCACCTCGTCGAAGCGGGACATCGAGGTGCCGCCGATCTTCTCGACGCTGATCATGCGAAAGGTTCCGGGGGACTGGGTGGCGGTTCGGGACTCGGGGCCTGGGCTGGACGGACCGCGATGATACCCAAACGTGCGCCACATGCCACCCGGCAGGGATGCGAACGGGGGCGCCGCCCGACCGGCCGGAGCGGGCGGGCGGGCCTGGAACGCGCGACGCCCGGACCCTCGCGCGTCGAGGATCCGGGCGCCGGAGGCCGCGGACGGCCGGTGGCCCGCTAGGCGGCGAGCGCGGTGCGGCGGAGGTCGCCGCGCGCCGAGAACCGGAACGCGGTCACCGCGCCGACGCGGATCTCGTCGCCGTCCCGGAGGACGGCGGACCGGACGCGCACGCCGTTCACGAACGTGCCGTTGGTCGAGCCGAGGTCGGTGATCGTCCAGGCGCCGTCCTGCCGGCGGGCGATGCGCGCGTGCAGCCGCGACGCGCCGCGGTCGTCCACGGGCAGGTCGGCCTGATCGGCGCGGCCGATGGTCAGCCCGTCGGACAGCCGCAGCACCCGGCCGAACGCGTCGAGGTGGCTGGCGAAGCTGCAGACCAGCGACGGCGCGGGGGCGGTTCCTGCCAGGTCGAAGGTGGCGAGCATGGAGGGCTCCTCGGTCACTCCGAGATGGACACGTCGGCCGCGTTCAGGAAGACCTGCACGGGCCGGAACGACCGCCCGTTCACCGAGCAGGACGCGTGCGTGACGCCGTCCACGCCCGCGGTGCAGCGATCGGCGGCGAGGCCGGCCTGGACCATGGGGCCGCAGGAGCCCGGGACGCCGCGCTCGGCGGCGCAGCCGCGGGGCGTGGACACGCGCGGGTCGAGCGACTCCGTCGAGAGCGCCACGTACACGCCGGAGCCGTCGAACATGTTGCCGAAGTACGTCGCCTCGCTGAACCGCCAGCCGGCGACCTCGTCGGCGGTGACCGGGATGGCGTCGCCGGACGGGCCGTAGCCGCGGACCGAGATCTGGACGTGCTTGCCGAACGCGTTGGTGTGCGCGGCGAAGCAGGCGCTCACGAGCTCCTGCTCGGCGGCGGGGATGGCGCCGCCCTTGGCCCACTGCGGCGCGAGGCCCAGGCCGCCGCGCCACGTGTAGGTCTCGCCCGCGCGGGCGTACGACAGCTCCTGCCCGGCCGGCAGCGCACACTGCGCGACGTACTTCATCACCATCGACGAGTACCCGGCGTCGCGGTCGAACCAGGCGGCGAACGCAGGCTGCGCGAGCGCGCTGCCGGTCAGGCCGCTCGCGGCGAGCCCGGAGGTGCCGGCGCCAAACGCCAGGCCGTTGTTGAGACGGGTGCCGTTCGTGAAGACGCCGTTCGTGAACACCCCGTTGGTGAAGACGCCGTTCGTGAACACCCCGTTGGTGAAGACGCCGTTCGTGAAGACGCCGTTCCCCAGGATGCCGTTCGTGAAGACGCCGTTCGTGAAGACGCCGTTCGTGAACACCCCGTTCGTGAAGACGCCGTTCGTGAACACCCCGTTCGTGAACACGCCGTTCGTGAACACGCCGTTCGTGAAGACGCCGTTCGTGAACACGCCGTTCGTGAACACGCCGTTCTCCAGGATGCCGTTGGTGAACACCCCGTTGGTGAAGACGCCGTTCGTGAACACGCCGTTCTCGGCGAGGCCATTCGTGAACACGCCGTTGGTGAACACGCCGTTCGTGAACACGCCGTTCTCGGCGAGGCCGTTCGTGAAGACCCCGTTGGTGAACACGCCGTTCGTGAACACGCCGTTCTCGGCGAGGCCGTTCGTGAAGACGCCGTTGGTGAAGACGCCGTTGGTGAACACGCCGTTCGTGAACACGCCGTTCTCGGCGAGGCCGTTCGTGAAGACCCCGTTGGTGAACACGCCGTTCGTGAACACGCCGTTCTCGGCGAGGCCGTTCGTGAAGACGCCGTTGGTGAACACGCCGTTCGTGAAGACACCGTTTTCCGCGAGGCCGTTGGTGAAGACCCCGTTGCCCACCAGACCGTTTTCGAGGAGGCCGTTCTCGGCCGGTGCGGCGCGAACGGAGCTGGAGACGACGAGAAGCGCCGCAATCACGAACGAACGAGCGTGGCTGTGCATCGGATTCCTCCCACCGTCGCCTGTGCGCACATAGGGCCCCACCGCCACTCCCCTGCGCACACCTTTGGGCACGGCTCCGCACCACTTTTTGTCCCTTCAAACGGGTACGATATCCCGTGTTCATGTGACACTCGACAGGGGTAAGCTGTGGGTGAATGGGACAGATCGGCGTCCCTAAGGATCACAGGGCTTTACTCCAAGCGGATATCGGGCGGCCGGTCACGGGTTTCTGGAGACCCACCCGTGAGCGCGTCGTATGATGCGTTCCGTGAACCTCCCCGGACACCGCCCGCCGGCCCTTCCGCCGATCCCGGGGTTCGAGATCGAGGGCGTGATCGGGCGGGGCGGGTTCGGCGAGATCCTGTCGGCGCGGCGCACGCGCGACGGGACCGCCGCCGCCGTGAAGATCTCCCAGGGGTCCACGCCGCGCGCGCGCGATCAGCTCCTCCGCGAGGCCGCCGCGCTGCGCGAGATCGGCCCCGAGCTCGCGCCGGCGGTGCTCGCGAGCGGCATGCTCGACGACGGCCGCGCCTGGGTCGCGCTCGAGCGGCTCACCGCGCCGTCGCTCGCCGAGCGCGTCCGCGCGGAGGACGCGCCCCTCGATCTGGAGGCCCTGCGCGACGCGGTGCTCGCGCTCGCGGACGCGCTCGCGACCCTGCACGGCCGCGGCTGGCGCCACCTCGATCTCAAGCCGCGCCACGTCTTCGTCGAGCCCGGCGGCGCCCGGCTGGTCGATTTCGGGCTGGCGCACGGGCCGGCGTCCGTCGCGACGGAGGACGCACCGGCCGGCGCGTCGGCCGGGACGGCTGCGTACATGGCCCCGGAGCAGGTCCGCGGCGACGCCGCGGACGCCCGCGCCGACGTCTACGCGGCGGGCGCGATCCTGTTCGAGCTCGTGACCGGGGCGCCGCCGTTCGAGGGCTCGCCGGGCGAGCAGCGCCAGGCACACCTGGCGCGCCGGCCCGGGCGCCCGTCCGAGCACGCCGGCGTGCCGCCCGCGCTCGAGGAGGTCATCCTCCGCTGCCTGGCGAAGCTCCCGGAGGCGCGCTACGCCGACGGCAGCGCGCTGCGGGTCGCGCTCCGGGAGGCGTTCGCCTCGGTGGCCGAGCCGCGCGCCGCCCCCGACGCGCCGCGCGCGCCCGCGCTGCGCCCCCGGACGGTCGGCCTCCTGCGCGTCGCCTACGACACGGACGTGCTGCACCTGCAGCGCGCGGCGCAGTCGGTGGGCGGGCGGCTCGGCGCGCTCGGGACCCGCGCCGCGTCGGTCGTGTTCGAGCCGGGCGCCCGCGAGAACGCGGTTCGCCTGGCGCTCGACGGCGCGCACGCGCTCCTCCGCGACTCCGTCGTGCGCCACGCGGTGGTGGATCTCGCCAGCGTGATGGTCCACGACGCCGCGGCCGGCTCCCGGTACCTGCTCGCGCCGGCCGACGCCGCGGAGGGCGGCCCGGCGCAGGACGCCGAGGTCCTCCTCACCCCTCGCGCCGCGGCGGCCGTGCCGAGCGTGCGCACGGTCCCGGCCCGGGGCGGGCTGCTGCGCATCGTCGCCGGCGATGAGTCCCAGCCCCGGCCCCACCTGGTGGGCCGGGCGCCGGTGCTGGAGCACCTGGTCACGACCGCGAACGGCGCGCTCCTCCGGAACGCCCCGGCCATCGCCGCGGTCACGGGCGAGGGGGGCATCGGCAAGACCTCGGTCGGCGCGGAGGTGGCCGCGCGCCTGCGGGCCCTGCCCTGCGCGCCGGAGGTGCTCGAGATCCGCGCCCGCGACGGCATGGTGGGCCAGGACGACACGCTCCGCGCCC
Organism: Anaeromyxobacter dehalogenans 2CP-C; assembly: GCF_000013385.1. Lineage (GTDB taxonomy): Bacteria > Myxococcota > Myxococcia > Myxococcales > Anaeromyxobacteraceae > Anaeromyxobacter > Anaeromyxobacter dehalogenans_B. Next base: position 2,076,353 of record NC_007760.1, read on the forward strand.
TGCTGGCCTGGGCCCTGGGGCTGCCGCCGAAGCCTCCGGCGCCCGCCGACCGGGGCCGCGCCGTGCTGGGCGCGCTGGTCCCGGACGCCGGGCGCGAGGCGTGGGCCCCCGTCGCGCTCGCGCTGGGCTGGGTCGGGCCGGACGAGCCGGCGCTCCGGCAGTGGCGCGCGGCGCCGGGCGCGCTCCGGACCGCCGCGATGCGCGCCACCGGCGAGGCGCTGCGCCGCCGCGCGCGGGCGCGCCCGCTGTGCGTCCTGCTCGACGACGCGCACTTCGCCGACACCGCCGCGCTGGACGCGCTCGAGTACGCGGCGCTCGCCGAGGCGGACGTCCCGCTGTTCGTGTGCGCGCTGGGCCGGCCCGCGCTCGCCACGGCGCGGCCCAGCCTCGGCGATCGCGCCGCGCGCGCGATCCACGTCGCCCTCGGCCCCCTCGGGCCCGACGAGTCGGCGGACCTGTGCCGGCGCCTCCTGCTCCCGGCGGAGAACGTGCCGGCGCGCGCCATCGCCCGGCTGGTCGAGCGCGCGCGCGGCGTGCCGGTGCTGCTCGTCGAGCTGGTGCGCGGGCTGCGCGCGCAGGGGCTGGTGCGGCAGCAGGCGGCGGACGGCAACTGGTACGTGGCCACCGACGAGCTGGACCGCGTCCCGGACCTGCCGCTGGTGGACTGGCTGGCCCAGCAGGAGCTGGCGCTGCTCCCCGAGGCGCTGGGCGCGCACGCGCGCCTGGTGGCGCTGCTCGCCGACGAGGTCACCGGCGCGGAGGTCGCCGGGATCGTGGCGGAGCTCGACCGCGAGGGGGGCGGCCCGCTGGTGAGCCTGGATCCGGACGTCGCCACCCGGCGCCTGCTCGAGCTGCGCGTGCTCACCGAGCGGGCGGACCGCGTCGCGTTCCGTCACCCGCTGCTCCGCGACGCGGTGGCGGCGTCGGCGTCGGACCCGGAGCGGCGCGCCGTCCACCGCGCCGCGTTCCGGTACTACCTGCTGGCGGCCGACATCCCGGAGGGCGAGCGGCTGCCCCGGCTCGCGGTGCACGCCGAGGCCTGCGGGCTGAGGCCGGAGGCCGCTTCGCTGTGGCTCCGCATCGCGGAGGCGCTGCGCGGGCGCCACGCGTACGTGGAGGCCGAGACGCACTACACCCGCGTGCTCACGCTCCTCGCCGAGGACGACGAGCGGGGCCGCTTCTCCGCGCTGCGGGGGCGCGGGCTGGTCCGGTACCGGCTCGGCCGGTACCGCGACGCCATCTCCGACCTGGGCGCCGCCTCGGCCGCCGCGCGCGCGCTCCACGACCGGAGCGGCGAGATCGAGTGCCTGCTCGACGAGGCGACCGCGCTCGACTGGATGAACGACTACGGCGCGTCCTCGGAGCGGCTGCGCGCCGCCGAGGCGCTGGCCGGGACGAGCCCGAGCCCGCTGCTGGCCGCCCGGCTCATGGTGGCGCGCGGCCGGGCCATGCTGCGGGCGGGCCGCTGGCAGGAGGGCGCCGCCGCGGTGGAGGCGGCGGCGGTCCTGGCCGAGCCGCTCGGCGACGAGGGCTACGAGACGCTGGTCGTGGCGCTCGTGCTCGGGGGCGCCGCCCTCCCGGTCCTCGGGCGCATCGCCGAGGCGGAGCGTGCGCTCGGGCGGGCCCTCGCCATCGCGAGCGCCCGCGGGGACGCGCTGCACCTCGCGTCCGCCCTCAACAACCGCCGCAGCCTCTGGATCGCGCGCGGAGAGCTCGGGCACGCGCTGGAGGACCAGGCCGCGTTCGTCCGGATCGGCCGCGACCTCGGGATGGTCGGGATCGAGTACATCGGCCAGTTCAACGCCGCCGAGCTCCACTACTGGTCCGGCGCCCCGGAGGCCGCCCTGCCCCACGTCCACCGCGCGGTCGAGATCGAGCGGCGGCACCTCGAGGTGGCCACCCGGCCGCTGGCGCGCCTGCTCATGGTGCGCCTGCACGCGTGGGTGGGCGACGCCGACGCCGCCCGGAGCTGGCTCGAGGAGGTGCGGCAGGCCGAGCGCTCGCGGACGGCGGCCCGGCTCGCCCCGTCGGACGCCGTGCTGGAGGCCGCGGTCGAGCTGGCGCTGGACGCGGCCGGGCCCGCCGAGTGGGACCGGCTCTGCGAGCGCTCCCGCGCGGAGTCGGTCGAGCAGGAGCCGATCGAGGTGCAGGAGCTGCGGGCGCTGGCGGCGCTCCGCGCCGGACGGCACGGCGAGGCGCGCAGCGCGATCCGGGAGGCGCTCGACCTCGCGGAGCGGATCCCCAACGTGATGCAGCGCCGGCTCCGGCTGTCCGTGGCCCGCGTCGAGGGCGAGCCGGGGACCTCACCCGTCGCCCGCTGATCCGATCCCGCGCCGGCCGCCGGCTCAGCGTGGCCCGGCGGCGCTCATCAGCGCGGCGACGGTCAGCGCGACCACCGACTCGCCCACGATGGCACCGGCCGCGACGGGCTCGACGTACCGGCCGCGGCCCCGCCGCGACGCCCACGCGCCGAGGAGCGCGCCCACGACCATCGCGCCGACGTAGTGCGCCGGGACCAGGAAGCCGAGCCCGACCACGCCGGGGCTCGGCAGCCTTCCCTGCGGCCAGCGGCGCCCGGCGACCTCGAGCAGCATGCCCAGGATCGCGCTCGCCCCGAGCAGCGCCAGCGCGCCGTGCGGCAGGTGTCCGCCCTCCCCGACCGCCTCCGCCAGCGCCTGCCACCGCAGGGCGGTGGGAGCCGGCAGCTCCGCGGACCCGAGCCCGTGCGCGCGCACGAAGGCGGTGTACAGCGGCACCGCCGCGGCCGACCCGAGCACCACCCCCAGCACCTGGGCGCGGAGCTGGAGCGCCGGCGACACCCCGAGGCGCGCGCCCGCCCGCAGCGACCACAGCGAGATGGTGGTCTGGCTCGCGATGGAGGCCGCGAGCGCGCCGGCCCCGGTCGCCCCCACCGCGCCCGCCCCGAGCGCCCCGGCGCTGCCCTGCAGCACCTGGCCGACGTCGCCGATGGGCGAGACGTCGGTCCGGCCGGCGACGCGGGCGCACGCCACCGTGCCGATGACCGTGGGCAGCGCGATGAGCGCGGCCGCGCGGAGGTCCAGCCCCAGCCCTGCGTGGGCCGCGCCGATCATCAGGATCACGGCGCCGGCGGTGAGCGCGACGGTGCCGACCGAGCGCGACGCGCCGCGCGCGAGCGCCCCCACGTCCGCCATCCCGGCCGCGAACGCGCGCAGGTCGGCGACGAGCGACACGACGGCGCCGCCGATCACCAGCCCGACGCCGGGCCAGAGCAGCCAGCTCGCGGCGGTCACGTAGGAGAGCTCGGGGAGGACGCCGGCCCGCAGCAGCGCCGGCGTGATGGCGAACCAGGCGACCGCCGAGCCGAGCGCGAGCGCGCTGGCGTTGGCCACCCCCACGAGCGCCCCCGCGCCCACCAGCATGGGGGAGAGCGCCATGCCGAGGCCGAGCGTGCCGAGCCGGCCGCCGGCCAGGACCGCGGCGGGGATCCAGCCCGGCCCGTCGCGAAGCCCGGTGAACGCGGCCGCGACGGCCGCCGCCACGCCGAGCGGGCGCGCGCCGGTGCTCCCGGCGGTGCGCAGCACCTCGGCGGCGGCGATCCCGCTCGGGAACGGGAGGTTCTCGTCCTCGAGCAGCCGCCGGCGGAGCCCGTGCGCCAGCAGCACCCCCAGCGCCCCGGCCCCGATCCCGAACCCGATCACCGCCCAGGCCGGCGCCGGCGCGCCGAGTAGCGCCAGGGCCGGGACCGCGCCGAGCAGGCCCGCCGCCGCCGGGCCGGCCCCGGTGGCCGTGGCGATCGACTGGATGACGGTGACCTCCACCGGATCCACGCGGAGGCGCAGCGCCGGGTAGAGCGCCGCGGCGAGCACCGTCGCGGTCACGATCCCGATCTCCCAGAAGCCCGTCCGGAGCCCCATGTAGACGTTGCCCGCCGCGAGGAGCAGGCCGAACACGGAGCCGGCCAGCACGGCGCGGGGAGTGAGGCTCACGCGCCCATGCTAAACCGGGGATCGAGGATGCCCGAAGAAAAGGCCACCCTTCCCCTGCCCGGTGCCACGCCCCCTGTTGGAGGCCGCGCCCCGGCGCCGGAGACGCTCACGGCGGGCGCCTTCGCCGGCGACTGGCAGCTGATCCGCTCGCTCGCGGCCGGCGGGCACGGGGTCGTCTACCTCGCCGCGCACCGCGCCACCGGACGCCGCGCGGCGGTGAAGGTCCTGTCGCACGTCTACGCGGCGTCCCCGGAGATGGCGAGCCGGTTCGTGCGCGAGGCGCGCATCCTCTCCCGCCTCAGCCACCCGAACGTCGTCGAGATCCTGGAGCTGGGGGCGCTCGCCGACGGCCGGCCGTTCGTGGCCATGGAGCTGCTGGAGGGGCGGAGCCTGCTCGAGCTGGTGTTCGCGCGCGGGCGCCTCTCGCTGCCCGAGGCGGTCGAGCTGCTCGCGCCGGTGTGCGCCGCGCTCGACGCCGCGCACCAGGCGGGCGTGGTGCACCGCGACGTGAAGGCGTCGAACGTGTTCGTGGAGACCGGCGACCCGCCTCGCGTGAAGCTGCTCGACTTCGGCGTGGCGCACGCCGCCGGCCCGGACGACCCGAGCATCACCGTCACCGGTGAGCGGCTCGGGTCGGCGCACGCCATGGCGCCGGAGCTGATCCGCGGCGAGGCGGTGGACGCGCGGGCCGACGTCTACGCGCTGGGCGTGCTGCTCTACCAGCTCCTCACCGGCGAGCTGCCGTTCTGGTCGGAGGACCAGTTCGAGCTGGAGCGGCTCCACCTCAGCGCGCCGCCCCCCCGGCCCGGCCGGCTCGCGCCCGTGCCGACCGCGGTGGACGCGGTGGTGGAGCGCGCGCTGGCGAAGCGCCCGGACGAGCGCTTCGGCTCGGCGCCCGCGTTCCTGGAGGCGCTCCGGTCGGCGGCGGGCCTGGCCGGCCAGGCCGAGGAGCACGCGGCCCGCGCGGCCGTCCTGCACGTGTCGCTCGCGCCCGCGCGCGGGCTCGAGCCCGGCGACGTCCTGGCGCTGCTCGAGCTGGAGGACGCGGCCGCCGGGCGGCTGGCGACGGCAGGCTGGGAGATCGACGTGCGCGCCGGCGGGACGCTGCTCGCCACGCGCGTGCTGCCGGCGTCGCCCGAGGCGGCGCGCGCGGCGCGCGCCGACGCCGCCGAGCTCGGGGCCGGGCTGAGCGAGTCCCTGGCCCGCGCGGCGGGGGCGCGCTGCCGGGTCGAGGTGTGCCTGCACGCGGGCGAGATCCGGCTCGGGCCGGGCGAGCGGCGCGCGGGTGGCGCGGTGTACCGGATCGCGGAGTGGGTCCGGGACGCGCCCGGCGGCTTCGCCGCGACCGCGCAGGCGCTCGAGGGGCTCAGCGCCGGCCGCTGAGCGCGAGCCGCACCGCCCGCCGGAGCCCCGGGAAGCGCAGCTGCGCGGCCGCCTCCTCGCCGGTGACCCAGGCGTGCTCGGTGTGCTCGCCGGAGAGGCGCGGCTCGAAGCCGTCCGGCACCCGGGCCGCGAACGCCACCTCCTCCACCACCACCAGCGCGCCCGGCCGGACGCGGTTGATGCTGGGGTCGAGGCCGAACGCGTGCCGGTAGCCGAGGGAGGCCACCGGCAGGTCCGCGCCGGTCTCCTCCCGAAGCTCCCGCCGCGCCGCCTGCTCCGGCGACTCGCCCGGCTCGATGCGGCCGGTCACCTGCTGCCAGAAGCCGCCGCGCTCCGCGCTGCGGCGGAGCAGGAGCACCCGCCCGTCGCCGCGCACCGGGACCACCGAGATGGTGCGCAGGTCGGGCCCGGCGTCGGTGCGGGCCAGCTCCAGCACGTCGGCGAGGTGCGCGGCGATCCGGTTCTCGATCTCGGCCTGCTCCGGCGTGGCCCGGCCGCGCGCCCCCAGCTCGGTCTCGAGGCTGGTCACGCCGAGGCGGGGATCGGCGATGCCGCACGGGACGATGACCTGGAAGTGCGCGAGGTCGGTGCGGGCGTTGAACGCGAAGCCGTGCGAGGTGATCCAGCGCGAGAGGTGCACGCCGATGGCGCCGATCTTCTTGCGCCCCACCCAGCAGCCGCGGTGCTCGGGGTGGCGGCCCGCCTCCACGCCGAAGTCGGCGCAGGTGCGGATCATCGCCTCCTCCAGCGCCCCCACGTAGCGCCGCACGTCCTTGCGGCCGTTCAGGTCGAGCACCGGGTAGCCGACGATCTGGCCGGGCCCGTGGTACGTGACGTCGCCGCCGCGATCGGTCTCGTGGATCTCGAAGCCCTGCTTCTCGAGCCAGGCCGGCGCGGCCACGATGTGCTCGCGCCCGGCGCTCCGGCCCAGCGTCAGCACCGGCGGGTGCTCGAGCAGGAACAGGAAGTCGGTCGCGGCCGGCGTGCCGGCGCGGACCGCGTCGGCGGCGAGCCGCATGAGCCCGAGGCCGTCCTCGTACTCGACGCGGCCGAGGCGGTAGGTGCGCAGGACGCGCGGCATCGATGCCCTCCCCGCCGGTCCGCGCGCCGCTGGACGGCGGCGCCGGGTGCCCGGCGGAGCGCGCCCGTCAGGCCCGCGCGCCCGCGCCGGCCTCGCCCTTCCTCGGGCGCTCCGGGCGGTTCAGCATGTGGATGGCCTCGCCGAGCGCGGCGCGGCAGGCCTCGTTGAACGCCTCCGGGAGCGTCGGGTGGGCGTGGATGGTGAGCGCCACGTCCTCCAGGTACGCGCCCATCTCCAGCGCGAGCGCGGCCTCGGCGATGAGGTCGCCCGCCTCAGGCCCGCAGATGCTGGCGCCGAGCAGGAGCTTCGTCTTGCGATCCCCCACCACCTTCACGAAGCCCTCGGTGTGGTGGATGGCGATGGCGCGGCCCAGCGCGCCGAACGCGAACTTGCCGACGATCGGATCGTAGCCCTGCTTGCGGGCCTCCTCCTCCGAGAGCCCCACCGCGGCGACCTCGGGGTCGGTGAAGATGGCGGTGGGCATCCCCACCCAGTCGCGCACCGTCTTGTGGCCGGCGATGACCTCGGCCGCGATCTCGCCCTCCTTCGACGCCTTGTGCGCGAGCAGCGGCGGCCCGGTCACGTCGCCGGCGGCGAAGATCGTGGGCACGCTGGTGCGGTACTGCGGGTCCACCTCGATGAAGCCCTTCGGCCCGATCTTCACGCCCACCTGCTCGAGGCCGAAGCCGGCCGAGCTGGGCTTGAAGCCGACCGCGACCAGGATCTTGTCGCAGGCGATCTCCTGCTCCTTGCCGTCGATCTCCACCTTGACGACGAGGTCCTTGCCGCGGCGCTCGTAGCCCTTCGCCTTCGCGTTCACGTGGACCGCGACGCCGCGCTGCCGGAGCCCCTTCTGCACCAGGCGCACCGCGTCCGGATCGACGCCGGTGAGCACCTGCGGCAGCGCCTCGAGGAAGGTCACCTCCGCGCCGAGCTTCGCGTAGACCGTCCCGAGCTCCATGCCGATGATGCCGCCGCCGATGCAGACCAGGCGCTTCGGCACCTCCGGGAGATCCACCGCCTCGCGCGCGCTCCAGACGTCCTTCCCGTCGAACGCGAACCCCGGGATCTCGATCGGCCGCGCGCCGGTGGCGACCAGGATCGCGCCGGCCTCGAGCCGGGTCTTCTGCCCGTCCTTGCCGGCGACCTCGACCGCCGTCGGGCCGACCACGGTCGCGGTCCCGCGCACCACCTCGACGCCGTTGCCCTTCTCGAGCAGCGCCACGCCGCCGGTGAGCTTCTTCACCACGCCGTCCTTGAACTCGCGCAGCTTCGCGACGTCCACGCGGGGCGGCTCGGCGATGATCCCGCGGTCGGCCGCGCCGCGCATCTCGTCCACCAGGTTGGCGGCGGCGATGAGCGCCTTCGACGGGATGCACCCCCAGTTCAGGCAGACGCCGCCCAGCGTGGCGTCCTTCTCGACGAGCGCGACCTTCTTGCCGAGCTGCGCGAGGCGGATGGCGGCCGGGTAGCCGCCGGTGCCGGCGCCGATCACGATGGCGTCGTAGGTCTGGGTGGGCATGGCGTTCCCTCGATGAAGGAGCTGGAAGAGCGAAGCGCGGGCATCCCCGCGCACGCGCGGACTTTAACGGCGGGATGAGGCCGGGTAAACGCAAAATGCCCGCCCGGACAGGGCACTGCGCCCGGCCGTCCGGGCAGCGGCCGCCCGGTGCGCGCCGCCGCGCGGCCCGGCCCGGCGCCGCGGTCCCGCCCCGCCCCGCCCCGCCCCGCACCGCGTCAGCGGCTGCGCGGCTTGCGCCGGCGCTTCGCCTCCGCCTCGGAGAGCGTGCGTGGCGACGCCGGGGCCACGCCGGTGAGCGCGTGCACCACCGCCGCCGCGGCGGCGAGCCCGAACGCCCCCGTGACGAACATCGCGCTCCCGTAGCACTTCGGCTCGCGGCGCCGCTCCCCGGGCAGCCGCGGGCGCGTCCCCGGGATGCCGGCCTCGTCCCCGGGCAGCGCCAGCGTGGGCCGCGGCGCCTCCACCGACCAGACCGCGGTGACGCCGGTGGGCGCGGTGGCCGAGATCCCGAAGCGGCGGCGCAGGTACTTGCGCACGTCCTTGGCGAGCGGGTCGGCGTGCGTGTCGCAGAGGTCCGTCACCTGGATCGCGGTCGGGTCGAGCCGCCGCGCCGCGCCGAGCGAGGTGACGATCGGGACGCGGTGCTCCAGGCAGCGCGCGATGACGTGCAGCTTCGCCACCACCGTGTCCATCGCGTCCACCACGAAGGACACGCCCTCCGGCACGAGCCGCGCCGCGGTCCGCTCGTCGTAGCGCTCGACCACCGCGTCCACCCGCGCCCCCGGGGCGACGCGCCGGAGCCGCTCGGCCAGCGCCGCGGCCTTCGGCTCGCCGAACGCGCCGTCGAGCGCGTGGAGCTGGCGGTTCGCGTTCGTCTCCTCGATCCGCTCGCCGTCCACCAGCGTGAGCCGGCCGACCCCGGCGCGGCAGAGCGCCTCGGCCGCGACCGTGCCGACGCCGCCGATGCCCAGCACCACCACGTGCGCGCGCGCGAGCCGGTCCATGGCCTCGAGCCCGAGCAGCCGGGCGGTGCGATCGAGGCGGGGGGAGACGGGGCGTTCGCCGGCCATGCCGCGCCCGGTGTAGCGCGGCGGCGCGCCCCGCTCAAGCCAGCCGGAACAGCGCCCGGGCGTTCGCGGTGGTGAGCGCGTCCGCCTCGGCCGCGCCCACGCCGAGCGCGCCCGCCAGCGCGGCGAGGATGCCGGGGAGGTAGGCGGGCTCGTTGCGGCCGCGGTGCGGGCGGGGGGTCTGGTCGGGCGCGTCGGTCTCGACGAGCAGCCGGTCCCGCGGCACCGCCCGCGCGGCCTCGAGCGGCTTCCGGGCGCGCTCGTAGGTGAGCGGTCCGGCGAACGAGAAGTGCAGGCCCGAGGGCAGGTAGGCCCGGACCTGGTCGGCGCTGCCGGAGAAGCTGTGCAGCACGCCGCCGGCCGGGAGCGGCCCCTCGGCGAGCAGCGCCAGGAGCGGCTCGTGCGCGCGCAGGCAGTGGAGGACCACGGGCAGCCGGAAGCGGCGCGCCAGCGCCAGGTGGCCGCGCAGCACCGCCACCTGGCGGTCCATGGGCGCGCCCGCCTCGACGCTGGGGCCGTCGAGCCCGCACTCCCCCACGGCCACCGCGCCGCCCCGGGCGAGCGCGGCCTCGAGGTCGGCGAGCCGGCGGTCGTCGCCGCGGGGGTCGAGCTCGGGCAGGAGCTGCGGGTGGATGCCGAGGCCGTGGTGGACGCCCGGGGTCGCCGCGGACCACGCGGCGAGCGGTGCCCAGCCGTCCGGCCCCACCGCCGGCACCACCACGTCGGTCACCCCGGCGGCGCGCGCCCGGGCCAGCGCCTCGGCCCGGTCCGCGTCGAACGCGCGCGCGTCGAGGTGGCAGTGCGAGTCGATCACACCATCTGCATGAACAGGAGGTTCGGATCCTCGAGGTACTTGATCACCTGGTAGGTGAACGCGGCCGCCTCGTGCCCGTCCACCACGCGGTGATCGCTCGTCAGCGAGACGTGCATCACGTCGCGCGCGACGATCTGCCCGTCGCGCACCACCGGCGTGGGCCGGATGCGGTGGATGCCCAGGATGCCGACCTCGGGGTGGTTCAGCACCGGGGTGGCGAACAGCCCGCCCAGCGCGCCCAGGCTGGTGATGGTGAACGTGGAGTTGCCCAGGTCCTCGGGGCGGATGCGGCCGGCCTTGGTGTCCTGGGAGAGCCGCTCGATCTCGCGGGCGAGGTCGAGGAGCGAGCGGCGGTCGGCGGCGCGGAGCACCGGGACCACCAGCCCCGCGTCGGTGGCCGAGGCGACGCCGACGTCGTACCGGCGCTTCAGCACGATCTCGCCGCGCTCGTCGTCGAGCGACGCGTTCAGCTTCGGGAACTTGCGCAGCGCGGCCACCACCGCCTTCACCACGAACGGCAGGAACGTGACCTTGACGCCCTCCTCCTTCGCGGCGGCGGCGATCCGCTCCTTCACCCGGACCAGCTCGGTGACGTCCGCCTGCTCCACGAACGTGAAGTGGGCGGCGGTCCGCTTCGACCGCGCCATGTTCTCGGCGATCTTCCGCCGCATGCCGCGGAGGGGGATCCGCTCGTCCGCCTCCGGGGCAGCGGACGGCGCCGGCGCGGGGACCGGCGCGCGCGCCGCGGCGGGCGCGGGCGCCGCGGGCACCTGCGTCTCGCCGCCGTGCCCGTTCACCTTGCCGCGCGCGCGCGACAGGTCGTCCTTGGTGACGCGGCCGCCGGGGCCGGTGCCCGGCACCGTGTTCACGTCGATGCCGAGCTCCCTCGCCATGGCGCGCACGGCGGGGGTGGCGAGCGCCTTCGCGCCCGCGGGCCCGGCCGCCGCCGCGGGGGCCGCCGCCGCCGCGGGCGGCTCGGCCTGGGCCGGCCGGCCCACGGCGACGCTCGCCGCCGCGGCCGCCTGGGCCGTCGCCGCCGCGGTGGCGGCGCGCACCGGGGCCTCGGGCGCCGGGCGCGGCGGCGCGTCGTCGAGTTCGATCTCGACGAGCGGCGAGTGCACCTTGGCGACGTCGCCCACCTTCCAGAACAGCTTCACCACCGTGCCGCGCTTCGGCGACGGGATCACCACCGTCGCCTTGTCGGTCATCACCTCGACGAGCGGCTGGTCCTCGGTGATCGCGTCGCCGGGGGCGACGAACCACTGCTGGACCTCCGCCTCGACGACCCCCTCGCCGATGTCGGGGAGCTCGAGCTTGTAGGCCATGGACGACTCCCCCTCAGTACGCGACCACCTCGCGGATGGCCTTCAGGATGCGCGGCGCGCGCGGCAGGTACTCGTTCTCGAGCGTGTACGGGAACGGCGTGTCGAAGCCGGTGACGCGCGCCACCGGCGCCTCCAGGTGCAGGAAGCAGCGCTCCTGGATCAGCGCGGCGATCTCCGCGCCGAACCCGCAGGTGCGCGGCGCCTCGTGCACCACGATGGCGCGGCCGGTCTTCGACACCGAGGCCACGATGGTCTCGAGATCGAGCGGCTGGAGCGAGCGCAGGTCGATGACCTCGCAGTCGTACCCCTCGGCCGCCGCCTCGCGCGCGGCCTGATCCACCTCGTGCCACATCGAGCCCCAGGCCATCACCGTCACCTGGTTGCCGGGGCGCGTGATCTTCGCCTTGCCGAGCGGCTCGGCGTACTCGCCCTCGGGGACGTCGCCCTTGGCGGCGCGGTAGACGCGCTTCGGCTCGAAGAACAGCACCGGGTCCGGGTCGCGGATGGCGCTGATGAGGAGCCCCTTGGCGTCGTAGGGGTTGGACGGGACGACCACCTTCAGGCCGGCGGTGTGGATGAACATCGCCTCCGGCGACTGCGAGTGGTAGTGGCCGCCCTTGATGCCGCCGCCGTACGGCGTGCGGATGACCATGGGGCAGGCGTACTGGCCGCCGGAGCGGTAGCGGTACTTCGCCACCTCGTTCACGATCTGGTCGAACGCCGGGAAGATGAAGTCGGCGAACTGGATCTCCGGCACCGGCTTCAGGCCGTAGAGCGCCATGCCCACCGCGGTGCCGATGATGCCGCCCTCGGCGAGCGGGGTGTCGATGACGCGGTCGGCGCCGAACTCGTCGTAGAGCCCCTGCGTGGCGCGGAACACGCCGCCGAACTTGCCGACGTCCTCGCCCAGCACCACCACGTCCGGATCCTTGCGCATCTCGATCCGGAGCGCGTCGTTGACCGCCTGGATGATGTTCATGGTGGGCATGCGGCCCCCTGTATCACGCGTCGGAGTGGCGCGGGTTCGCCGCGCGCGGGTCCGCGGCCACCGCCGCCTCGATCTCGGCGAGCTGCTCGCGCTGCTGCCAGAGCGGCTCCTCGTACACGTCGGCGAACAGCGTCTCGATGGGCGGCTTGGCCGGGAACGCCTCGGCCTCCTTCAGCGCCTGCTGGATCTGCTCGCGCACCTCGTCGCGGAGCGCGGCGTCCTGCGCCTCGTCGAGCGCGCCGCGCTTCGAGAGGTAGCGGCGCATGCGCAGGATCGGGTCCTTGCGCTTCCAGGGCTCGACCAGCTCGGCCGGCCGGTACGCGCGCGGGTCGTCGGAGGTCGAGTGGCCCTCGATGCGGTAGGTCACGCACTCGAGCAGCGTCGGGCCCTCGCCGGCGGCGGCGCGCGCCCGCGCCCGCCGGGTGGCGGCGTACACCGCGAGCAGGTCGTTCCCGTCCACGCGCTCGCCGCGCATGCCGTAGGCGATGGCCTTCTGCGCGATGGTCTCGGAGGCGGTCTGCCGCTCGCGCGGCACGCTGATGGCCCAGCCGTTGTTGCGGCACACGAACACCACCGGGATCTTCCGCACCGCCGCGAAGTTCAGGCCGGTGTGGAAGTCGTGCGCGCTGGTGGCGCCCTCGCCGAAGTAGGTGATGGCGACCATCTCCTCGCCCTTCAGCTTCGCCGCCCAGGCGCCGCCCATGGCCTGCGAGACCTGGGTGGCGATGGGCGAGCTGATCGAGGTGAAGCGGCCCGGCCGCCACGCCTCGTGGCAGGGCATCTGCCGGCCCTTCATGGCGTCGCCGCCGTTGCCGAACAGGTCGCAGACGAAGGTGACGAGCGGCATGCCGCGCAGCAGCGCGGCCCCGTGCTCGCGGTAGCACGGGTAGATCCAGTCGCGCTCGTCCATGGCCGCGGCCGTGCCGAGCACGGTGGCCTCCTCGCCGATCGACCCGATGTAGAAGCCGATCCGGCCCTGGCGCTGGAGCGTGATCATCCGCTCGTCGAGCGCCCGGTTCAGCACCATCCACCGGTACAGCCGCAGGGCCTCCGCGTCCGGCAGGACCACCTCGTCCGGATCGGCGGTGCCGTCCTCGCGGATGACCGTGTGGAGCGGGAACTCCTTCAGGAACCGGCCGGGCTCGTAGTCCCGTGCCTCGCGCGGGTGATGCCTCGTCGGCGGACCCACCACGTGCTCTCGGCGCATGCTCGCTCCTGTCGTCAGCGGGGCTTCGTCCTCGACTCGATCTCGCCGCGCAGGAACAGCTCCGCCGCGCGGTACGACGATCGGACCAGCGGGCCGCTCGCCACGTACCGGAACCCGAGGGCGAGCCCCTGGTCCCGGTACGCCGCGAAGCGCTCGGGCGACACGTACTCCACCACCGGAAGGTGCCAGGCGCTCGGGCGCAGGTACTGGCCGAGCGTGAGGATCTCGACGCCGTTCGCGCGGAGGTCCCGCATCGCCTCGACCACCTCGGCCTCCTGCTCGCCCAGGCCGACCATGATCGACGACTTCGTGACCACCTGCGGGAACTCGCGCTTCATCTGCGCGAGCACGCCGAGCGTCTGGTCGTAGGTGGCCTTCGCGTCGCGGACCGCCGGCGTGAGGCGGCGCACGGTCTCGAGGTTGTTCGCGAAGACGTCCGGCGCGGCGCGGCCGACCGTGCGCACGGCCGCGGGGTCGCCCCGGAAGTCCGGCGTCAGCACCTCGACGAGCAGCCCGGGGATCTCCTTCAGCCGCCGGATCGCGTCGGCGAAGTGCGCGGCGCCGCCGTCCGGCAGGTCGTCGCGGTCCACGCTGGTCACGACGATGTAGTCGAGCCCCAGCTCGGCGATGGCCGCGGCCAGGTGGCGCGGCTCGTCGGGATCGAGCGCCGGCGGGTGCGCGGCCGTCTTCACGTTGCAGAAGCGGCAGCCGCGCGTGCACACGTCGCCCATCAGCATGACGGTCGCGGTGCCGCCGCCCCAGCACTCCGCCACGTTCGGGCAGTGCGCCTCGGCGCAGACGGTGTGGAGCTGGAGCCCCTTCAGCGTCTCCCGGACCTTCTGGTAGCGCTCGCCCCCCGGCACGTTCACCCGGAGCCAGCTCGGCTTCTTGGCGTCCATCGGGATGCCGCGCTCGCGCATCGCGGTCGCGATGTCGCGCCGCGAGGTGGGCGCCTCGGTGCCGAGGACCGGCAGGCTGCTGCGGGGTACGCTCATTGCGCCGCCGATGTAGCGATGGGTTCGAGCCGGGTCAAGACGCGCCGCTCCTTTGGTCGCCCGCCCCCAGCTACCCTACACATTGGGGAGCGTACCTGCATGCTATACTCCGCGCGCTTCTCCCCTCTTGGGTTCGCCCAGTCCGCCCCGGTTCCGAATGACGGAGATCGCCCCCGAAGCCACCCGGATCCTGATCGTGGACGATGACGCCGCGGTGCGGGACGTCATCACGGTGCTCCTCCGCGAGGAAGGATACGTCTGCACCACGGTCGCGAGCGCCGAGGCGGCGCTGGACGAGGCGCGCAAGACCGACTACCCGCTCGTCATCAGCGACGTGCGCATGCCGGCGCGCGACGGGTTCTGGCTGCTCGAGCAGATGCGCGAGGCCTCGCCCGACACCGCGGTCATCATGCTGACCGCGTACGGCGACACCGAGGCGGCGGTCGAGTGCCTGCGCAACGGCGCGGCCGACTACCTGCTGAAGCCGCCGAAGGTCACCGAGCTCATCCGGGCGATCGAGCGGGCGCTCGGCCGGCGGCGGCTGGAGCTGGCGCGCGGGCGGTACCGGCGCAGCCTCGAGAACCGGGTCAAGGAGAAGACCGCCGAGCTCTCCCGCACGCTGCACGACCTCGAGAGCACCTACTCGCAGACGCTGTGGACGCTGGTGGCCGCGCTCGACGCGCGCGAGCACGAGACCAGCGACCACTCGCAGCGCGTGGTCCGCTACACGCTCGCGATCGCCCGGCGGGTGGGCCTACCAGAGTCCGCGCTCCCGGACGTCGGCCGCGGCGCGCTGCTGCACGACATCGGCAAGATCGGCGTGCCCGACGCGATCCTGCTGAAGCCGGGCAAGCTGACGCCGGAGGAGTGGACCGAGATGCGGAAGCACCCGCAGATCGGGTTCAACATCCTGAAGAGCGTGGACTTCCTGCAGGTGCCCGCCGAGATGGTGCTCTGCCACCAGGAGCGCTTCGACGGCGGCGGCTACCCGCGCGGCCTCTCCGGCGAGGCCATCCCGCTCTCGGCCCGCATCTTCGCCATCGCCGACTGCTTCGACGCGATGACCAGCGACCGGCCCTACCGCAAGCGCACCTCCACCGAGAACGCCCGCAAGGAGATCCTGCGCTGCGCCGGGACGCAGTTCGACCCGCGGGCCGCCGACGCGTTCCTGTCGCTCTCCGAGGACGAGCTGCTGGAGCTGTCGCGGCCGTCGGACGAGCGGCCCATCTGAATCCGCGCTGCGCGCCCCCGCGCAGGCCGCCCGGTGGCTTTCTCCTCCCCCCGCGGTGGTGGTATGAGGCGCCGTGCTCCAGGAACCCCCCTCCCCGGCCGTCGCGCCGCTCGTGGACGGCCAGGGTCGCCGGATCGTCTACCTCCGGCTCTCCCTCACCGATCGCTGCAACTTCCGGTGCAGCTACTGCTCGCCGGCCGCGCCGGAGACGCACGAGGACCCGCTCGCCCGCGACGAGGTCGCGCGGCTGGTCCGCATCTTCGGCGGCCTCGGCATCCGGCGCGTGCGCCTGACCGGCGGCGAGCCCACGCTCCGCCGCGACGTGCTGGACGTGATCCGCGAGGTGGCGCGCGCCCCCGGCATCGAGGAGGTGGCGCTCACCACGAACGGCCACCTGCTCCAGTCGCTCGCCGGCCCGCTCCGCGAGGCGGGCGTCACGCGGCTCAACGTCTCGCTCGACACGCTCGACGCGGAGAAGCTGCACCGCATCGCCGGCCGCGCCGCGACGCTGGAGCGGATCGTGGCCGGGATCGAGGCCGCCTACCGGGCCGGCTTCGCCTCGGTGAAGCTGAACGTGGTGGTGGTGCGCGGCCAGAACGACGACGAGCTGGGCGCGCTGGCCCGCTTCGCCTGGGGGTTCGGCGCCACCGCCCGCTTCATCGAGCTGATGCCGTTCGGCCCCGGGAGGCCGGTGCCCACCGCCGAGGTGAAGCGGCTGCTCGAGGCGCAGGGCGTCCGGCTCGAGCCCGACGCCACGCGCGGCTGGGGCCCCGCCTACCACATGCGCGGCACCGCCGAGCACGAGGGCCGGACCGTCACCGGCCTGGTCGGCTTCATCGGCGCCATGACCGAGAACTTCTGCGACGGCTGCAACCGCGTCCGGGTCGGCGCCGACGGCTCGCTGCGCGCCTGCCTGGGCGGCCGCGAGCGGCTCGGGCTGAAGGAGCTGCTGCGGGGCGGCGCGACCGACGCGGAGATCGCGGCGGCCATCCGCGCGGCGCTGCTCGGCAAGGGCGAGCGCCACGAGATGGAGCGCGGCGGCGACGGGCTGCTGCCCATGATCGGGACCGGCGGGTAGCGCGGTCGCCGTCAGTCGCGGAGCTCGAGGCGGAGCGGCGGGGTGCGCACCGTGCGGAGCCCCCCGGGGCGCAGCGGATCCGGCTCCTCGCGCTCGAGGAACGTCACCTCGAGCGCGCGCTCCCGCAGGTCGTAGATCCCGTGCCACAGCGTCCGATCCGCGGGCAGCTCGCCGGGGCCGCCGGGCGGCTCCACGAACGCCCGCGCCGCCGCCGCCGCGAGCGCCGGGGGCGTCCACGGGGCGGTGGCCTCCGCCAGCGCGCCGCGCAGCGCCCGCCAGCGCGCGTAGGTGCCCGAGGGCCCGGGCCCGGCCGGCAGCGGCTCGTCCTCCGGGTGGCGGTGCAGCGCGTGGTTGGTGAGCACGAGCGGGAGGCCGGCCGCCTCCAGCAGGTGCGCGCGGTTGCGGCCCAGGCCCACCTCGAACGCGAACGCGTCGCCGTGGCGGTCCGCCACCAGCCAGTGCACCGGGTACGCGGCGTAGTGGTGCTTGGCCGCGAGCAGCGCCTCGCGCGCCTGGATCGCGTTCGCGCAGGTCTCGAGCACGTGGCGCCCGAGCTGCAGCTCGTCGAGGCCGACCGGCTCCGCCTCCGGCTCGAGCGGACGCGCCTCGGCCGCCTCCACGTCGGAGGCGGCCACCACCGCCAGCCCCTCCGCGTTGATCCCGTCGAGCGCGCCGCCGAGCAGGTCGAACGCCACCATCGCGAGCGTGGCGTGCCCGTCGCTCGGGTGCAGCTCGAGCAGGTAGGGCCGGTCGGCGCCCGGCCCGCAGCCCCGCGGCCGGTTCCCGCACGGCATGGCGTGGTCGAACGCGCGCGAGACGAGCGGGTGGCCGCCGGCGGCGTCGCGCGGCGGCACGAACGCGGCGGAGCAGCCGGCGACGGGCGGCGGCGAGCCCAGGCGCGAGACGTCGTAGGCGTCGTCCGCCGCGTCCACCCCGAACGCGTCCGCGGCCCCGCGCACGCGCTCGTGGAGCACCGGCGCGTTCCGCCGGAGCCACTCCGCCTGCACGCGGACGCGCAGCGGATCGCGCGCGGCGGTCGCCTCCACGCCGTAGCGGGTCCGGGCGATCTCCCCGAGGTGGCGCCCGATGGCGCGGTTCGAGCCGCGCAGCACCAGGTGGTGGACGACGAGCGCGCCGCCGTCGCCGCCCGCGACGATCCGCTCCTCCACCCTCGCAGCCATGAGCGCCTCCCGCGGGAGACACTAGGCCGGCCGAGGGCGCTCCGGGGGCACCGCTGGGGTCCCTGCCGAACGCGTGCGACCCCGCGCGCCGGCGGGCGAGCGGGCGGGCGCCCGGCGGCGCGGTGGCGACGCGACTAGGCGGCCGCGGCGCGCGGACGGATGTTCGCGCGGATCCACTCGATGATCGCCTGGGTGGAGGAGCCGGGCAGGAACACCTCGGCGGTCCCCTTCTCCTTCAGGCGCGGCACGTCGTCCTGCGGGATGATCCCGCCGCCGAACACCACGATGTCCCCGGCGCCCTTCTCCTTCAGCAGCTCGATCACCGCGGGGAAGAGCGTCATGTGGGCGCCGGACATGATGGACAGCCCGATCGCGTCCACGTCCTCCTGGACCGCGGCGGCCACGATCATCTCCGGCGTCTGGTGCAGGCCGGTGTAGATGACCTCGAAGCCGCCGTCGCGCAGGGCGCGGGCGATGATCTTCGCGCCGCGATCGTGGCCGTCCAGGCCCGGCTTGGCGACGAGGATGCGGAGGGGGCGCTCGGTGGCGGGGCTCATGTGATCGGCTTCTCCAAGAGGGCGATGAGATCCGGCGCTTCGGGATCCAGCTCACGGCCCGGGTGCTCCCCCGCGCCGGTCGTGCTCGTCAGCTCCAGGACGCGGAGGCCGGCGCCAGCGGCCAGGGTCCTCCACTCGGAAGGCCTGTAGTACCGCAACTCCGCCGTGCCCGCCAACACCGCGCCCGAGGGGCGGACCAGCCGGCGCTCGCACCGGTCCACCCCGGTGGCCGGGTCGAACTCGGAGGTCTCCTCCACCACGGAGCCGTCCGGCAGGGTGCGACGCGACGCGTCGCGCGGCTGGCGCGCGAGCCGGAGCGGGTTCGCGTGGTGGACGAGGAGCCGCCCGCCCGGCCGGATCGCGGCCGCCAGCGCCGCCAGGCAGGCGGCGTTCCCGGCGTCGTCGAACATGAACAGCGAGGCGTACCAGGAGAACGCGGCGTCGAAGGCGCCCGGCCGCAGCGGCAGCGCGCGGAGGTCGGCGCGGAGCCAGGCCGGGCCGGGCTCCCCGCCGGGCGCCGGGGTCGGCGTCGAGGCCCGGGCGCGCGCCAGGTACGCGGCGCTGCGCTCGAGCCCGACCACCGCGCGCACCCGCCCCGCCAGCGCCCGCGCGTGGCGCCCGTGCCCGCAGGCGAGGTCGAGCACGCGGTCGCGCGGGCCGAGCCGGAGCAGGCCGGCGATGACCTCGGCCTCCAGCGCCGTCAGGCGCGGGGTGAGCAGGTCGGCGATCGGCTCGAGGTAGAGCGCGCCGTAGTAGCCGTCGGACCAGTGCGGCGCCGGGGAGCCGTCCACCCGGCCAGTGTACCGGAACGCGCCCCGCTAGAACCGGCCGTCCTCGCGGTAGGTCCCGTGCACCTTCCGGAAGGTGTCGGCGATCTCGCCCAGCGTCGCGTAGGCCTTCACCGCCTCGACGACCGGCGGGACGACGTTCGTCCCCTCGCGCGCCGCCCGCTCCACGCCGGCGAGCGCCGCGGCCACCTGGGCGCCGTTGCGCCGCGCCTTCACCGCCTTCAGGCGCTCCACCTGCTCGCGCGCGACCGTCTCGTCGATGCGGAGCAGCGGGATCTGCTGCTCCTCGCGCGCCTGGAACGCGTTCACGCCCACCACCAGCCGCTCGTTGCTCTCGACCTCGCGCTGCCAGCGGTAGGCGCTCTCGGCGATCTCGCGCTGCGGGTAGCCCTCCTCGACCGCGCGGAGCATGCCGCCCATGTCGTCGATGCGGCGCAGGTACTCGATCGCGCGCCGCTCCATCTCGTCGGTGAGGTACTCGACGTAGTAGCTGCCGGCGAGCGGGTCCACCACGCGGTCGGCGCCGGACTCGTGCGCGATGATCTGTTGCGTGCGGAGCGCGACCGTGACCGCCTCCTCGGTGGGGAGCGCGTAGGTCTCGTCGAGCGAGTTGGTGTGCAGCGACTGGGTGCCGCCCAGCACCGCCGCGAACGCCTGGAGCGCCACGCGGACCACGTTGTTGTAGGGCTGCTGCGCGGTGAGCGAGACGCCCGCGGTCTGCGCGTGGGTGCGGAGCAGCAGCGACTCGCGCTTCTTCGCGCCGAAGCGCTCCTTCATGGTGCGCGCCCAGATCCGGCGCGCGGCGCGGAACTTCGCGACCTCCTCGAACAGGTCGTTGTGCACGTCCCAGAAGAACGAGAGGCGCGGCGCGAACGCGTCCACGTCCATGCCGCGGTCCACGCACTCCTGCACGTACTCGATGCCGTCGGCGAGCGTGAACGCCAGCTCCTGCAGCGCCGTCGCCCCCGCCTCGCGGATGTGGTAGCCGCTGATCGACACCGGGTTCCAGCGCGGCATCTCCTTCGCGCAGAACTCGATCATGTCGCAGACGATGCCGACCGCCGGGGTGGGCGGGATCATCCACTCCTTCTGCGCGATGTACTCCTTCAGCATGTCCGCCTGGAGCGTGCCGCCCAGCTTCGCGCGCGGCACGCCCTGCTTCTCCGCCACCGCGACGTACATCGCGAGCGCGATGACCGCGGTCGCGTTGATGGTCATGGAGGTGGTCACGTCGCCGAGCGGGATCCCGTCGAACAGGATCTCGAAGTCCTCCAGCGTGGAGATGGCGACGCCCTCCTTGCCCACCTCGCCGCGGCTCATCGGGTGGTCGGCGTCGTAGCCCATGAGCGCCGGCATGTCGAAGGCGGTGGAGAGCCCGTTCACGCCGTGGGCGAGCAGGTACTTGAAGCGCTGGTTCGTGTCGGCGGGCGTGCCGAAGCCCGCGAACTGGCGCATGGTCCAGAGCCGGCCCCGGTACATGGTCGGCTGCGGACCCCGGGTGAACGGGTAGGCGCCCGGGTAGCCCACGTCGCGCAGGAAGTCGTGCTCCGGCAGGTGGGCCGGGTCGATCACGTCGGGGATGGGGATGCCCGAGTCGGTCTGGAAGGCCGCCTTGCGCCGCGGCAGCCGCGCCAGCGCCTCCGCCAGCTCGTCCTGCGTCCAGCGGTCCCGGGCCTCGAGCACCCGCGCGATCTCGTCGCGCCCGTACAGCGGCCGCTCGGCGCGGTCCGGCGCCTTCGGCGTGTCGCCCCGCTTCTCCACCCGCCGCGTCTGGTCCTTCGCCGGCTTCGAGCCCATGGATTCCCCTCGCTGTGAGCGCTGGCTGCCTCGCGCAGATCTAACCCGAGGGAGCGCGGCAGGTCAGGTCGCCACGCGGGGCCGCCGGAACCCGCGTTGCGAGACCGCTGCTCGCCGCGCCGCGCCGTCCCCGGTCGCCGCCCACCCAGCGGCCGGGCGGCCGGGCGCGCGCCGCGCTTGACGCGTTCCCGGCGAGAGGGATATGAACCCGCGTTCCGCAGGACCGGTGAGGTAGCTCAGTCGGCTAGAGCGAGGGTCTCATAATCCCTAGGTCGGGAGTTCGATTCTCCCCCTCACCACTTCACAACAGCCCGTAAGGACGCGGTTCTCGCCACAGATACTTGTGGCGAGCGTTCGGGCTGTGTTCCCTTCGTTACGCAGCCGTTACGTAACAGGGGGACGCCATGGCGCCGGAACAGCAGGCAGGTCGGGCATCGCACCGAGGCTCTTGGATCGGGACTTGGGAAGGCGGCCGGATCTGGCGCGGCGCGGACGGCACCACGACCTTCCACATCCAGCGCATGGTTGCTGGGCGCCGCTATAGCTTCGGCGTCGCCACCTCGCATCGCGCCGCCATCAAGCAGCTCGAGCGGTTCGAGTCGGACCCGGCCGGCTTCCAGCCTGGGGGCACGCCGCGCGCCGCGCCGCTCTTCCTCGACAACGAGCTGGTCGAGGAGTTCGTGGTTTGGTCCGCCGGCGAACGAGCGAACACTGCTCAGTGGGTGGGGAAGCAGAAGGCCATCCTGACCTGGTGGATGGAAAGGCTCCGAGGCGTCGACCTCCGTCGCGCCTCGTTGCGCGACCACATCCTGCCGCCGCTCGAGGGTGCCACCTCGCGCCGGCAGCGGATCGCTGTCCTCAAGGCGCTCTACTCCTGGCTCCGCAAGCGGCGCCACCTGCTGACCTCCGCGGATGACTGCACGCTCGACCTCTCCGCCCCTGCCGCCACGCCCGAGCAGTGGCGCCGCCTCAAGACCATACCGCGCGACCACATCGACCTCGTGATCGAGTACCTCCGCGCCGAGGAGCAGGAGCGTCGCACCAAGCACGAGCAGCGCAAGCAGGCCCGCCGGCAGACGAAGTCCGGCACGGTCCTCCGCGTGGTGTCCGACAACGAGGAGGAGAAGGAACCGCGCGACGCGCCGTGGTCCGACGTGCTCACGATCCAAGCCGGCACCGGCTGGCACACGACCGAGGTCGTCCGGTTCGCCGCGAGCGGCTCCATCGAGCCTCTCCCGCAGGCGGTGGTGCAGGACGGTGTCGCGGGCGTGCTCATCTGCCCGATGCACAAATCCGGCGAGCCGATTCGGACCCGCGTCTCGGCCGCGGTCGTCGACGCGGCGAAGCGCCTGCTCGAGCACGGCGCGGTCTCGCGTGAATGGTACGACCGCGCCGTTCGCGCCGCCTGCAAGTCGGTGAAGCGCCCGGACGGCAAGGTCGGGATCCCGGTGTTCACGCCCGGCCGGCTGCGCCACTCGGTGGCGACCTGGGCGATCGAGTCTGGAGCCGACCCGGCCGCCGTCGCCGCGTTCCTGGGCCACAAGTCGGCCCGAACGACGAAGCGGTTCTATGCGACACACGCCAGCGTGCGGAAGGTGCCGACGCTGGTGTGACCCGGCTTCACCCGGCCGCCTCTACCTTGACGCTGGCGTGCCGCCTGTGGTCTCGTAGCCTCGCAGTCAACATAGCTTGTGCCCCGCGCCTGGGGCCTTGAGAGTCGGTGGCAGCGGGAAGGCCGGTTCTCCACGAACTCCCCAGGGCGCGGATAGGCAAAGTCGCTGGTCACCCGACTGCGACGGCACGAGACCGATCTCCACGCGGAACCCGAGCCGGCGTGGCGAACCCCAAAGGAAGGGTTCGCCATGCCTACGTCCGCGAAGCGGTCTACTGCCCTCACGCCCAAGTATGATCCCCTCCCCCTCGCGCTTTCGAAGCGTGCGGCGGCGAAGAAGCTCGGCATCGACAGAGGCCGCACGCTCTCACTCCTCATCCGCACTGGCCGGCTGCGCACCGTGCCGTGGGGCAACGCGGTTCGGATCCCTCTCGCCGAGGTCGAGCGACTGGCAGCCGAGGGTTTCGACGCCAAGGGCGCCGCGCCGCGGGCGGCACAAGCTCCGCGCGCGAGGCGCGGCACTGTTGACCCTGCCGCGCTCCGCCGCATGACGGTGGGCGACATCCTCGCTCGGAGGAAGGCGCCTTGACCCGCAAGCAAGCGGCGGCGCTCGCGCAACTGGTCGAGGTCCTCAAGCCGAGAGAGCTGCAGGTTCTCTTCACGTACTGTGACCGCGCGTTCTGGGAAACCGACGCGCTCATCCGCGGCACGTCCGGGGACGCCGTCATGCGGCGAGTGCTGGAGCGGCGCGCGCGCCTTCTGGTGACGGCGCGTCGCCTCGCGCTCAAGAAGCTTGGCGGGGCCGTGCCTGATGGAGGCGGGTCCAATGACCGCGCGTGAGTGGAAGGCTTTCGAGCGCCTCGTCGCGATCCTCAAGCCCGGTGAGCGGGCGGTCCTCATCCGCGTGTTGGGTCGACAAGCGCGCGAACTGGCTGCCATCGCGCCCAACCCGGCTCACGCAGCGGACCGCCTCATCCAGCGTCGCGTGCGCGAACTCAAAGCGATGCGCGACTACGCCGTGGAGATGCCTGGCCGGGAGGAGGCTCGGCGATGACAACCAAGCCCTCTCCGGAAGCGCTGCGCGCTGCGCTACCTGCACAACTCATCGCGACGGACGCTTGGGTCGGCCACAAGGCCAAGAAGCCGCTGATCCTGCCCGGCTGCGCTCGACTGGCGAAGACCAACGACCCCAAGACGTGGCGGCCGTTCCGCGACGCGCTGGCGTTCCTCAAGCGCACGTACGACGACCCGCAGGCCGGCGTCGGGTTCGTCTTCCAACGCAAGCTCGGCGTCGTCTTCATCGACTTCGACCACTGCCTGGACACGAGCGGAGCCCTCCTGCCCTGGGCGGCGCCGCTGCTCGAGCCGTTCCGAGGGACCTACGTCGAGCGGAGCCTGTCCGGACGTGGGCTACACGTGCTCGCGCTCGGGAGCGTCCCGCACGCTTTTTCCAAGCTAGTTCCACCAGCAGCTGCCGGTGACGAGCACATCGAGGTCTACAGCGAGAAGCGGTACGCCGCGATCACTGGCGACACCTACGACGGCGCGCCCGCGGAACTGCTGGACAAGCAGAAGGAGCTGGACGCGCTCCTCAGGGCGCTAGCACCCAAGGCAACCGTCGCAGCCACCCGGAGCGATGAGCACGTGCCGCTGTCCGCGCAGGAGGTCGACAAGATCCGGAGTGCACTGGACGCGATCGACCCGGACGTCGGCCACGATGAGTGGCTCAGGGTTGGGATGGCGTTGCACTTCGGATTTGAAGGCAGCGCGGAGGGGCTGGCGCTCTGGAACGAGTGGAGTGCTGGTGGCGGAAAGTACAAGAACGGCGAGCCGGCGGACCGTTGGCGGTCGTTCAAGCGAAACGGCGTCACGCTCGGATCGCTTTTCCACTTCGCCAAGAAGCACGGCTGGCGACCCGAGCCCACAGCCGAGCAGGACTTCGGGCCAGCGCTCGCGCGCGACGAAGCCTTCGTCAGCCTGGACGATCTCAACAGTCAGTTCTTCGTGATCGAGGAGTCGGGACGGCACTTCGTCGCGTGCGAGTCGTACGATCACGCACGCCGCAGAAGGATGCTCAAGCGCTTCTCGTTCGCAGAGTTCAAGGCGCGCTATCTCGGGCGAACGGTCCTCAACGAAAAGGGCCGGCAGATCCCGATGGCGAAGAGCTGGCTCGAGTGGCCCGGCCGCAGGCAGTACCTCGGTGGCGTGGTCTTCGTGCCGGGTCGCTCTCTCCCGTCCGACGTGCTGAACCTGTGGGGTGGCTGGGCAGTAGCGCCCAAGCCCGGTGACTGGTCGCTTCTGCGCGAGCACATCCACGACGTCATCTGCTCCAAGAACGACGAACTGGATGCTTACGTGATGGGCTGGCTGCGCCGCCTCGTGCAGCGGCCGGATGAGCCAGGAGAGGTCGTCCTGGTTCTGCGAGGCGTCCAGGGCGCCGGGAAGAGCGTTGTTGGCTACGCGCTGCAGAGGATGTGTGGTCAGCACGGGATGGCCGTGGCAAGCCAGCGCGCGGTCACGGGCCAGTTCAACGCGCACCTTCGCGACCTCCTCCTGCTCGTGGCGAACGAGGCCGTCTTCCCCGGAGATCGCAGCGGCACGTCGGCCCTCAAGGCGCTCGCAACCGACCCGACGATCTTTCTCGAGCAGAAGGGGATCGATGCGGTCGAGGTGCCGAACTACCTGCACATCCTCATGACCACGAACGAGAACTGGGCGGTTCCGGTTGCGCTGGACGACCGCCGCTTCGCGGTCCTCGACGTGGCCAGTTCTCGCGTCGGCAACCGACCGTACTTCCGGGCCCTGCAAGCGGCGGTGAGGAACGACGATGTCATCGCTGCGATGTTGCACGACCTCCTCTCCGAACCGCTCGGTAGCTACGAGGTGCGCGACATCCCCAGGACCGAGGCCCGACACGAGCAAATGATGCAGTCTCTCGAGGGCGCGGAAGCGTGGTTGTTCCACGTGCTGACGCTCGGCGAGCTTTCACCGAGCGCGGTCGAGTGGCCGACGTTCGCCGCAACGACGACGCTCTACCAAAGCCACGAAGACTGGGCACGAAGCGGAAAGCATAGGCGCCTCCAAGACCCTGCGGTGATCGGCAGGTTTCTCGCGCGCTTCTTCGCAACCGAGCGACCGCGATCAGTCGGTGGCGCGCGAGTCCGGGGATACCAACTCGGAACGCTCGCCGAGGCGCGCGAGCGGTTCTGTTCCGTGCTGGGACTCTCCTCCGCGGTTTGGGGCGAAGACGCGGGAAGGGACACGTCCGCAGCCGACTCCAGGCGGGTTATGGAGGACCTCCTGTGACCAGCAGGCGCGGGCGCCCGAGAGCTGCGCCGGCCTGTGCGGTCCGGGTTGGGAGCAGAACCCGGACCGCACAGGAGCCCCGTCCCTACGTGTTCGGGCCGGGTGGTCCGGGTGGCCCGGGTGTTCCCGGGGTTACGAGAACGCGGGGGCACCAGGGGAAGACCGGACCAAGTCTTGGCGTCCCTGGTCTCCTCTTCTCTCTCTCTCACCCGGACCACCCGGACCAAATAGCCAGGGACGCGCGCCTCCGCGGTCCGGGCTCGGGCGACTACCCCGGACCACCCGGACCACACCACCCTGCAGCCCCCCCACGGCCGCGGGTCCTCTTGCGACCAGCGGGATTGCGGGGTCGCAGAGGCGCCTTCTTCCCCCATCGACCGAGGCCACAGCTTGATGCCACCGAACAGGAGCAACCACGATGAGTGAACGCGAACGACTTTCGATCCGAGCGGCGGCGCGCATGCTTGGGGTCGCGCACGTCACCTTGATGAAGGCGCTCGACCGGGGCCGGCTTGTGGAGTCCGTCGTGCGCGACGCCGCGGGCCGCACCTGGCTAGACGCGGACCGTCTGCGGGAGGAGTGGGAGAGCAGCCGGAAGCAGCTACCGCCGCGCGCGTACCAACCCGCGGTGTCGCGCGAGACGAGAGCGGCCGTTGGTCAGCGCCTCGCGGAGGCCATCGCGGAGGAACAGGCTTTCGAGCGTGAGTTGCTGCTCTCCCTCGTCTCGGACGTCGTCGTGGGCGCAGCAGAGGAGTTGCGCCGGCTCGGGCAAGAGACCACCGAGGCCAACCTCACCGACGCGCTGGCGCTGGGGCCGAGCTTCGACGTGCTCGGCGCCCCGGCGCTCTTGGCCATGCGCGGCCTCATCGAAGACGGCGGCCCCGCGAGCGCGGAGAGGCGCGAGCTGGCGCGTCGCGCAGGCCGGGAAGCAGTGAGGGAGCGTCTGCGCTGGAAGAGGGAGGCTACCCATGGCGAAGCCTAGCGACGGAACGGTCGAGGTCGAGCTGACCCCCGATGTTCAACTGCTGATCATCGCGCTCGGGTCGCACGCGCTGCGCGGAGCAACGGACACGCTCAAGGCGCTGGAGGCTCAGGGGTGTGTGGTGACGAAGGAGCACCTTCGCTCCGTCGTCGCCGCGCTCAGGCCGCGGGAGTTCTGCGAGGCGGCCCTGGTCCTGTTGACCGACCCCGCGACAACCAACGAGCAGATGATCGCGGCGGCGCGCGAGATGGGCATCCGAGCCGCACACGAAGCGGGGCCGTTTGCCCGAGTGGTGAACTAGGCGTGCCCGTCTCCGCAGAACAGATCGCGCGCCTGCGCGTCGCCGCGGCGACAGGCGTCCTGCCGAAGGACTTGGGACGCTGGCTAGTGGAGTTCGTCACAGAGAACGCGCACCGGTCCGAGCGCGTCCGCATCCGCGACGATCTACTGCGCGAGGCGGCCTCGCGCCTCTCGGGCTCGCGCTGGGCCAAGGCCAAGCGCCTCGAGACGGAGATCGCTGCGAGTCTCAAAGGCCGGACGCCAAGTTACGACGACGGTGCGGCCGGGCTCGTAGCCCAAGCGCTCGAGGTCGGTCCGCGCACGCGACTCGCGCGCCGACAACTCCTGAGAATCCTGCGCTAGCGCGGCGCCTATCCCGGGCAGATCACTTCCGAGAACCACGCGAAGTTCGTATCCGGAGCGATATGAGTCCACTCCCCAGAACTAGTGCCCGCCGGGTTCCCCTTGCTGTCGAAAAGGGTTCCCTCAAGAACTCGCGACATCTTCTGCCCGCACTCGATCTCAAACAGGAAGCGAGCCACCAGCCGAGGCACTCGGCTGGCGTTGTGCTCCATGACCACTATCGCCACCATCGCTTCTGGGAAGCCGTCGCCAAGCTGTTGCCGAAACGACGGCGAGCCAAGCAAAGGAGGCACATACCCGCTCC
The DNA here is from genome assembly GCF_000013385.1 of Anaeromyxobacter dehalogenans 2CP-C. Taxonomy (GTDB): domain Bacteria; phylum Myxococcota; class Myxococcia; order Myxococcales; family Anaeromyxobacteraceae; genus Anaeromyxobacter; species Anaeromyxobacter dehalogenans_B. The sequence continues at coordinate 2,104,181 of NC_007760.1, forward strand.
CAATCTTGTCGCTTACCGTTTTGACGAGCGCGTCAGTCGCCTTCTTGCTGGAGGGGGTGCCAGCTTTCTTGAGCGCCGCTGCTGAGATGGATTTCACCCAAAAGCGAACACTGGGCCCCGACCGCTGCACAGAGTCGACGTCGTAGAAGAGAACAAGGTCTCCGGACTCTGGGCTGACCATACCCAAGTACTTCCAGTCGGAGGCGAGAGCTGTCTGACAGGAAGCAAGTAGCAGAAACGTCCAGAGCGCGCGCGACATCGCATCTCCCCTTGGGCGCGCATTCTACCCCAACACCGCCGAACCGGCAGAAGTGACACAGTACCGACTTGTGGTGACATCACCCACGGTGCGCTTCTGGTTCGTATGCAGACCCGCACCATGTCCGTCGACCTGGGCGAACGCGAGCGCAAGGAAGCCGCCTCGTCGCGCCGGTTCCCCGTATCCGTCTCCAGCGAGACCCCGGTCCAACGCGTGGACTGGCAGAGCGGCGGTCAGCTGTTCGACGAGGTCCTCAGCCACGCGCGCGGCGCGGTCGACCTCTCGCGCGCCCCGCTGCCCGTTCTCGAGTCGCACGACCGCTCCAAGGTGAACGTCGGTGTCGTTCGCGACCTCAAGCTCGACGGGAAGCGCCTTCGCGGCGAGCTGGTCCTCGGGCAGAGCGAGCGCGCCAAGGAGCTGGCCGCGGACATCGCCGACGGAATCGTGACCGGCATCAGCGTCGGATACACGATCAGTCAAGAGACGCGCGACGAGAAGGCGAAGCGGATCACCGCGACGCGCTGGTGTCCCTACGAAGTCTCGATCGTTTCCGTTCCCGCCGATCCGAGCGTCGGCATCAACAGGAGTGCAAGCATGGACGAGCAGAGCGCCACCACCACCCCGCCCACCGACAACACCACGCCTCCCGAGGTCCTCGCGGAGCGCGAGCGCGCGAGCGAGATCCATGCGCTCGTGACCCGCGCGCGGCTCGGCGCCGACTTCGGCGCACAGCTCGTGCGCGACGGCGTCCCGCTGGAGCAGGCCCGCGCCCGCATCCTGGATGCGCTCGTCGTTCGGGACCAGCAGGCGCCGACCAACCAGCACACGCGCATGGACTACGGCCGTTTCGACGCCATCAGCCCTGGAACCGACTACGGCGAGGACTTCCGCCGTGCGGCCGTCGATTCGCTGCTCATCCGGTCCGGCATCCCGGTGGCGAGGCCGCACGCAGGCGCGCGCGACCTGTCGGGCAGCGTCTACGACCTCGCTCGGCTCTCGCTCTCTCGACAGGGGCGCACCGGGTCTCGCTTCGGCGAGAGCCGAGGCCCCGAGCTGATCAAGCGAGCGATGGTCACCGCAGACTTCCCCGCGATCCTTGCGGGTGCGCTCCACGCGTCCGTGCGGAGCGGCTACGAGAGCGAGCCCGCGTCGCACCGGGCCTGGGTTCGCGCCGTGCCCGTCCCCGACTTCCGCACGCAGCAGCGGCCGATCCTGGGGTCGGCGCCCTCGCTCGCCCAGGTGGGCGAGCACGGTGAGTACACCGACGGCTACTTCACCGACGAGATGGCGTCGTACTCGGTGATGAAGTACGGCCGCATGGTCGCGATCTCCTGGGAAGCCCTGGTCAACGACAACCTGGGCGCCTTCCTGCGCGTGCAGCCGGCGCTCGGGCAGGCGGCGCGACGCGCCGAGGCCGACACGGTGTACGCGCTGTTCGCGCTCAACAGCGCCGCTGGCCCGACGATGCAGGACGGCACGGCCCTGTTCCACGCGAACCACGCGAACCTCGCCACCTCTGCTGCGTTCGACTCCGCGCAGCTCGGGGCCGGCCGCGCGCTGCTGCGCAAGCAGCAGGCTCTCGGGGGCGGGTACCTCTCGCTCGTGCCCCGCTACCTCGTCGTCCCCAGCGAGCGCGAGACGGCCGCCGAGGTCCTGCTGGCCAACGCCACCCGGCGCGTGAACACGGAGAAGACCACGCCCGAGTGGATCGCGTCGCTCGAACTCGTGGTCGAGCCGCGCCTCGCCAACACGGCCGTCTACCTCGCCGCCGAGTACAACCAGATCGACACCGCCGAACTCGGGCTGCTCGAGGAGAACATGAACGGGCCGGTGGTCGAGGAGGAGGCGGAGTTCCGCAAGGACGTGAAGCAGTGGAAGGTGCGCCACGTCTTCGGGGCCAAGTTCCTCGACTGGCGCGGCGTCGTGAAGATGCCGGTGACCTGAGCTTAGGCGAACGCCCGGACCTGGCAACGGGCTGGCTCCGCACGACGCCGCGCCGCGCTCCGCGGTCCATTGCCGGGAGAGCGCACCTCCTTCACTTTACGCCTGAGCATGGAGCGCGCGTCCCAGAGCCATGTGATTTGACTTGCAGTGCGCCACGCCCTAGCATGCGCGTCCATGGAACTCCAAGACGTGAAGGGTCTTGAGGCGGTACTGAAGGCGTTGGAGGGTCTCGAGTCGCCAGTGCAGGAGCGCATTCTGCGTTGGGCTGCAGAGAGCCTCGGACTCGCAAACCCGAGCAAGGCAACATCGAAGTCGGCGACGGCCGCCGAAGCAGAAGGCGACGCGAAGACTGCACTCGAGGGTTTCGAGACAGCCGCTGATGCTCTTGCCGCGTCTCATGCTGAGACTCAGGCCGATCAGGTGCTTGTCGTTGCAGCCTTTCTGACGAAGAAGAACGGCAAGACGGAGCTAACCGCCCAGGAGATCAACACGGAACTGAAGAACCAAGGGCACGGGATCGGGAGCATCAACAAGGTCATCGATACCTTGAAAGACCAGAAGCCGCAGTTGATGATTCAAACAAAGAAGAGCGGCAAGACCCAACAGGCGCGGAAGAACTACAAGGTGACGGGAAAGGGCTTCGAGAAGGTGCAGAAGATGCTTAGCGCGTCGCCGGAGAACGGCGAGGAGTAGCCGTGACTCTGGACGAGTTTGCGCGCCGCCTTGGCAGAAGGACACCCGCCCTAAATTCGACGCAACTCGCACTCAGCCTGCTTTGGTGGCGAGAGCGAAACGCAACTCATCCTGATGACCGCACCGCATCTGCCGGCGACCTAGCCCGCGAACTGCAGCGACTAGGTCTTGGTGCCCCGAACTCCAGTCGACTCGGCAAGAGTCTCGCAAGTTCGCGGCTCACGCTCCGGACGAGCAAGAACTTTCGCCTTAAAACCGACGCTGCGCCGAAGATCGAAGCGATGCTCGCCGGGGTGCTGGAGCCGACTGCTCCGGAGGTGCCCGCCAGTGGCGAGTTCCTACCGGAAGACGTCTGGCGAGGCACACGCGGATACATTGAGGTTGTCTGCGAGCAACTCAATGGCTGCTACTTCGCCACCTACTACGATGCCGCTAGCGTGATGGTTCGGCGTCTAGTGGAGACGCTGCTCATAGAGGCTTACGAGAAGCTCGGTCGTGAGGCCGAGATCAAGCGCGACGGAACGCTCTTCATGCTCGGGGACATCGTCGAGCGCGCCGTGAGTACTTCCGGACTGTCAACGCTGAGCCGCGACAGCAAGAAGGCGCTCAAAAGCGTCAAGGAACTCGGCGACAGTTCCGCCCACAACCGCAGGTTCATCGCCCGGAAGCATGACCTCGATGACTTGCGATCCCCGCTTCGTCGCCTGGTGGATGACCTGATCGCGCTCGCGGACCTTCGGCGCGCCCGTCCAAAGTAGCGGGACTCGTCGGCCTCCGAGTGTCAGCAGGCAATGGGCACTTCGTTACGTAGCGGTTACGTAACGCCCCCGGCCGGGCGCGGCCAGCCACGGCCACAAAAGCACGTCACGACGGGCCCTTGGACGCGTCCCCGCGTACTCCGGACCCCATCTACAGTGCCTCATAATCCCTAGGTCGGGAGTTCGATTCTCCCCCTCACCACTCTCAGTTCCGCAGCAAAGCCCCGAACATCACAAGCCTTTCTCCTCGAATGAGCATCGACGAGGGTTGACGAGGCTTGCCTGCCGCGGGTGCTCGGTTGTCCGCCGGTTCGCGCGATCGAGTAGCGCACCGCCTACACGAGGATCTGCGTAGGGAACGCCTCGGGCGTCGGAGGCGGCATCGGCGCGGCAGCACCGGCTTCCGCTCCGCTCTTGGGCGCGGCTGCCGGTGCCATGGCCGCTCTTCGAATCGAGATCGTCTCCCGGTACTCGCGGGCCTCGGTCACCTTCGTGAACTCGATCGCGAGGTTCTGCTTGCGCGCGAACTCCTCGATCTCGTCAAGGGAGACGTTGAAGAACTCGCGGCGCAAGTTCACCAGATTCACGCGCCGATCGGCGAAAGCCTTGTGGAAGGCGTTCTCAAGCCCCGGTGCGTCCTCGGAGTAGATCATCGCGTGAACGTCGAAGTCGAACGGCACCGAGGCGTCGCTCAACTCGTACACCCGGTCGAGCGGGTCGAGTCGTCTCGTCATGCCGATCTTGAAGGTCTTGTCGCCGAATGAGCCGACATTCGAGATCACGTAGACGTGGCCGCTCTTCGTAAGTTGCGCCATCGAGGTCGCCTTCTGCATCTTGGCGTGCGCCTCTGAGAGCCTCTGCTCAAGCTCAGCCATCTTCGCGTTCGCCTTCGCCAGTTCTTCGCCCTTGGCTTTCTCGACCTCGGCGCGGGCCTTTGCGAGCGCCTTCTCGAATCTCGTCTCCTCGGCCGCCGCTTCCTGCTGTGCGCGCTCGGCCTCCCGGAGTGCCTTCTCCTCGTCGCGCATCTGCTCGCGGATGCGGCGCTGCTCCTCCTTCTCTTCGTGTTTCTTCAACTCGTATTCATAGGTGAGGCGCAGCTCGGCAAGCGCAAGCTCGACGAACTGCGGCGAGATCGAGCAACGCATCACCGTGCCGGTGTCGTTGATGGCCGACGCACACTTGCGGATTCGCTCCTCCATCTTCGTGACGTTGTTCCACGTCACCTTCGCTACGGCAGCATCGACCTCGCCGTTGAAGGCCCTGAGCATGAGCTTCGTCTGCTGCTTGACCATCCGCTTGCCGTCGCGCTCGCTGTTTCCGACAGTCCAAGTCGTTTCGCATGTGGCCGCGACCCCGCCCCGGATCAACTCGCGCTTCTGCTCGTAGATGCTCGCAAGAGCGCCCTTGAACTGTTCGGAAGTCTCGAAGGTGTAGTGCGGCTTGTACAAGCCGAACGAGATGTCCTCCAAGGTCTCTTCGAGGAGGGTCACCTCCTGCTTGAGCCGCTGATACGTCGCGAACGCGCCTTGGTAGGTGCCATTCAGCTCAGCCCTCCTCTTCTGCTCGGCTGCGGTGAACTGGTCCCTCTCCGCGATCAGGTTTGCGATGCTCTGCCGCACTCCCGCGACGTGTGCCTCAACATCGATGATTGCCGAGTACCTCTGAAGTTGCTGCTCGACGTCGGCGCGGCGCGAAGACTCGCCGCGCCACTTGAGCAGGAACACCACCGCGGCAGCGAGGACAGCGAGAAGGCAAGCCGCAACCGCCGCAAGCAGCACAGTCATGTAGGCGTCCTCGGATTGTGATCCACGGGGCACGCATCGTACCGCGGCCGCGGACACTCAGCATACCAAGAGTGCACCCCATCGACCGTGCGCGCGTTGCAGAGATCGGCCAAGGAGATCACGATCTTTCTGTGCCGGACACCCGCTTCGACTCTCTCATCGACGCGCGTCTGCCTGTGCCGGGTTCGCGGGACAGAATTTGGCGCCTCCTCGGAAGGCGCTGCGACCCCCAGTTCTCCTCGCGGCCTGGGATACGCCCTGGTCTTGAAGCTCGCCCGGTTTCACGCGCAGATCGGCTTCGCAGCCGCGCATGGGGAGCTTGACCGCGTGGATCGCTTCCTACCGTCCTTGCCGCCGAAGCGTTGCACCGCGTCCCGGAAGCTCGACAGGGTAGCCTGCCCCCGGAGCCGCCCTGGATGCTCTCGTGATCCCGTGCCCGCGGCCTTCGGCGTTCGGGTCCTCATCCATTCCTCGGAGGAGGCTCTCGGGTTCCCTCGGTGGATGAGCGCCTCGGGGTGGCGCGTGCGGATGGAGCCGGTGCGGGCGACGAACCCTACGCACTCGGCCGCGCGTGCGAAGAGGACGATCTCGCGGGCCGACTCACCGCTGCCTACGTGACGTGGGCACGGGCGGCGCCCGTTCAGTGGAGCGACCGGGCGAGGCAGGAACGCTCCGATTGCTTCGTCCGCAGCGGCCCCGTCGCGCTACGGATTGCCCCGGTTCTGCTCTTCAGCGACGGCGATGCCCGTACGGCCGTCGGCCGCGCCATCCTTGTTCGCGGCCCCATCCATCTCGCCGGCCGCGGCGCGGCTGGCGACGTAGTCGGGCACCTCCTCGGCAAGGCGGCTCGCCGCGGAGTTCCATCTGCCGCGCCGTGATGAGGATGCCCGCGAGCGGATCGGGTAGGTTCTTCGAGAACATCGCTTCCCGCGCATGGAGCAACGCATGCCATTTGGGCGAAACTGCTAGGAAGCCTTTCGCGAGCAACTGGCGACGCGAACCGTTCGTCCCGGCGTTCCGCGGCCTGCATCGTTAAGTCAGGGATCCCTGTCCGAACACTCTTCCGTCGAGTGCCTCACGTAAGGCCGCGAATCGCTCCTGCGAGAGGATGTCGAACCCGCCGGTGAGCTCTTTGATGGCCTGCCGGGCGGTATCGACGCGACGTAGCATCGGGACGACCACGCTGTCTGTCCGCTCTACGAACTGAACGACGTCATTGATGCTGGCGGGGACCTTGTAGCCCCTGTTCGAGCTGGCGAGGATGACGCCGACGTCTCGGAGCGGCGCGATCATCTTCGAGCGGATGTTGTGGGCGGAATGTGGTTCGACGCAGATCTCGGCGAGGTAGTCCTGGAGCGACCCCGTCGGCGTCCAGGCGTCCTCTCCCGCCCACTCATAGCGGAAGAGCAGGAACTCGAGTGCCGCCGTGCGTGCCTTCACGTCGGGATCTTCCGAGTCCAGGTGCTCCGCGATGAAGTCCTGAACTCGTTCGAGGCAGTACCGGCGCACCTTCTCGTCGTGTTCCGAGTCCAACCGCTTTAGCGGTGGTGGATTCCGGAACCGCTTCGGCCAATCGGTGACGTACAACGCGTTCGGCTGAAGCGCGCGGTGGATCTCTTCAGCGCGAGACGAGAACTTCTTGTGGTCGTAGATTCGGGCGAGGGACCCGGCGATGAAGTCGGCGACCTGGATGAGAACGTGGTTCGTGCTCCGCTCGAACGCGAATCCGGGCTTGGCGAAGAGGTCGCCCTGGCGCCCGCTCACGCCGCCCAGGACGTACCGCCGAAACTCTTCCATGAACTCTTCGCGCCCTGTGCCGTCTGCGAGAACCTGGAGGCCAGGGTGTCGCTCGTACATGCGGTCAAACAACTGTGAGTGGACGAATTTTACGAACGAGCCCTTGAACCTGAGACCAGGGTAGAGGAATTCGCCATCTTTCATGAGCCGCTGCTTGTCGAGCGCCACCGCCGCGAAGCGGACCGGGAGCGCCATCAGGTCCGCGAGAACGCGGAGGCGCCGCTTGTCGTTCTCGCCGACTGCGCTCGACTTGATCGGTCCCTTCTGAAAGTGCTTCCGGCGAATCGCCTCGACCGCCGCGTACACCTCCCCAACACGCTCACCGTCCACCAGCACGGCCGCAACGATGAAGAACGCCGTCGTGGCGTTCTTGTCGATGTCGAGCCCAGGATCCCCGTAGGCGTCGACGAACGCGTGTTTCGGTTGTTCCGGCTCGACGCTACCTGGTCGCTCAATGAGTCCAGTCACCCTTGGTGGCTCCCCTGGCGGCAGCGCTCTAGCACGCACGCTGCGTGACGCTATCTCCGTCGTCTGACGCCCGCCGCACGAACCGGGTCGTCCGAATCCGCTGCGAGCTAGTCAGGACGCAAATTCGAGGACCAGTGCCGACGACATGCGTCGAAAGAACTGAATCGGGAGCGACGGAATGGCCAGCTTGCCCGAGGCCGTCCGCCTTCAAGCACCCGAAACTCGGAACAAATCGGACCCGGGGCTCCTGGATCGCGGCGCCGCTTTCGTTCTGGGTATGACGCCGCCGCGTACCCGGTGCGCCGATGCGCTCGCCCGTGACGCGACGGCCCAGGCCCGTCACGTCGCGATATCGAGGTGCACTGGCTCACCGGGCCGGTCTGCCGTGCCGCCGAATCGGGCCACGCCGGTCGAGCTTCTTCACGCTCCAGACCGTGGCGCTTCGGGACCCCAGCAACCGCGGCCCTCGGATCTTCAGCCCTGCGACCGCACCGCTCGGCGATCACCGCGGGTAGTACGACACCGTGAACGCCGCGCCGTTGCGGGTGAGGTCCACGGCGTGGACGCCACTCCCCGGCGTCGCGACGGCGGTCGCGATGCGATCCAGGTCCGCGGGACCCACGGGCTGCCCGTCGAAGCGCCAGAGGAGATCGCCCTCGCGGAGCCCGAGGTGGGCGAGGACTCCGCGCGGATCCACCGAGGTGAGCTTCACGGCGGGCTGATCGATCACGACCACCTCGCCGGCCGCCCCGGTGCCGTGCAGCCCGCGCAGGCGCGAGAGCGCGGCCGGATCGACGTCGTAGTCGTGCGCGCCGCGCGGGGTCGCCGCGGCGTCGAAGACGTGCTCGACCACGCGCACCGCGACGTCGCGCCCGACGCCGAGCCGGACCTCGCGCGCGCCGTCCGCGGCCACCACGCCGTCCGGCCCGATGGCGCGGACGAGCAGGTTGCGGCCGATCGCGTCGCCGACGCGGACGTCGCGCGTCTCCCAGGTGGCGACGTCCGCGACCGTCGCGAACGCGTCGGGCGTGCCGGGCTGCTGCACCCCGAGGACGTGGAGCGTCACGGTGCGGGCGCGGTAGTCGGCGGCGCTCGAGGCGGGCTCGGGCGCGGCGAGGGCGGCCACCTCCGCGGCCGCGACCGGGCTGGTACGCGCGGCGGCGGCGCGCGCCTGGAGGGACGCGGCGGCGCGGTCTTCGGACGCCGGCGCGGCCACGGCCGCCGTCGAGGCCAGGATCGCCAGGGCGGCGAGGGGGCGGAGGAGCTCGAGGGTGGGATCGCTCATGGCGTGCCTCGGGTCACTGGAGGAAGCAGCCCGCCTCGTTGCCCGAACCGCCGAGGGCCACCGACTCCCACGACTCCCAGGTGGCGCAGGCGAGCGTTCGCTGGCCGGTGTTCCACTTCGGGTGGAAGCAGTCGATGTCCGAGAGGTCGCGGCCGCGGAACCGGTGCGTGCCGACGCAGGCCTCGGGGGCGGGGTTCCAGTCGGTGGTGAAGCGGACCGCCGGCGCGTAGCGGCCCTGCGCGTCGGCGACCGCGGCGGCGATCGCGGCGTTGTACTGCGCGATGCGCTGCGCGACGATCGCCCGATCCGTGCTCGAGCCGCGCGTCACCGTGGGGCAGATGCCGGCCGCGTACCAGATCGCCTGGCACGGCGTGCCGGTGGACCACTGCTTCTCCAGGCCGGCCGAGTAGAGGTAGTTCACGGGCGGCACCGACACGACGTGGACCCAGGTGCCGGGCGGCAGCCCGCAGGTCGGGGCGGCGAGGATGGCGAGCGCCTGGGCCAGCGCCGCGCCGAACGTGTCGGCAGCGTAGAGCGTGGAGGTGGACGAGCGGTTGCAGACGTCGTTCGCCCCGAGCAGCAGCACGATCCGGTCCGGCTTCACGAGCTGCGCGCAGATGCGCTGCGCCTGCGCCGGCGCGTTGTTGCGCCCTCCCACCATCTCGGCGCCGTCCACCGAGACGAACTGCTCGCCCCCGGGCAGCTTGCCCAGCGAGCGGTAGCGCCGGTAGACCGGGTTCACGGTCGAGTCCCAGCCCTGGGCGTTGCTGTACTGGATCTGATCGCCCGGCGGCGGCCACCAGGAAAGGCGCGCGTTCGCCCCCTGCATCATGCTGTCGCCGATGCCGGAGAGCTTCTGCTGGGCCCACGCGTCCGCGGGCGCGAGCAGCGCGAGCAGGATCACGGGGGCGGCGGATCGGGTGAGACGGCGACCTCGGGCGCGCATGGCGACGCTCCTGCCCGGGCGAGCGGTGGGATCCGGCGGCTCGCCGGCAGCTGAACATTGCTGCGCGCTCTGGCGGGAGCAACAGACGGACCGGCGCGCGGTCGCCGGCGCTCCCGCGAGCCGGATCGCGGGAGGCCCAACTGGGGGCCGGCGCCCGGTGCGCCCTTCGTGAAAAGCTCGGGGGCGAGTCACGCCGCCTCCACCCGCTCCACCGCCCAGGGGATCCCATGAACGACGCGCTCGTCAGGACCAGGAAGGAAGGCCGCATCGGCTGGATCACGCTCCACCGGCCGGAGGCGATGAACACGTTCACCCTCCCCTTCGCCGACCAGCTCGACCAGGCGCTGCGGCGGATGGAGGACGATCCGGAGGTGTCGGTCGTCGTCGTGGACGCCGCGGGGAAGAACTTCTGCACCGGGATCGCGCTCGAGCAGTTCACGCCGCGAACGCAGCGCGAGTACCGCGAGCTCCTCCAGCGCATCGACGCGTTCTATCGGACGCTCGCGCGCATGCGGACGGTGACCATCGCGGCGGTGCAGGGGTACGCGGTGGCGAACGGCGCCGGGCTCGCGTTCGCCTGCGACCTCACGGTCGCGGCGGACACGGCGCGGTTCGGCACGACCGCCATCAACGTGGGGCTCATCTGCCTGGGCCCGGCGGCGGCGATGGCGCGGCTCATCGGACGGAAGAAGGCGGCGGAGCTGCTGCTGACGGGCGAGCTGGTGAGCGCGGCGGACGCGCTGGCGCTCGGCCTCGTGAACCGGGTGGTGCCGGAGGCGTCGCTCGCGGACGAGGTGCTGAAGCTCGCGCAGAAGGTCGCCGCCAAGAGCCCGCTCGCGCTGCGCATCGGCAAGGAGGGCCTGAACCGGCTGCCGGACCTGCCCGCGCTCGAGCGCATCGACCTCGCCGACGACCTGTTCGCCACGCTCGCCGCCACCGAGGACGCGGTGGAGGGCGTGAGCGCGTTCCTGGGGAAGCGCGCGCCCTCCTGGAAGGAGCGGTAGGCCGGAGGCCGCCGATCAGCGGCGCGCCGGTGTCCGCGGCTCGAGGACCACGTCGATCTCCCGGCACCAGCGGCCGTAGATGCGATCCTCTTCCGGCGGACACGGGCGCAAGCTGGAGCGCTCGCGGCGTATCTCGACCACCCGCGTCTCGTACCCGGGCGCGGAGACGGCCAAGTCGCAGGGAGCGCAGCGGGCCCTCAGGACGCCGTAGCAGTGCTGGACGACCAGGAACCAGCCGTTTTTGCGCGTCGCCGCCTTGGATTCCGGGCCCGTGCACGACGGGCCGTCGCTCGGAGCGGCCTGGCCCGGAGGCGGTGTCAGCTCGACGGCCGCGCCGGTGAGCGGGCGGATGGCGCTTCCTTGGGCGGATCCGACGGTGCCCCGAACCATGTACCAGGCGTCCGCGCAGCCGGACGACGCGACCAGGATGCCGGCGAGCGACGCGGCAGCGGCGGAGCGGGACATCCTGGCCTCCTGGAAGCGTGGGCTCGGCGGCCCTACTCTGGACGAAGTCGCTGCCGAGATCACCTATCGTGCGGGTCACCCTCCGTCAACGGGCGTGAACGTCACGGTCCGCAGCCACGCCGGCAGCTCGGCCACCTTGGCCGAGCGGACGCCGGCGTCGCTCACGGCGTAGACGAACGTCCCGGCCACCGCGTCCTCCGCCAGCACGCTGCGGCGCACGTACGGCGACCAGGCGAAGCTCCAGCCCGGGCCGGAGGCGCTCGCGTACACGTCGGCCATGGCGAGCGCGCCCGCAGGCGCGATCCCGGTGGCCGGGTCCACGCGGAACAGCCGCAGGTCGGAGACGAACGCCTCCATCCCGTAGTCCACGAACGGGATGGCGAGCAGGCCGCCGCCCGAGGCGCCGGGGAACCAGGTGAACGCGTGCGGGTCCCAGAGCGCGTCCGACCAGCTCCACCCCTCCCCCACCAGCGCGGTCGCGACCGCGGCCGGCGCGGCGAGGTCGGTCACGTCGAGGAGCTGCACCTTCACCTGCATCATCCCGTTCGTCCCGGGCTCGCGCCCGACGCCGAGCAGGTGCGTCGCGTCGAGCGGGTGCAGGTAGCCGATGAAGCCGGGCAGCTCGAGCTCGCCGACGAGCCGTGGCGCGGCGGGGTCCGAGAGGTCGAAGGTGAAGAACGGGTCGATCTGGCGCGCGGTCACCGCGAAGCCGCGCGGGCCGAGGAAGCGGGTCGCGAACAGCGCCTCGTCGCGCCCGAACGGCTCCGTCCTCCCGAGGGTGCGCAGCGCGCCGTCGGCGAGGCCGAGCACGGTGAGCTGGCTGGCGCGCTCCACGGTGCCCCAGGGATCGCTCCCCGCCACGCGGGTCGCGAGCGTGCTCGCCACCCGCAGCGCGCCCTCGTGCTCGTCGAGCTGGTACGGGTCGTCGAGCGTCCCGTCCACGACGCCGGAGCCGAGGTACGTGGCGCGGTCGGGATCGCGGAGGTCGAACGCGTGGAGGTAGGTCGCGTCGGCCTGGCCGGGCATGGGCCACCACCACCAGTGGCTCGCGGCGGCATAGAGCGTGTCGTGCGACGCGTACACGACGCCGGCCCGGGCCAGCACCGAGGTGCTGGAGGCGAGCGCCTGCCGGTCGAGGTCGAGCGTGGCGACGGTCAGGATGCCGGGCCGGACCGGCGCCGCGCCCAGCGCGAAGTCGGTGCACGCGTACGCGACCGGCGCGCTCGTCCCGTCGGCGCGCTTCACCTCCCCGCGACGGAGCCAGTCCTCCAGCGGGCGGGCGCGGATGAGCGCCTCGTTCGCGTCCTCCAGCGCGGCGAAGGCGCGGTCGCGCTCGGCGGGTCCGGCGCCGGGCGGGAGCTCCGGCCAGTACGCGACGCCGTCGGGGTACGGGAGCTCGTCGGTCATCACGAGCCGCACGCGCGCGTCGATGCGCCGCGCGGCGAGGTAGCTGCCCGGCAGGTAGATCTCGGCCGTCACCCGCGGCGCGGCGAGGTCGGCCACGTCGAGCGTGGTCACCTTGGTCACGTTGCTCGCCTGGTAGCCGCACCAGATCGCGTCGCTCGCCACCGGGGCGCCCATGGCCGGCCCGCCGCAGATCGGCGCGTCGCCCTCCAGGGCGCGCGGCACGTAGAGCGTGCTGAACACCACCACCCGGTCGCCGGCCAGGAACAGGTCCCGCGGCCAGCCCTCGATCGCAACCGAGGACCGCTCCGCCAGCGCGTCCGCCGGCCAGCTCGAGAGCAGGTGCAGCCGGCCGTCGGCGAGCGCGGCGATGCGCGTGCCGTCGTTCTGGACGAAGTCCGCCTCGTCCACGCCGGCGACCTGCGCGTTGGTGGTCGTGTAGCCCGACGGCGCGGGCGAGCCGGCGTCGCCGCCCGGGGCCCCGCCGACCGGCAGGCCGCCCCAGCCAGCCCAGGTCAGGCGGAGCTGCTCGAGCTCGCTGCGCATCTGCAGCACCAGGGCGTCCTCGATGGCGGTCTCGAGCGCCTCGCAGCTCGGCGCGGCGGCGAGGCTGGGCGAGCGGTCCACCGCCACGGGCGGCGGCAGCACGGGCTCGCGGCGCCCGGCGCCATCGCCGCCGTGGCAGGCGGCGGACGCGGCGAGGACGGCGACGAGCGCGAGGACGAGGGTGCGCGGAGCAGACATGGGCGGCTCCTTCCGGCCAGGCTGGTCATTCTCCCACCCCGGGCCGGAGCACGGGCGGACGGTTCCTTGACGTGTCCCCTGCGCGTGGTACGAAGAATCCGATATCGGAGGATACCGGATGCGGAAGACCGCGCAGCGCCTGGCCACGCGCACCGAGCAGGCTCCCCCGCCCGAGTTGCCGCTCCGCGCCCCGGAGGCGCCGCCGCCGGCGCCGCTCCCCCGCAACCGCCCCGCGGACCGCATCAAGGACGCGCTGCTGCGCTGGCTCGAGGAGGAGCTGTGATGGCGCCCCGCCCCCGCACGCTGTTCCTGCCGTTCGAGGACGCCGCCGCCTCCGAGCTGGACCCGTTCCTCGCCGAGATCGATCGCGCGGTGGACGCCGGGTTCCTGGCCGAGCTCGAGGAGGTCCTCGACCGCGCCGCCCGCGCCGTCCTGCGGGATCCGGCGCCGGCGCTCCCCTGATCGCGCCGCGCCGGCCTCAGCGGCCCTCGCCGGCGCGGTACTCCGTCTCCTCGTCCTCGAGGCCCGCCTCCATCTCGCGCGGCGCGGTGAACAGCCGGCCCAGCTCGATGTGCCGCGAGAACAGGAACGGCAGCCCGACCGCGACCTGCGCGCCGATCTGCGCGGCCCAGAGCACGTTCGCGTAGGCGACCCCGTGCGTGGAGACGGCCGCGCCCGGCGCGACCAGGCCCAGGCCGAGCACCACCGCGCCCTGGAACGTCCCCACCATGCCCGGGCCGGCGGGGATCATCACGCCGACGACCAGCACCCCGAGCACCGTGCAGGCCGCCGCGGCGCCGAGGTCGAACCCGAAGCCGCGGGCCAGCACCTGCATGCCCCACACGTTCACGCCCCAGTAGATCCCGGTCAGCGCGAAGAACAGCGCCACCTTCCGCCCCGAGGGCACGAGGCGCAGGCCGTGGATGAACGCGTCCAGCATCCCCGCCCCGCGCGCCGCCAGCCGCGGCGAGATGGGCGTGGCGAGCCGGGTGGCGAGCGACACCGCCAGCGCGCGGTTGCGGTACGCGCCCACCAGGAACGCGAGCAGCGCCACGAACGCGAGCGACACCACCACGCCGGCGGTGCGAATGACGCGCAGCCCGGGGGTGCCCTCCGGCACCGACAGGAGCGACACCATGAGCAGGAGCCCGGTGAAGATCCCGTCGGCCACGCGCTCCACCACCACCGACGAGAGCGCGCTCGAGACGCGCAGCCGGGGCCGGTCGGCGACCAGGTACGGCCGCGCGAACTCGCCCAGCCGGAACGGGAGCAGCGAGAGCGCCATGATGCCGACGGCGGAGACGGCGTTGAGCCGGCCGAACGGCACCTTCGCGACCGGCTCGAGCAGCAGCCCCCAGCGCACCGTGCGCAGCAGGTGGATGGCCGCGAGGAACGGCAGGTACAGCCAGAGATACCGGTAGTCGGCGTCGCGCAGCGCCTGGCCGATGCCGCCGAGGTCCTTGCCGCGCAGCGTGAGCCAGAGCGCGACCGCCGAGATCGCCAGCCCACCGATCACCTGCGCCGCGCGGTGCGTCCTGGCACGCGGCGGGCTCGGTGCGGGCTCGGACATGGCCGCCCGTCATATCACGGCGACGGCCCGCGGGCGCGGGTGGCGCGCGCTACGGCACCGGGTGCCGGGGCGCCTCGCCCGAGGCCACCCGCAGCACCTCGTCGAGGACCATCCGCGTCATGGCGGTGCGGGTCTCGCGCGTGCCGGAGCCGAGGTGCGGCGTGAGCACCACGTTCGGGAGCCGCAGGAACGCCTCGGGGACCCGCGGCTCGTCGCGGAAGACGTCGAGGCCGGCCGCGGCGAGCCGGCCGGAGGCCAGCGCCTCGGCCAGCGCGGCGTCGTCCACCACCTGCCCGCGCGCGGTGTTCACCAGGATGGCGCCGGGCTTCATGCGCGCCAGGCGCGCCCGGTCCACGAGGCCCTCGGTGGCGGGCGTGAGCGGCACGTGCAGGCTGACGAAGTCCGAGGCGGCGAGCAGCTCGTCGAGCTCCACCCGCCGCGCCCCCGGGAAGCCGGCGTCGCGCGGGGCCGCGTAGAGCACCCGCATCCCGAACCCGGCGGCGCGCTGCGCCACGGCCTGCCCGATGCGGCCGAAGCCGACGAGCCCCAGCGTCTTCCCGCTGATCTCGGTGCCGAGCATCCACGCAGGGTCCACGCTGGTCCACCCGCCGGCGCGGATCACCCGGTCGCCCTCGGCGACGCGGCGGGCGGCGGCGAGCAGGAGCGCCCAGGCGTGGTCGGCGGTGGCGGCGGTCACCACGTCCGGCGTGTTGGTCACGCACAGCCTGCGCGCGCGGCAGGCGCCGAGGTCCAGGTGGTTCACGCCGATCCCGTAGGAGGCGAGGTGCCGGAGCCGCGGCGCGCCCTCGAGGAGCGGCGCGTCCACGCGGTCGAGGTAGGTGACCACCAGCACGTCCGCGTCGCGCACCGCCGCCGCGAGCTCGGCGCGGCCGAGCGGGGCGGCGCCGCCGCGGAGCTCGAACCGGCCGGCGAGCGCGCCGAGGTCGGCGTGCGGCAGCGGCCTGGCCACGACGAGCACGGGCTTCACGGCTCGTCCTCCTCGCGATCGACCGGCCGCTCCGGCGCCTCGGACCCGTCGCCGGCGCGCGGGCCCGGGATCCGGTACTCCTCGCCCAGCCACTTGCCGAGGTCGATGAGCTTGCAGCGATCGGAGCAGAACGGGAACGCCCGGTTCGCGGGGCGGGGCGCGGCGGTGCGGCCGCAGATCGGGCACTTCGCGGTGGACACGCCGCGGATCTACCGCGCCCGCGCGGGCCACGCCAAGCCGTTCGTCAGCCCTTCGGGCAGGACGCCGGGAGCAGCGGCTGCAGCGCGGCGGTGAGCGTCTCCCGGTCCAGCGACCCGGCGAACACGTGCTGGACGGTGCCCTGCGCGTCCACCAGGTAGGTGCGCGGGTAGGCGGGCACGCCCCACGGCTCGAGCGCGGTGGCGCGGGCGTCGAAGAGGATCGGGTACGGGATGTCCCGGGCCATGGCGAGCACGTCCTCGCGCCCGGACTCCTCCGCGACCCCCAGCAGCTCGAAGCACTTGCCCTGGTGCGCCTTCCACACCTCGGCGAGGTCCGGGATCTCGGCCCGGCACGGGCCGCACCAGCTCGCCCAGAAGTTCACCGCCACCACCTTGCCGCGGAGCGACCCCAGATCGACGGTGCGCCCGGCGAGGTCGGGCAGCGCGAGCGGGGGCGCGGGGTGGCCGCCGCCCTGCGAGCGGGGCTCGTTGCGGCCGCGGAAGAACACCTGGAACGCCACCACGGCGAGGAGCGCGACGAGGACGAGCTTGAGGCGACCGTTCATGGGCGGAGGACTCCTAACGCGGGCGGGGGCCCGCTTCATGGGAGCCACGGGCCGCCGGGTGGGTTCGCGGCCCACCCCGCCCACGGGGTCGCCTCCGCGGGGACTACTTGCCGGCGCCGCTCGCGGCGCTGCCGGCGCCGGAGACGAGCAGCGTCTTCAGGTCGTCGTCGGTGAAGTAGAGGCCCGCGCCGAAGAACACGTCGGTGCCGATGTTGAAGCTGCGGCCGTCGGGCGAGGCGGCGCTGCGCCACCGGTTCAGGAAGTCGTCCACGCCGGTGGTGACGTAGAAGTGCTGCAGGAAGTTGTAGTTCGCCCAGACCTTCGCCCGCGGGAACACGTCCTGGTACGGGCGCGAGAACTGGTAGAGCGACGTCGAGATCTGCAGCCGGTCCTTCATGAGGTGCAGGTCGGCGCCCAGGCCGCCCGAGCTCTCGATGACGCCGCCGCGGAACGTGACCGGGCCGTAGCGCTTCGCCATCTGCAGCGAGAACGTGACCTTGTCCTCGTGCCGGGTCCGGGTGGTGACAGTGGTGGAGTCGCCGACCGAGCCCGGCGTGCGGGTGGTCACCGTGTCGGTGGTGACCGTGTCCACGCCGCGCGGATCGCTCACCACCTCGAGCAGGTAGTACTTGTCCGGCCGCGGGAGCAGCTTCGCGCCGAAGTAGACCTTCGCGCCCGGGCGGCCGTCCTCGACGCTCTGGTTGAGCAGCCACTCCGAGCGGAGCTGGACCTCGATCTGCATCTTCTGCAGCCGGTCCACGTAGTCGGAGACGCCCTCCACCGCGGTCCCGAGCTGGCGGCCCATCTTCTCGTCGGTGAGCAGGCGGCCCGCGACGCTCTTGCCCTCCTGGACCTTCGCGAGGAGCTGGTCCAGCCGGGCCAGGCTGTCGTTCAGGCGCCCCACCGCCTGCTGCACGCCCTTCGCCTGCGTCTGCTGGCTCGCCACGGCCGGCGTGGCGCCCGCCGTGCCCGGGGCGCCAGGTGCCCCGGGGGCGCCGGGAGCGCCGGGAGCGCCCGGAGGACCGGCCGGGCCGCCGCCCGGAGCGCCGGCGCCGCCGCCGTCGAGGATGCCCTGCAGGCTGCCCGCCGCGACCTTCAGGCGCGCGGTGAGCTCGTCCACGTTCGCGAGGATGCTGTGGATGCGATCCTTGTCGCGCGCGGAGATCTCGCGCAGGTCGGCGGTGAAGTCGCGGGTGTTCGCGATGAGCTCGGTGAGGCTGTCCCGGTTCTGCGCGACCACCTGGTCCACCTGGCGCGTGATGCGGGCCAGGTTCTCCACGATCTCGCGCAGGCTGCCCTGGTCGCCCTGGACGGTCTTGGCGAGGTCGCCGGTGACGGCCTGCACGTCGCTGGCGATCTTCGCCATCGAGTCGAGCAGCTGCTGCACGCTGGTCGCCTCGCGCACGCACTTGATCTCGCGCTCGGCCTCCGGCAGCGACGAGAGGAGCGGCGCGGTGTCGGAGCCGGCGATGACCTCGAGCAGCGCGTCCGGGAGCAGCGCGGACGGGAAGCTCTTGTAGAGGCAGGCGTCGGTGTGGAGCGGCACCGAGCGGTCGATGCGGATCTGGAGCAGCGCCTTGTTCTTGTCGAGGGTGATCTTCGAGACCTCGCCCACCTGGATGCCGGCGATCTGCACCTTGCTCTTCCAGGTGAGGCCGGTGGCGTCGCTGAAGCGCGCGTACACGAGGTAGCTGTCCGTGTCCGAGTACCCGCCCTTCTTGAAGAAGGTGAACGCGAACAGGAACGCCGCCAGCCCGACGGCGACGAGGACGCCCACGGCCAGGGCCTTGTTGACGGCGGGCTTCAAGGGCGGTTCCCGGAGATCACTGCTTCTCGAACCAGGTGGAGAGGAAGCGCTGCACGAAGGGATCCTTGCTCTGGCGGACCTCCGCGGGCGTCCCCTCCGCGGCGAGGTGCCCATCGTAGAGCACCGCCAGCCGGTCGGCCACCCGGAATGCACTGGCGATGTCGTGCGAGATCACCATGCTGGTGATGCCGAGGCGCTCCTTGGCGTGCACGATCATCTCGTCCACGTAGTTGGTGGTGATGGGATCGAGGCCGGTGGTGGGCTCGTCGTAGAGCACCACCTGCGGGTCGGAGACGAGCGCCCGGGCCAGCGCGACCCGCTTGCGCATGCCGCCCGAGAGCTCGGCCGGCCAGCGCCCCAGGACCTCCTCGCCCAGGTCCACCACCGCGAGCTTCTCGATCACGCGCTTGCGCACCTCGGCCGCCGCCAGGCGCGTCCCGCGGCGCTTCTCGCGGAGCGGGAAGGCCACGTTGTCGAAGACGTTCATCGAGTCGAACAGGGCCGCGCCCTGGAACACCATCCCGAACATCCGGCGGGCCTCGTTCAGCTCGCGGCCCGCCAGGCGGGACATCTCGAAGCCGCCGACCCGCACCGTCCCGCGGTCCGGCTTCAGCAGGCCGATGACGTGCTTCATGAGCACGGTCTTGCCCGAGCCCGACCCGCCCAGCACCACGTAGGTGTTCCCCTTCGGCACGTCGAGCGTGATGCCCTTCAGCACCTGGTTCGTCCCGAAGGACTTCCAGAGATCGCGCACCTCGATCACGCTCAGGTCCCCACGCTCAGCACGGTGCCGGCGTAGTCGGCCACCAGGATCGCCACCGAGCTGGCCACCACCGCGCGGGTGGTCCCCTCACCTACCCCGCGGGCGCCGCCGCTCGCGGAGTAGCCGCGCCAGGTGGTGATCACCGCCACGATGTAGCCGAACAGCACCGCCTTGCCGAGCCCGTGGAAGATGTCGTCCGGCCCCAGGAACTCGCGGGTGTGCTGGATGAACGGGCCCTCCGGGATCCCGGAGACGAACACGCCCATCACGTACGCGCCGCCGTAGCCGAGCGCGTTGAACAGCATGGTGAGCACCGGGAACATGAGGATGGACGCGAGGACCCGCGGCACCACCAGGTACTGGATGGGCGAGACCGCCATGGTCTCCATGGCGTCGATCTGCTCGGTGACGCGCATCGTGCCGAGCTCGGTGGTGATGGCGCTGCCGGCGCGGCCGGTCACCATGAGCGCGGTGAACACCGGCGACAGCTCGCGCGCCAGCGCGAACGCGGTCGAGCCGCCCGTGTAGCCCTCCGCGGCGAACTGGCGGAGCGCGTAGTTCATCTGCAGGCCGAACACCATCCCGGCGAACGTGCCGGTCACCCCCACGATGAAGGCGGAGCCCGCCCCGATGAAGGCCATCTGCGCCAGGATCTGGTCGGGCCGGAACGGCGGCCGGAACGCCCAGGCGACGATCTCGCCGGCGAACAGGATCATCCGGCCGAAGTCCTCGAAGGCGTCCCTGAGGCGGGAGAGCATGCGGGCGCATTCTGGCACGGCCGCGGGCGGCGCGCCCGCTTTCGCGCGGCCCCGGTCGCGTGCGGCGCCGATTCGTGAGGCGCCGGACGGGGGCGCGGCTATACTGCGCGCCCTCATGGTCAAGGTCGGCGGCGAGGTCGATTCGTTCTGCACGAAGTGCCAGCTCATGCTGGCGCACACGGTTCACGCGGTGGTCGCCGGCAAGCCGGTGAAGGTGGAGTGCAACACCTGCCACGGCGTACACCGGTACAAGGGCCCGGCCGGCGCCTCGGCGCCGCGCGCCGCCTCCGGCACGGCCGGCGTCCGGGCCGCGCGCGCCCCGCGCGAGAAGGCCGCGGCGGTGCCGTTCGAGGACCTGCTCGGCGCGAAGGACGTGGCGAGCGCCCGCCCCTACTCGCCCAAGACCACCTTCCGCGTGGACGAGGTGGTGGACCACCCGCTGTTCGGGCGCGGGTTCGTCTCGGCCGTCCGCGACGGCGGCAAGATCGAGATCACCTTCCGCTCCGACGTGAAGATCCTGGTCCACGCCCGCGGCTAGCCGCCGCCCGGCGTCCCCCGCAGCAGCGCAAGCACCCCGGCCAGGTCGGCGGGCAGCGGCGCCTCCAGCACGAGCTCCCGCCCGTCCGCGGGGTGGCGCAGCGCGAGGCGCGCCGCGTGGAGCGGCGTGCGCGCGAGCACCGGCTCGCCGCCGGGGCCGAGCAGCGGCGCCGCGTCGCCGTAGGCCGGATCGAGGGCGAGGGGCGTGCCCGCCGCGGCGAGGTGCACGCGGATCTGGTGGGTGCGCCCGGTCTCCGGGAGCGCCTCGACGAGCGCGAGCGGGC
Organism: Anaeromyxobacter dehalogenans 2CP-C; assembly: GCF_000013385.1. Classification (GTDB taxonomy): domain Bacteria; phylum Myxococcota; class Myxococcia; order Myxococcales; family Anaeromyxobacteraceae; genus Anaeromyxobacter; species Anaeromyxobacter dehalogenans_B. The sequence continues at coordinate 2,125,205 of NC_007760.1, forward strand.
CGCCGCCGAGCGGGTGCGACGGGTACGCCTCGAGCCGCCGCACCACGGTCGCCGAGGGCTTGCCGCGCGGATCGTCCGGCGCGGCCGGGCGCATGCGCCCCTTGCGCGCCGGCGCGATCGCCACCTCGATGCGCTGCTCGGCCGGCGGGACCCCGCGCACGAGCGCCAGGTAGCGCTTTCGCGGCTCGCCCCGGTCGAACGCCAGGTTGAGCGCGCGGTGCGCCGCGGCGGTGCGCGCGAGCACCAGCACGCCGCTCGTGTTCCGGTCCAGCCGGTGCACCACCCAGAGCCGGCCGAAGCGCGCCTCCAGCTCCTCGCGCAGGCTCGGCTCGCCGCCCTCGCGGCCCGGGATCACCAGCCGCCCCGCCGGCTTGTCCACCGCGAGGAGGGCCGCGTCCTCGTGGAGCACCGCCACCGGGGCGGCGGGGCCCGCCGTCACACCATCTTCCTGGCGGGGACCACCTTCACCGGACCGAACCGCTCCAGCGAGCGCGCGATGGCCCGCGCCGGGCCGACCGCCACCACCACGCGGCGCTCGAGCGGGAAGTAGCGCCGCCCGACCTCGCGGCACTGGTCGGGCGTCACCGCGCGCACCCGCTCGCGGAACTCGCCCACCTCGCTGTCGTCGAGCCCGTACAGCTCCAGGTCGGCGAGCTTCTCGGCGAGCTGGTCGTGCGTCTCGAGCGAGAGCGGGTACAGGCCGCAGAGGTAGCTCTGGGTCCGCTCCAGCTCCTCCGCGGACGGGCCCTCGGCGCAGAAGCGCGCGGTCTCGTCGAGCGTGACCTGCACGATCTCCGCGGTGGTCTCGACCTTGGTGAAGGTGGACACGAAGAACAGGCCGCCCACCGCGCTGGTGGCGAAGCGGCTCCGCACGCCGTAGGAGAGGCCGCGGTTCACGCGGATCGCCTCCATGAGCCGCGAGGTGAACCCTCCGCCGAGCACCGCGCTCGCCACCATGCCCGGGTAGTAGTCCGGGCTGCGGCGCGCGAACCCCTCCGACGCGATCCGGACCTGGCTCTGCGTCACGTCCGGCTTGTCCACCACCACCACCGCGGTGCGCGGCGCCGTGGTCGGGGGGATCGGCGGCAGCGGGCGCTCCGCGGTGCGCCACCCGGCGAAGCGGCGCCGCACCAGCGCGAGCACCTCGTCGGCGCGGACCGCCCCGACCACCACCAGGAACGCGGCGGAGGGCCGGTAGTAGCGCTGGTGGAAGCCGGCCACGTCGGCCCGCCGGACCGCGCCGAGCGAGCGCACCGTGCCCTCCGACGAGCGCGCGTACGGGTGCGAGCCGTAGCCGGCGGCGAGCATGGCCCGGTCGGCCACCACGCCCGGCTCGTCGAGATCGTGGGCGAGCGCGGCCACCTCGCGGCGGCGCAGCCGGTCCACCTCGCGGGCGGGGAACGTCGGGTTGCCGGCCATCTCGGCGAGCACGTCGAGGCAGCGCGGCAGGACCTCCACCGGGGCCGACAGGCCGAAGTAGGACGCGTCCTCGTCCACGCCGGTGCCGAGCTCGGCGCCGATGGACTCGATGGCGAGGTCGATCTCCTCGCCGGTGTGGCGGCCGGTCCCGCGGCGGGCCGCCAGCGCGACGAGGTGCGAGAGGCCGGAGCGGCCGGAGGGATCGAGCGACGAGCCGCCGCGCAGCACCAGCCGGACGGCGGCGAGCGGGATGCCCTTGCGCTCGGCGACGATCACCCGCAGGCCGCCGGGCAGGGTCTCGCGGTGGATGGGGGGCAGCGCGATCGAGGGGCTCACCGCCGCACCTCCGGGTCCAGCACCACCACCGAGCGGCGGGTCGGGTCGAGGTACTCGACCGCCACCCTCTTGACGTCGCGCGGCCCCACCGCCGCGTAGTGCTCGAGCGCCCGCCCCGCCTCCCGCCAGTCGCCCAGGAGCGCCTCCGCCTGCCCGAGCGCGTGCGCCACGCCGTGGTGCGTGGCGAGCTCGTGGAGCACCGAGCTGCGCAGCAGCGCCTTGGCGCGCCGCACCTCCGCGGCGGTCACGCCGCGCGCCGCCACCTTGGCGAGCTCGGCCCACAGCTCCCTCTCGGCCTTCTCCACCGGCACGCCCGGCGCGAGCTCGGCGAACGCCAGGAAGACGCCCGGGTCGATGCGCCAGCCCCAGCTGATCGAGACGGACACCGCCAGCTCCAGCTCCTGCACCAGGCGCCGGCGCAGCCGCGACGACTCGCCCACCGCGAGGCACACCTGCAGCACGTCCAGCGCGGCGGAGTCGGGGCTGCGGGCCGCCGGGCCGCGCCACCCGGCCAGCAGCGCCGGCGCCTGCGCCGGGTAGCGGACCGTGGCGCGCCGCTCGCCGCGCTGGGGCGGCTCGCCCTGCGGCACCGGCGCGGGCCGCGGGCCCGCCGGGATGTCGGCGTAGTAGCGCTCCACCAGCCGGAGCGTGGCGTCCGGGTCCACGTCGCCGACGACGTACACCGCCGCGTTGCTGGGCGCGTAGTAGGTCCGGAAGAACGCCTCGCAGTCCTCGCGGGCGATGCGCTGGATGTCCTCCATCCAGCCGATCACCGGCCAGCGGTACGGGTGCGCCAGGAACACCAGCGACTCGAGCTGCTCCTCCATCAGGCCGAAGATCGAATTCTCGGTGCGGAGGCGGCGCTCCTCCTTCACCACCTCGCGCTCCTGCTCCAGCGAGTCCTCGGTCAGGCGCAGCGAGCGCATCCGGTCCGACTCGAGGTCCACCACCGTCTCCAGCGCCTCGGCGGCGAAGTCCTCGTAGTAGGCGGTGACGTCGTTGGACGTGTAGGCGTTCGAGTGGCCGCCGCGCGCCTCCAGGACCCGGTCGAACTCCTTCGGGCCATAGCGCGCCGCGCCGTTGAACATCATGTGCTCGAACAGGTGGCTGATGCCGGTCAGGCCCAGCCGCTCGTTCCGGGAGCCGACCTGGAAGAACGTGTAGTAGCTGACGGTCGGGGTGCTGCGCTCGGGGAGCACACGGACGCGCAGTCCGTTCGACAGGGTGTGCGCGCGGACCTGCGCGAGGTCGAGCAGGGCGGGCGACTCGGGTTGGCTGGCCATCCGGCGCGGAACATAGCCGTGGCCGGACGCCCCGTCCATCGCGCGGACGGCCTGCCGCTCGGCCGCCCCTTCGCCGCGGCGCGCCACCGCTCTCCACCGGAATAGTCGCGTGGTCCGGGGACGTTCACTTGCCTCGGGCGATCGACAGTAGGTCGGTGGACCCGATGATCCGTTCGGTTCTACAAAATCCGGCCACTGCCACGTTCCGTTCGGGCGACTGGCCGTCAACCCAACGACCCGGGTTCAAGCGTGAGGATCCCAGAAGCGATGGCGACCAAGATGAAGACGCAGCGGGACCCCCGCCGCGAGGAGCTGCGCCGGCTCGGCGAGCGGGTGCGCGAGCACCGCCGTGGCCGCGGCATGACGCAGGAGGCGCTCGCCGAGGCGCTCGATCTCTCCGTCGCGTACGTGAGCCTGATCGAGCGCGGCGGGCGCAACCCGCCGTACACGACGGTGGTGGCGATCGCGCGGGCGCTCGGCATCCCGGCGACGCGCATCGTCGCGGAGGACTAGCGGCGGAGGGGGGAGGCCGGGTGGCGCAGACGGCCCGGCTAGAGCGGATCCAGCGGCCGGCCGCAGGCGGCGCAGCGCCCCTTGCTGCGCCGGAGCGGCAGGCCGCAGCCGGGGCACCTCTTCACGTTCGGTGATCTCGGGGCGGCCGCGGCGCGGCCGTCGCCCGGTGGAGCCTTGCCGGCCTCCAGGCGGGCGACGCGCTCCTCCAGCGCCTCGAGGCGCGCGAGCAGGTCCGGCGAGGTCTGGCGCTTGCGGGCGGCCACGGCAGGCCGAGCCTGCCACGCCGCCCCGTCCGGTCAAGGATCCGGCCCCCGCCGGCAGGGCCCCGCGCCGGCCGCGCGGCCCCGACCACGCGTTGAGGCCCCCTCCCCGGCGTGTTATCTCGGCGCGAGATGGATCTTCCTCGCACCGACGCACCCGCCGCCGGCCCGGTGGGTCGCGCCTACGACAGCCCAGACGTCCGGTCCCTGCTGGCCGAGCCGCACGGCTCGCACCGCGAGGTGCCCCGCTCGCGGCAGGTCTTCGTCAACCGCAACCTGCGGATGGACCGCATCGAGGCCGTCGGCTTCGACATGGACTACACGCTGGCGATCTACCACCTGCGCCAGCTCGAGACGCTCGCGTTCCAGATGACGCTGGCGCGGATGATCTCGGTGAAGGGGTACCCGACCGCCCTCGGGACGCTGCGCTACGATCCCGAGTTCGTGATCCGCGGCCTCGTCGTGGACAAGCTCCACGGCAACATCTTCAAGATGGACCGGCACAACCACGTGGGCCGCTGCTACCACGGCCGCCGGGAGCTGCCGTTCGACGAGCTGAAGCGCCTGTACCGCGAGGAGAAGATCCACCTCTCGCTGCCGCGCTTCGCCTGGATCGACACGCTGTTCGCGCTGCCCGAGGCCTGCCTGTTCGCGCTCGTGATCGAGCTGCTCGAGGGGCTCGGGCAGACGGTGGACTACGCCCGGCTCTACGACGACATCCGCGAGGCCATCGACACCGTCCACCGGGACGGCACGCTGAAGGCCGAGGTGAAGAAGGAGCTGCCGCGGTACCTCGTGAAGGACGCCGAGCTCGGGCCCGCGCTCCACAAGCTGCGCTCCGGCGGCAAGAAGCTGTTCGTGCTCACGAACTCGCTGTGGGACTACACCGACGCGGTGATGTCCTACGTGCTCGACGGCGTGCTGCCCGAGTACCCGAGCTGGCGGAACTACTTCGACGCGGTGATCACCGGCGCGGCGAAGCCGTCCTTCTTCGCCGATCAGCACCCGCTGTACGAGGTCGGCCCCGGCGGCGAGCTGGTGGCCGATCCCGCCGCGCTCGAGCGCGGGCGCTTCTACCAGGGCGGCGACCTGCCGCGGCTGGAGCGGCTGCTCGGCATCGGCGGGGACCGGATCCTGTACGTCGGCGACCACATCTACGGCGACATCCTGCGGTCGAAGAAGAGCTCGCTCTGGCGCACCTGCATGATCGTGCAGGAGCTGGAGGACGAGCTGGCGTGGCTGGAGCGGAACCAGGCCTCGCTCGCCGAGCTGTCGCGGCTCGAGGACCTGCGCGTGCGGGTGGAGGACGAGCTGTCGGTGCACCGCGCCGCGCTGAACGTGCTCGACCGGCGGCTCGAGCGCGACGCGCCCTCGCCGGAGGAGCGCGAGCGGCTGGCGGAGGAGCGGCGCCGCGACAAGGCGGAGCTCGAGGCGCTCCGGCGCGCGCAGCGCGACGCGAACGCGCGCATCGAGGAGCTGCAGCTCGGCGTGGAGGGCGGGTTCAACCGCTACTGGGGGCTCACGTTCAAGGAGGGGAACGAGAACTCCCGCTTCGGCGAGCAGATCGAGGACTACGCCTGCCTCTACACCAGCCGCGTGTCGAACTTCGTCTTCTACTCGCCCATGCAGTACTTCCGCTCGCCGCGCGCCGCCATGCCGCACGAGCGCGCCGCGCTCGCCCGCATCTCGCCCTGGGGCGACGAGCACGGCGCCCCGGTCGCCGGCGACCGCCCGTCCAAGGCGTCCAAGGCGTCGCGCTGACCCGCCCCGCCCGGCGGCGCGCGTGCGCCCAACGCCGCGCTTGACCCGGCCCCCGGTCGCACGTACACCCGATCCCGGCAGAGCGTCCTAGGCTGGTGCCGGGCCCGGTCTTCAAAACCGGTGGATGGTGCTGAGAGGCGCTGTCGGAGGGTTCGATTCCCTTGCTCTGCCGCTTTCCCGGGTTTCGCCAACCACGGGAATCCCCGACGGAATCTCCTGAGTCAACCTTCGCTCTCCGTGCGATGGCGACACCGATGGCGACACCTCGGGCGGCGGAGCGATCTGGATCGCCTTCACGGCTGCGCAGAGGCGAGGCCACTGCTGCGGCACGCGGCGGTAGAGGTCCTTCGCTTCGCCGATCGATGCGTGCGTCAGCCGGTGCACGTCCTCCGGTAGCGCCCCCGCCCCCTCTGCCAGGTTGATGAAGGTCGAGCGCGTCTCGTAGTGCCGCTGGTGGGCGAGGCCGAGGGTCGCCAGGTCGTCGCGGAAGCACCGCCACGTGTAGGCGTTGTTCCGGGGCTTCCCGCCCACCGAGGGCACGATCAGGTCATCCGGCGTCGGCGGCCGCCCCATGAACCGCTCCCAGCCCTCCTCGTGCCACGCCTTCAAGATGGCGGCGAGCGCCGGGTGGATGGGGATCCACTTCTCGACGCGCGTCTTCGTCGTCTTGAGCACCCGGTGGCGCGTGTTGTACGCGGTCCGCGCCACGAGCCGTCCGAGGTCACCCCGGTACGACTCGTCCGCGATGTCCTCCCAGCGGCGGGCCGCAACCTCGCCCGGACGCATCCCGGTGAGGAACTCCAGGGCGTACTGCACTCGCCGGTCTTCGCGGATCCTCGGGTCGTAGATGAGCGTCGCGACCTCCGCGAGCTCGAACCCTGCGCCGACGACGCGCGAGTTGGCCTCCATCTCGGGAAGGTCGGAGTCGTCCCAGATGCACGGGGTCTTCTCGATCAGGTGACGCCGGGTGGCCTCCTTGAACATCGCCCGAACCGTCGCCGTGATCTTGCGCACGTACTTGGGGGACGGGTGCTTGCCGGAAGGCCCCTTCTGCCGTTCCAGGCCTCGGGCCCAGTCGAGCATCTCGACGTCCGTGATCGACGGGAGCGCCCGATCGCCCAGCAGCGGATAGACGTAGTGCTCGAGGTGGCCGCGCTCGTAGATCCACTCCAGCTTGCCGCGAAGCTTCCGGTCGTCAATCCAGCTCTCGCCCCAGGCCCGGAGGCTTCCCGGAGCGGCCTTCTGCTCAACGGGGGTCGCGCGGAGCTCCTCGATCGCGGCCGCGAGGATCGCCTCGGCCTGATCCTCCTGCCCGACGCTGAGGCCGGTGCTCCGGGTGATGCGGCGGCCGTCCACGTAGATCACCGCCTCGAGCTTGTTCCCGCGGCGGGTGCGGACGTGACCCTTGATCTCAGCCTCGGCCATGTTGATGCCTCCGGTGCTGCATCTCCGCAAGCGGGTCCCGGTCCCTTGCTCAGTCGCGCTTCGCTCCGACCCGAATCGTGTTCGCGCTCCACCAGGTCACAAGCAGCCCCATCCGAACCCCCAGCGCAACCGCGTCCCAGTCCGAGCGGCTGACCTCCAGGCCCGCGCTGTCTACCTCGCGTGGCGCCTCGCGGAGCTGCTCGACTATCTGGCGGAGCCGAGCGTCAACCGCCTCTCTTCGCTTCCGCTCCTTGAATGCCCACCAGAATTCGATCACCACGAATCCGAGCGTGACCAGGCCGATGGCGACGCCCGCTGCGCCGATTGCGTTCTCCATGCGCTATCGCCTCTTCGCCAGCCACTCGTCCAGCGCGGTGCGCGCGGCCTTGCTCAGATCCGGGCGCAGGAGCCCGCTCTCCTTGGCTTGCTCCCTGGCGAGTTCCTCGAGCGCATCGAGGTGGTTCGCCTTGAGGTAGAGGACGGCGCGAACGTTCTCGGCGCGCGGACTGACGGCCCGCTTCGCCCTGCCCGCCGCGCCGCCCCTGCCCCTCATGCCCGGTTCCCTGTCTTTCGCCATGCCCGGCCCCTCCTAAGGCCGGGCAGCAGTGTACCTGTGCACTCCGTCACGTTGGCCCGCTACGCCGGCGCCAGGCGCGCGCCGAGCGCGCCGTCGAGCATCGACGCGATGCACTGCCGCACGAGGGCGCGGATCGCCCGAAGCCTCCGGATCGTCATGACGCCACCTCGGCGGTGTCGGGCACGAACCCGGTCCAGCGACGCGCTTCCTTCTTCCCGTGGAGCGCCACCTGCACCCGCCGGGCGGCGGCGGCGAGTCGCTGGTGCGCGGCGGCCCGCTCGTCGGCCTGCTGCCAGATGGTCACCATCGACAGGCCCGTGATCATGGGCAGGTGGAAGTTCCTGCGGAGGAGGGGGCCGGACTCCTCCTCCAGCACGATCACCGCCTCCACGGCCGCCTTGAGCTCACGGTAGGCGGCGGGCAGATCCGCGGCGTGCGCGAACGCCTCCGGCTTCTTGGTCTTGGCGGTCACGAGCGCACCCCCCAGCCCTCGCGGCGGGCGATGTCCAGCACGTCGTGCGCGGCGCATGCCTGCGCGCACAGCCCGGGGTGCGCCCACTCGTCCACGGGGCCCTCCTCCTCGATCGACGGAGACACGGCGGCGACGAACCGGGCGGCCTCCTCCTCCTCGCCGGTCCACTCACGGCCGCCGTTCTCGTACACGTGCTCCACGACGACGGCGCCGAAGCGGTCCCCGCACATGCGCTCGAGCCGCCTGTGGGCGGCCATGTTGGCCTTGTCGTCGATGTCGAACGTCGTGCTCAGCTCGCCGGACTCGAACAGGGGCCGGAGATCCTCGGCCAAGCGCCGGAGCTCCGCCATGTAGATCGGCCGGAACCGGGCGATCATCGCCTCGTTCGCCGCGCTCCACGCCTTCGCCGCCTCGGCCACCGTCGCCGGCGCCCCGGCCGCGACCGCGGCCGCGCTGCCCGGGACCATCGCGGCTCCGACCACGACGCCGCACGCGCCCATGAACCGCCGCCTGCTCACGCCTTCGCTGGTATTCTTCGTCTCAGCCATCGCAGGACCACCCTTCTTGCGTTGGTCAGGGCGTTCGGTGTTCGCGCACCGGGCGCCCGTCTGTTTCGAGCGGAGGTGTCTTCCGCCGGCCGCTCCGCTCGACAGCGGCCGACCGAAAGTTAGAACGGCCAGAACACCGAAGAGGACGGCTCGACCCGCAGCGTCCGCACGGCCGCCCTCCCGGAGAAGTCGCAGGCACCCCCAACCGCGACGCTGCTCGCCGCACTCGCCGTCGCAGCGGCACGGCCCGCGGTCGCGACCGCCACCGCGACTGCTGCCACGCTGGCCTCGGCCACGCACCCGCGCGTCCCCGTGCCCGCCTCGTGCTTCGTCGTCGTCATGCGCTCTCCCGCGGTCCGAGCACGGGTTGAATCCCCGTGCTTCGTGCGCTCTTACTAGTGCACTAGTTTGTGCACAAGGTCAAGGGGACACCGGTGGGGCGCCCTGAGGGAGTCACGCCAAGGCCGTTGAACCTCGGCCCGCGCGCCGGGCGGTTTGCTCGCCTGTCAGCTAACGAACGTAGATCTCGGTTCCAGGCGGTGGCGCGAACTGGCCGTTCGCGTCGAGCGCGTAGCCGCGGGCCGACATGCAGGCCACGAACAGGCCGCCATCGGTGACTTGGCCGCTGGAACCTGACCCGCCGTACTGGGTCACCACCGCGATCGAGCGGTTCTGCTGCGACTCCCGGAGACACGCATATCGGTCCTGCAGGAAGGCCGACTGAGTTCCACCCTCCTTCGACCAACGGAGTTGACCCGACCCGGCGCCGCCAGAAGTCGCGGGCACGAGAAACGGCCCGCCCTCAACGCACCCCGAGATAACGAACACCGCGAGAAGCACTCGACGCATGAGCTCCCCTCCCGATAGTGAATGTTACCGCTAGCGTATCGACTAGGGAACGCTGACGTTGCTGACGCTCACTGGCAGCGCGGAGCCTAGGTGGCCGCCGGAGACGTAGTGCCGCACCAGCTCATCGCGCTTCATCCGCACGCCTCCTGCTGCTGCTCGACGTGTTCCCCGGCTGCCTTCTCCGCCGCACGCCGGTCCGCGTAGGAGTTCACGGCCGCCCGGAACCTGCAGCGCGCCCGGTGGTACGCGACGTCATCCTCGGAATCGGCGTCCGCGAGGGCATAGGCCGCCTCGAGGAGCCGGGAAAAGCTCCCCGGCCCGTCGTAGTCGAACCGTGTCAGCCGTCGCGTCACCGAGGCCCGATCCCCCGCCCTAGATCTCCACCGCGATCAGCTTCGCGTACTGGATCCCGAGCGTCCCGCCGCCCGTGACCGACGCCTGGACCTTGTACGTGTAGGTCCCCGCGGACGGCGCATCGAGCATCACGCCGCCGGGAGGAAACCCCATCGTGCCGCCGCCCGTGTTGTAGAGCTGCCAGGCGCCCGCGGTCGTCGCGCCGCGCATGATGTGGATCTTGGCCGTCTGGGCCGCCGGGACCGTCACGTACATCTGGCTGGGGCTGCCGTCCGGCTGAAAGAACAGCATCACCGGGCGGCCGTGGGTCGTGATCGTGACCGACAGGTTGGTCACGTCCACGAGGGTCGCCGATGTCGTTGTGAAGGTGGAGCACGAGATCGAGGACACCTGCGGCGACGCCTCCCCCACCTCCACCTGCCCGGCCGACGTGATCGCCAGCGGCCTCGTACCGGAGGCCGGGAGCGCCGTCGGGAGCTTCATCGAGAACGACGCCGCCAGCGTATCCGGCGACAGGAGGGAGACCGTGTTGGAGCCGCCGACGACGCGGGCGCGGAGGGCTGCCGCAGTCACGCCGGCCGGCACGTCGAGCCCTCCGGCCGTCGCCTTCGCGGCTTGCGTTCCGCCGGCCGAGATCGCCACCTCCGCGGGAGCAGAGAGATACATGCCGGAGCCTGGGGAGGTGGCGAACGAGAACGAGGGCGCCGCGGCCGTTCCATCCACGCCCTGCAGCGGGGCGGACATCGGACCCTTGCCGGTGCGCGACAGGCTGTCGGTGAGCGCCGACGCGATGTCCGAATGCACGTTGTTCATCACCGACGAACTGATCACGGTGCCCGGCACGAACGGCGTGCCAGAGGGCAGCGAGTACGTCCCCGTGCTGGAGCGCCCCGCGAACGCCGGGAAGGTCAGACCCAGTCCGATGCCGAGAACGAACGCGACGATCTTGGTCCGCATGGCTACTCCGCCCCCTTGGCGCGCTCCTGCGCCTGACGCTCGAATGAGTCGGCGAGCCGGGCCGCGACGTCCGGGCTCATGCCCAGCACGACCGCGTCCACCAGCCCGGGCGCCCCTGCCTCGCCGTACAGGTCCCGCCACCCCTGCCCGCCGGCGCCGAGCCGCCGAACGGCGCTCAGGAGCGCGTCGAGCTTCCAGAGATCCTCCACCGCATCCAGCTTCAACGTGATCATCCGTGTGTCTCCTTCCCTACGTGGTTGAGCGTCAGTGCAGCCATGCGGCAGGGGGTGAGGTTGGGTGTGAACCCCGTTGCCTGTGCGAGCCGGCGGCCCGCTCCCGTCCGCTCGGGTTCCGGATCGCCGTCGGACGCGCCCGAGGGATGGCGGCCGCGAGATCCGCGGGGGTGGGTCCGGCCTCGTCGGGCCCGGTGTCGGTGTCCTGCTGCTCGGTGTCGTCGCGCATGTGGTCAACCAGGAACCGGCGTTATGTGGTGGGAGGGACCTTCACGATCCCGAGCCCTCGCGTTTGCTGCGCGCCGAACTGACGCCGAACGCCGTGCAGTAGCGCAGCCTCGCTCTCGTCGGGACCCCATGTGCCGTGCAGCCGCGTCCAGCCGAACGACGGCACGAGCACGACCCAGTAGCGCCGCCGTTCGTCCCACCGCGCTTGAACCGTCTCAGGCATGGCGTCACCGGCCGTCCAACGGCCACTCGCCGAGCAGGGCGCGGAGCTCCGACCGGATCGCGTCGTGCCCCTCGACAACCTGGCGGCGCATGCCGCCCCCGTCGCCGCCGACAACCGGCATTCGGAGATGCATTGCGCCCCTCACAACCCCCGTGCCGCGGAGCGCGAGGAGCCCGCTGGAGTTGGGGACGAGCAGGCGCTCCCACTCGGGATCCACGAGGGGCGGCTCCGTCGGCCCGGTGAACGGGGCCAGGAGGAGCTGCGCGGCGGCGATCCCGGTGTGCACCGCGGAGAGGCGGTCGGCGGTCTCCGCGTAGATCGCCCCGAGCCGCTGAGCACACTCGCGAATGAGGTCGATTGTGGCGGACCGAAGCGCCCCGTGCGCCTGGGCGGCCTCCTTCTCCTTCTCCGCGGCGCGCTCCCGGAGAACCCGCGCGGCGTCCCGGAGCTCATCCGGCGACGGGCCCTCTTCCGGCGGCGCGGCCGGGGGCGGGGCGTCGCCCTCGCCAAGAGCGGACGCGACGATCGCGGCCCGCCGCTCTGCCGCCAGGCGCTGGGCGATCTGACCCATCGTGGAGCCCCGCTGTTCCAGCTCGCGCGCCCTTCCGCCAAGCCTCGCCGCCTCGGCGCTCGCGGCGTTGCGAGCGGCCTGGAACTGCCGGAGGTGCTCGATCTCCTCCGCGGTTGCCTGCCCGAGCAGCGTCAGCCCGTCACTCGTCGTCATCGGTGCTTCCTCCGTTGAGGTGGTGATCGGCCGCCTGCATGGCCTGATCGATGGACATCCCGCCGCTTTCCTGGGGGCGCTCCGGGGCCGTGGTCGGGGCGGCGCGGCCCTCGAGGTGCTCCGCCGCCTGCTCGATCCGACCCCGGATCGACTTGGCGTGGTCTGCCTTCACCTGGTTGTTGCGTTCGGCCCTGCGCGCGATCTGGGCCTGGGCGTTGCTGGAGAGCTTCAGCCGATCGAGCGGCGTGCCCGAGTCGAGCGCCATCTTCGCCTCCAGGGCGGAGTCCGCGTGGAAGGTCTCCTCGTCGTCGCCACGGATCCCGAGCTTCGCGGCCGCCTTCTCGATCGCTGTCCTCACCCCGTCCGGCTTGCGGGGCTGGGTCTCCACCGCCTTGCGGTCGGGGCCGATCGAAACCGCCCGGGCCTTCCGCTCGGCCTCACCGCTCGCGCGGAGACTCTCCCGGAGCTCGTGATGATCGTTCAGCTCGGCGACCTGACGGAGCGTGGCCCTGATCACCTCGGGCGCCTCTCCCGTGATCTCGGCCAGCGCCGCGATCCCGTCGTGCTTGGCGGCGAAGAGGTGGGTGGGGTTGTCGTTGATGATCCCGGCCTCGGGCCCAAGGTGCCGCGCAGTCCGGACGAACCACTCGCCGGGGCTCTCGCCCTTCCGGATCCCTACGCCGTGCGCCTCGAGCTGCGCCCCGTGCTGCGCGTACCAGGCTGCGACCGACTCGTGGAACGCAGGGTCGGAAAGCCCAGCGGCGAGGGGCGACCAAGCCGCATCCTTCTGTGCCTCGGACGTCGCTCGCTCCACGTTGGCGCGCACCTCCGCCTGTCGCTGCGCGTGCTCGATGTGCTGGACCGCCAACGCCCGGGCGCCCTCGACGCCCTGCGCCTCGAGCGTGCGGGCCGCGACCACCGCGGCCGCAGGATCGACGCCTTCCGCCACCGCGGCCTGAACGAAGCGTCCGGGACCACCCTCGGCCATGAGTCGCGCCGCCACCGCGGGATCCATCTGCGACAGCAGGCCGGCGGCTGCCGGCGCGGCCTGGGCCTGGAGCTGCGCCATGTCCTCGTGCTGGATCCGCTCCGTGACGGCCTGGACGAGCGCGGGAAGCCCTCCGACCCTGGCCGTCTCCGTCGCCGCCTCGAGCGCTGCGGGGGAGAGGCCGGCGTTCTCGAGCCCCAGACGCACCCCGGGCCAGCCGTAACGCGCGTGCATCGCTTCAATCGTCTGCAGGTTTTGGGGCGAGAGCCGGCGAGCGAACGCCGCGAGCTCGCGCTGCCCCAACTCCCGAAGCACCTCGGGCGGAAGCTGCGGCGGCCGCGAACGGGCCTGCAGCACTTCGTCGGCGCGCTCCACTGCGGTTCTCACCCCGTCCATGCGTCGGGCGACCGCAAGGGCCCGCTGAGTGCGAGCGTCGTTACTGGCCATCGTTCCTCCGGTGCGGCATTGGCGGGTTAGAGACCCTTGCTCCGGCGCCGGCGGACGGCGCGGGCCTGCGGGTGCACCGGGGACAGCGCCACCCCTGGGCCTGCGCGAAGGCGGAGGCGTCGAACAGGGCCGAACAGGCGATGCACGCCACGAGCGCGGCCCCGTGCCGGTGGTCGAGGTTGTCGATCACGATCCGGACTCCCAAGAGCAGGGCGCAGGGGGTTCGCTGGCGAGGTTCCGGATCAGGACGACCATCCCCGGCCTGATCCCCTTCGCCCCGAGCTCGGCCAGCTTGGCGTCGAGCCCTGGCGCCACGTTCACGGACAGCCCGTCGCTCCAAGTGCAGGGGACACGGAACCCGGCCGCGCGCAGCTCGTCCGCGGCGAGCGGTGCCACGCGCTCCGCCGTTCGCCGGGCCACGAGCTCGGAGACCATGCCGGCGAGGCGGTCGATCTTCGCCCGGTTCACTGGCCTTCCTCGCGGTCCACGATGACCAGGGCCGCGCGGCGACCGGCCGCCCTGGCAACCTCGACCCGGCGCACGGCCTCCGCCTTCCGCGCCTCCCACGCCTCGCTGGGTTCGCCCCTGTGCAGCTCGAGGGTCAGCGCCAGCATCGGGCGAGACGCTTGGAACGCAGCGACGGCCCGCTGTAGCCGGGCGATGGAGGGCCGGCTCATGGCGTCGCCCCCTCGTCCCCGATCACCATGAGGAAGGCCACGCCGCCCCGGGACTCGAAGGACGCCGCCTCGCGCTCCGCCTCGGCGACGCGGGCCAGGTACGCCTCCGCGGTCTCGTCGGTCTCTCGGTCGATGATCCGGAACCAGACCTGGGACACCCGCTTGGCGCGGATGGCGGCGATGGTTCGCTCGAGCCGGGCAACGGTGCCGCGGATGCTCATGGCTTCACCTCGCGTTGGAGCGCGGCGAGCTGGGCCTCGATGTCGTCCAGCCTGGCGGTGTTGATCTCCTTCTCGATTACGCCCGCGAGCGTGGACGAGCCGTAGATCAGAGCGTTCCCCGTTTTCGAGTCGAGCTCGCCCGAGTCGATCCGGAGGAGCACGTCGGCCAGGTACGCCTTGACGTTCCGGAGATTCCCCAGCCTGCGGCGGCGGGCGCGGGGGGGAGGGGTCGAGTCGCCCGGGTATGTCTCCTGCGTCATCACGGGGTTTCGCGCTCCCCGGGGGCCGCCTGGAGGGGCTCACTCGATGACGCGGAGGGCTCGTTCGGCGACGCCAGGGACTCGAGGCCGCATTCCGCCAGGGCGGCGATCACTCGGAGCCGGACGCTCGGGCGGGTGGGCTTCCCCTCCAGAACGCGGTCCACGCTGCGAGGGTCCACGCGGGCGAGCGTGGCAACGTCTCGCGTGCTGGCGCTGTCGAGGATCTCTCTCGCTCGCATCATGCGGACATCTTGAGGGCGTTTCCGGTCATGTTTCGGGAGGCGCCTCGGTGGCGGAGCAAGGGGGCTTCACCCTCCCCCTGACTCCATCGGTTCCCATCGGTTCCCATCGGTTCCCGGGAACCAATGGCCCAGGGTTCGCGCCGATCGGTTCCCGGTTCCCCCGCCCTTAGGCGGGGAACCGATCCGATCGCGCCGGGCCGCGTCCCGGGTCATGCGCACTGTGAGTCACTATCGGTTCCCTGGTAGACGAACGTGGGGCGGTGGTAGCTCCCCTCGCGCCGGATGGCGCCCGAGCGCTCCAGATCGGCAACCGCCGCGCCTACGTCCTCCCTCTTGGCCCCGAGGCGGGAGCGAAGAAGGTTGACGCCTCCGGTGAACGTCCCGTCCGCCTTCACCAGCTCGAGCACCCGCCCCTTGAGCTGGGTGAAGCGATCGGGAACGCGGGTGGGGCCGGGGCCGTTCAGGCACGACACCCGGAGGCCGGCGGCCGGATCTCCGTCGATCTCCACGTCCTCGATCCAGAGCTGGAAGTCGGCGTGAGGCCGGCCAGAGATCCGGGCCTTCTCGTGGGCGACCGTGGTGGGCTCACCCTTTTCGGCCGCGAACACCAGGACGGAGCCGCACGCGTCGTACAGCGCGCCCGAGCCTCGCACGCTCATCCTGGCGCCGCCCTGCGCATCGCGCGCCGGCTTCCGGGCGTGGTGGACAACGACAGGTGCAACGCCCGTCTTCTCGGACATGCGCCCGAGGCGGTCGAGCGGGATCCGGGAGTCCGATGCGTTCTCGTCGGTGTGGGGGCAGGCCGCGCGGAACGAGTCCACGATCACCAGGTCGAAGCCCTCGCACAGCCGCGCCAGCACGTCGCCGGAGTCGCTGTCGAGATACCAGGACGGCAGTGGCGCCAGCACCAGCCGCTCATCGAGGGCACGCGGGTCGATGCCCCGGGCACGCGCGAGCCGCTGGTAGCGGAGGCGGGTCAGGTGCGAGCCCTGCTCGTAGTCCACGTGCAGCACGCGGCCCTGGCGCACGGGGAAGCGCCCCCACGCCGGCGCACCGACGGCGACGGAGAGGGCGAGGTCTTGCGCAGAGACCGTCTTCCCGCTGAACCCGTATCCCGCGAAGAGGATCGGGGCTCCCGGGGCCATGTCGAGCGCCTCGCAGAGCCAGTTCACGGGCGGGAGCGGAGCGAAGATGTCGCCGGCCTGGAGGAGAGAGCCCAAGAGCTCCTCCCTCCGCCTCTCCTGCTCCTCCCTCTCGTGGCGAAGGTCACGCCCTTCCGCGAGGGCCCTGCGGAGTTCCTTGACCGAAACGCCCAGGTCATCAGCCTCGCGGCGTTCGATGACGTCGAGCGCAAGGCGGGTTGCCTCCGCACGCTCCGCCGGAGTCGGCGCCTGCGCCATCCCCGCCGCGCTCACGAGCGCCTCTTCACGGAGTCGGCGAGCCGGCGGCCGCGCTCCTGCGCAAGGTCGGCGACGGAAGCGGCGGGTCGGGAGCCCGTTTGCTGACCGCCCAGCACGGCCTCGAGATCGGCCGGCCGGATCTTCCAGCCTTTCGCCCCTTCCACCCGCGACGCCGGGAGGAGGTCCTTCCCGATCCAGGCGAGGATCGTCTCCTGCTTCACGCCGGCGCGCCGGGCGGCCTCGGCCGTACCGATGAACCCTTCGGGCCGGGGCGCGGCAGCACCGGCCTCCGCGAGAGCCTCGCGCACGATGCCGCGCACGAACACACGGAGCGCCTCGATCGCCATCCGGTCGGCGTCACCCATGGCGAGCCTCGCGGGTGTTCGTCGGGTCGAAAGCCGCTCCGTGCTGCGGGTGCCCGGGCGCGACGAGCTCGTCCAGCCCGCCATCCTCGCGGACCTTCACGCGGGTCCCGCTGGCTTCGTCCTCCACGATGACGCCGGGAATCGCGAGCACGATCCCGGCCATCCAGGGATAGGCGCGACGAGCGCGCAGGTCGATCGCGACGGTGCGAGGGGGCGTCACGAGCGCTCCCCCTTCTCCGCGGCATCGAGGAACGACACCAGCGCCTCGCGGACGATCCGGCTCTTCAACCGACCCGTGGCCGCAGCGACGCGGGAGATCCGCTGCATGAGTCGCGGATCGACCTCGACGTTGAGCTGAATTCTGGTGCGATGCTTCTGGGGAACCGTAGACATAGCCGTGCCCTTCGAGCGATTTCCCGGGCAGCCAGCTCGCCAGGGCGTCGAAGGTCAGCTATGTGCGCCGGGGAGGTTCACCGGCGGCGACCCGGGCTCGCTCCCCTGACGGTTGGGGTCGGCGAGCCTCGGCAGGTACTACAGCGCTCGTAGACGATCTGGTGCTGGCTCGTTCGAACGCGCTCCACTGCCTTGCCGCATGGTCTACCTAGCACAACCTAGGATGGATTGCAACCGGGCCCCTGTTGTGCGGGAGACGGGGGCAATCCCCACTCAATCAGGTAGGCAATCCAGCAGCTACCGCCCGCCGGCCGGAGCGTCCTGCGACGCGCGGACAGGAATTCCGTTCACTTCGACAAGCACATCGGCCCCGTCGTCTGCGTCTTCGAAGGAGAAGCGGAGGTTCTTCCCCAGCGCACGAGCGATCTTGTGCAGCGTCTCCCAGCGCGGCGTCCGCTGATCCAAGCCCTTCTCCATTCGCGCGATGGAGGGCTGGCTTGTCCCGACGATCTCCGCCAGCTGCGCCTGGGTCAGGCCGGCGTTCTCGCGCATCGACCGCACCGCAATGGCTACGTCGTGGACAAGGCGCCGCTGTTCATAGTGGACACCGAAATCACGCTCGCGGAGCTGGCCAGTGAGATACTCATCGAAGCGGATCCCAGTTCGGCGCATCGCCGGCCCCGTGGTCTTCGTCCTCTTGGTCGGCATCGTGCGGCCTCCTCTACAGCTTCTGCATGCGCTTCCGCGCCACTTCGATCCCGGCGTGCTGATCTTGCTTCTTGCAGACGTGGAGGATCCAGATCACCCGGTACTTGAAGCAGTAGAACGTGCGGAAGTTGCCGGTCCGGATCTCAGACATGCCCCGGTTGCCTCCGCCCTTGATCGTCCTCGTCGAAATCGGCGCGTGAATGCCGTAGTCGCGGAGTGCGGCGATGTCCCCAACGATGTAGGCACGATCCTTCGGCGGCAGCCCGTCGAGGAAGTCTCGGGGCTGGCTGTTGCCTGCGTCGGTCTCGAAGAACCGCACCTCAAGCATGCGCCCTTATATCCAGCCGGATATCATGCGTCAAGGATGGACGCATATCGGCTCACGCACCGTGGGCGTCGGTGGCCACGATGTGCAGCACGCCGCCAGCGTCCTTGACGGCCCGGAGCGCCGCCTCGAGCAGGCGCCGGGCCTCGCCACGATCGCCCCTCGCGACCGCGGCCGCGGCGAGCTGGCCGGCGGCCACGATGAAGTCCGGGAGCGGGTCCGGGAGTGTCGCCACGCCCCCCCGTTCACCGGCGGACGCGGGTGTCGGGCCCCCTGCTAAACGGGGCGAAACCGGCGGCGCGGCCCCGGAATCCCCGGCGTTGAGCCACGCATTCGATTCCCTTGCTCTGCCGCCATTCGCCCGCGGTGCGCCGCGTCAGCGCGCGAACTGCTCCAGCCGGAACCCCGACATCAGGCCGAAGGCGAACATGGTCCCGCCCTCGCGCTCACCGAGGTCGTTGCGGCGTCGCACCAGGTCGGACACGCCGGAGAAGGAGAAGGTGAGCGTGTCGAGCCAGGAGACGGGGCGCCGCCACGCCAGGCCCACCCGCGCGCCCAGGGCGGGCATGAGCACGACCGTGCTCCCGGCCGCGTCCACGCCGCCGATGCCGACGAGCTGGAGCGAGACGCGCTCGTGCACCGGGAGCTCGGCGCCGCCGCCCACCATGAACAGGACGCGGCCCTGGTCCCGCCCGCCCACCCAGTCCAGGCTGTGCGTGAGGAGCGCCCGGTCGTAGTGCGAGGTGAGCCGGACGGAGGGGCCGGCGACGAGGTCCTGACCCGTGCCGCCGAGCACGGAGAGGCCGGCCTCGAGCGTGCGCACGAACGGCGCCAGCGCCGGCCCGGGCTCCACCTCGCCCGCGTCGCCGTGCGGCAGCGACGGCACCGCCGCGGCGCCCCTGACCGCAGCGACGCCGGTCGCGGCGCCGGCGGAGGGCCCCGCCGACATGACCGGCCGCGCCTCGCCGGCCCGGATCACCGCCCCGGCAGCGGGCGCAGGGGCGGCCTCGGCCACCGCCGGCGCCTCCTTCGGCGGCACCACGTGGCAGCCACGGCAGTCGGTCGGCCCCTTCGCGAGCTGCACGTGGCAGCTGCGGCAGGTGTCGTGGGCTTGCCTCGGCGTGAACTCGATCTTCGTGACCGCGCCGTTCCCGTGGCAGGACTTGCAGGAGATCTTCCGCGCGAGGTGCGCGGCGTGGTCGAGCGTGACCGTGCCGTAGGTCTTGGTGGTGCGGACGACCTTCGACGGCGGCGGCGGGAGCGCCGTCATCACCACGCCGCCGGCGGCCTCCGGGACCGAGGCCACCCGCGCGCTCTGCGGGGAAGGCTGGGGCGTCGCGGCGAGCGCCAGCGCCAGGAACGCTGCGAAGGGCGCCACGGGCATGGCGCGCAACATACCCGAGGTGCGGCGCGCTCCGACAGCCCCGCCACCAAGGCACGGAGGCGTGCCGCGCAAAGGTTTCGCGCGCCCTGCGCTGGATCAAGCGGCCGCCGGAGGACCGGCGCGCCCGCGCCTCACCGCGCGGCGAACGCGGGGCAGGTCACCCCGGTGCCGCCGATCCCGCAGTAGCCCTCCGGGTTCTTGGCCAGGTACTGCTGGTGATACTCCTCGGCATAGTAGAACGGCGGCGCGTCGCGGAGCTCGGTGGTGATCGCCCCGCCGCCGCGCGCCGCGAGCGCGGCCCGGTACGCCTCGCGCGACGCCTCCGCCAGCCGCCGCTGCGCCTCGCCGTGCGTGTAGACCGCCGAGCGGTACTGCGTGCCGACGTCGTTCCCCTGCCGCATGCCCTGCGTCGGGTCGTGCGACTCCCAGAACACCTTCAGGAGATCGGCGTACGAGATCTTGGCCGGGTCGAACACCACGCGCACGACCTCCGCGTGCCCGGTGCGGCCGGTGCAGACCTCGCGGTACGTCGGGTTGGGCGTCACGCCGCCCGCGTAGCCGACCGCGGTCGCGTACACGCCCGGCAGCTTCCAGAACACCCGCTCGGCGCCCCAGAAGCAGCCGAGGCCGAAGTCGGCGAACTCCAGGCCCTCGGGGAACGGGGGGACGATCCGGTTCCCGCTGACGAAGTGCTGCTCGGGGACGGGCATCGGCTCGGCGCGGCCGGGGAGCGCCTCGCCGGCCGCCGGAAGGCTGGGCTTCTTGGCGAACATGCGAGGGATCTAACGGGCGCGCCACGACCGGCGCCACCCGCCCGAGGGCACCCCACGTGACGCTTTCCCGCCGGCGAGGCGAGGCCGTCAATGACGCCCGCAGCCCCCCTGAACCAGGAGACGGACATGAAGCGCCTCGCACTCGCCGCCCTGCTCGCCGGCCTCGCCGCGCCGGCGCTCGGCGCCACGAAGACGTACCAGGTCACCGGCCCGGTGGTGGAGGTCGGCGACGAGAGCATCACCGTGCAGAAGGGCAAGGAGAAGTGGGAGATCGCCAGGGCCGCGGACACCAAGCTCGCCGGCGAGGTGAAGAAGGGCGACAAGGTGACGGTCGAGTACCGCATGACCGCCACGAGCATCGAGGTGAAGCCCGCCGGCAAGGCGGCGGCGAAGGCGAAGTAGCCCGCGCGCGCTCCCGGGCCCCGCGGCCCGGGAGCGCCGCCGCGTCCCGCCTCACTCCAGCTTGAAGCCGATGCGCAGCGTCACCTGGAACTCGGCGACCTTGCCGTCCTTGATGGCGCCGCGCTGCTCGGCCACCTCGAACCAGCTCATGTGCCGCACCGTCCGGCCCGCCTCCTCGATCGCGGCCCGGGTCGCCTCCGCGAAGCTCACCGGGGACGTCCCGACCACGTCGATCTTCTTGTAGACGCCGCTCATCTCGGCTCCTCTCCCCGGCCGCGCGCCGGGTTGGTTGACGGTCGGTCACCATGATGCGCCGCCGCCTCGAGGTCCGCAGACGCCCTGGTGGGTCCGTTCACCCGCGGCGGAGGCCCGGCGCCGGGGCGCCCGCGGCGCGGCGCGCCCGCCAGCGCTCCAGCGCCGCGTCCACGTCGAGCGGCGCGAGCGTGGTGGGCGGGCCTGCCACCGCGGTCCGGTTGATGCGGCGGATGCGCGCGTTCAGCGCCTCGAGCCGCTCGCGGACCACCCGCTCGTCGTCGAGCCGCTCGGTCCCGGCCAGCACCGCCTCGGCCTCGTGGCGGATCGCGATCGCGTCGGGCAGCGAGGAGAGCCCCTCGCGCTTCAGCTTCTCCTTGATCCACCAGGCCTCGGGCAGCTCGCCGCCGGTGAGCGGCAGCGGCTTGCCGGCGCCGGAGAGGCGCTCGAACGCGCCCTCCTCCTGCGCCTCGCGGATGAGGCGCTCCACGAAGGTCTCGTGGCCCTCGCCCTGCCTGCGCCGCGCCACGCCGGATCCATGGCGCCGCGGGCGCGCGGGCGCAAGCGCTACACGCCGCCCAGGTACGTGTAGCCCTTCATCACCGCCTCGTAGAAGTCCTGCAGGCCCACGCCCTCCTTCGGCCGGATGGCGCCCTCCTTCACCTTCTGGTCGAGCGCGGCCTTCACGCGGCGGAACAGGTCGGCGGGCTCGTACTGCACGCGCGAGAGCACCTTCTCGATGGTGTCCCCGGGGATGACCTCCTCGATGTAGAAGTCCTCCGGGTCCTCGTCGTCCACGAACACGTGGATCTCGTTCACCCGGCCGAACAGGTTGTGCATGTCGCCCATGATGTCCTGGTAGGCGCCGGTCATGAACATGCCGAGGTAGTACGGCTCGCCGGGGCGGAGCGCGTGGAGCGAGAGCGTCTCGTCCACCCCCTCCCCCTCGATGAAGCGGTCGATCTTCCCGTCGGAGTCGCAGGTGATGTCCACGATGGTCGTGTCGCGGGTGGGCGCCTCGCCCATGCGGTGCAGCGGCACGATCGGGAAGAGCTGGTCGAAGGCCCAGTGATCCGGCGCGCTCTGGAAGAGCGAGAAGTTCGCCATGTACTGGTCGGCGATCTTGTCGCCGAGGTCGCGGGTCTCGCGGGGCGGGCGCTTCTTGCCGCGGTTCAGCTCGGCGATCCCCCGCACCAGCTTCCAGAACAGGCTCTCCACCACCGCGCGCTCCTCCAGCCCGAGGATGCCGAGCTTGAACATCTGGAGCGCCTCCTCCTTCTTGGCGGCGGCGTCGTGGTAGGTCTCGGCGCGGTTGCGCGGGGTGAGCGAGGTGACGATCTCGCGCATCTCGCGGACCACCTTGGCCTCGTTCGGCTCGGGCTCGGAGGCCTTGGCGATCTCCTCCGCCGAGCCGATCTCGATGTGCCCGAACACCGGGATGATGATGCAGGAGTGGTGCGCGGTGACGGCGCGGCCCGACTCCGAGACCAGGTGCGGCTCGGGCACGCCCTCGTTCATGCAGACGCGCTGCACGTTGTAGACGACGTCGCCCACGTACTCGTCCATCGAGTAGTTCACCGAGGAGGCGAAGTCGTTGGTGCGGGTGCCCACGTAGTCCACGCCCAGGCCGCCGCCCACGTCGAAGTACTCGATGGGCAGCCCCATCTTCCGCAGCTTGGCGTAGACGCGGGCGCCCTCGTTCACGGCGTCCTTCACCACCCGGATCTCGGTGAGCTGCGAGCCGACGTGGAAGTGGAGGAGCTTCGCGCAGTGCTCCTTGCCGGCCTCCTTCAGGATCCGCACCGCCTGGATCAGCTCCGGGACGGTGAGGCCAAACTTGGCGAAGTCGCCGGAGGAGCCCTCCCACTTCCCGGTGCCGCGGGTGGTGAGCTTGGAGCGGAGCCCGACCATCGGGTCCACGCCCATCTCCTCGCCCAGCCGCAGGAGCTGCGGCAGCTCGGAGAGCTTCTCGATCACCACGATGACCTTGCGGCCGAGCTTTCGCCCGAGCAGCGCCAGCCGCAGGTACTCCTCGTCCTTGTAGCCGTTGCAGATGGTGAGCGCCTCGGGGTCGGCGTTCATCCCGAGCACCACCAGCAGCTCGCCCTTCGAGCCGGCCTCCAGGCCGTAGTGGTACGGCGCGCCGGCATCGACGATCTCGTCGACCACCTCGCGCATCTGGTTCACCTTGATCGGGTAGACGCCGAAGTAGCTCGCGCCGTAGCCCATCTCGGCGACGGCCTTCCCGAACGCCTCGTTGATCTGCTTCACCCGGGCGCGCAGCACGTCCTGGAACCGGACCACGCACGGGAAGCCGATGTTGCGCTCGCGGATGTCCTCGACGACGTCCATGAGGTCGATGGTCGGGCCCGGCTGGCCCATGGGGTGGACGGCGACGTGCCCCTTCTCGTTGATCGAGAAGAAGCCCGCGCCCCAGCCGCTCACGTTGTAGTACTGCGCCGCGCGCTCGATGGACCAGTCCGCGGCCGCCATCGCCGTCGTCGCGTCGCTCCGCTGCTCGGGGATGCTCATGTCGCCGCTGATCTACGACACCACGGCCGAGAAATGAAGCGTCGCGCCCGTCGACTTCGCGGGCGCCGTCCGCTAAGGAACGATCCCCGGTGACCCCGCGCCACGCCCGCCCTCCCCGCCCCACCGCCGACGCCTCGCTCCGGGGCCGGATCGCGGGCGCCCGGACCGTGTTCCGGCAGGTGCCGGGCACGCTGCGGCTGGTGTGGGACACCGACCGCCGCAGCGCGCTGGCGGTGGCGGCGCTGACGCTGGTCTCGGCCCTGCTGCCCGCCGCGGTCGCCTGGGTCGGCAAGCTCATCGTGGACGGCGTGGTGGCCTCCGCCCGCAGCGGCCTCGCCGCGGATCGGGTGCGCGTGCTGTGGCTCGTCGCCGCGGAGGCCGGGCTGATGGGCCTCCAGCTGGCGCTCGCCCGGCTCCTCGGGATGCTCCGCGAGCTGATGCGCGCCGGCGTCGGCAACGTCATCAACGAGCGCATCCTGGAGAAGGCGGTCGAGCTCGAGCTCCGGCACTTCGAGGACGCCGAGGTCTACGACAAGATGCAGAACGCCCGGCGGGAGGCCTCCGCCCGGCCGCTGTCCCTCGCCATGCAGGCGTTCGCCATCGGGCAGAACGCCGTCACGCTCGCCGCGCTGTCCGGGCTGCTGCTCCGCCTCTCCCCGGCGAGCGTGCTCGTCATCGTCGCCGCGTCGATCCCGGCGTTCGTCGCCGAGGCGCGCCTCTCGGCCGAGTCGTTCCGGGTGAACACCTGGCGCGCACCCGAGGGGCGCAAGCTCAACTACCTCGAGTGGATCCTGACCCGCGACAGCCACGTCAAGGAGGTGAAGCTGTTCGGGCTGGGCCCGCTGGTGCTGGGGCGCTACCGGGCGCTGTTCCGCAAGTTCTTCGAGGAGGACCGGCGCATCGCCATCCGCCGCATGCGCGCCGGCGTGGCGTTCGGGCTGGTCTCGCTGGCCGCCTTCTACGGCATGTACGCGCTCATGGCGGGCCGCGCCGCCCAGGGCGCCATCACGCTCGGCGACCTCACGCTCTACATCGCGGTCTTCCGGCAGGGCCAGGGGGCGGTGCAGGCCATCCTCTCCGCCATGGGCGGCATGTACGAGGACGCGCTGTTCATGTCCAATCTGTTCGACTTCCTCGGCATCCCGACCGGCGGCGAGGCGCCGCGGGTCCGGCCGGCCCTGTCGCCGCCGCGGGGCCGCCCCGGCGCGCTCGAGCTGCGCGACGTGTCCTTCCGCTACCCGGGCCAGCAGGAGTGGGCGCTCCGGAACGTCACGCTCACGCTGGCGCCGGGCGAGAAGCTGGGCCTGGTCGGCGAGAACGGCGCGGGGAAGAGCACGCTGGTGAAGCTGCTGCTGCGGCTCTACGAGCCCACCGAGGGCGCCATCCTGTACGGCGGGGTGGACCTGCGCGACATGGACCCGGCCGACCTGCGCGGCCGGATCGGCGCGGTGTTCCAGGACTTCGTGCGCTACCAGTTCACGGCCGCCGAGAACATCGGCCTCGGCAACCCGCTCCACGTGGACGACCGGCCCCGCATCGAGGAGGCGGCCCGCCGCGGCGGCGCCGAGCCGGTCATCGACGCGCTGCCGCAGCGCTACGACACCGTCCTGGGCGGCTGGTTCGAGCGCGGCCACGAGATCTCCGCCGGGCAGTGGCAGAAGCTGGCCATCGCGCGGGCGTTCATGCGCGAGGCGGAGGTGCTCATCCTCGACGAGCCGACCGCGTCCATCGACGCGGAGGCCGAGCACGAGCTGTTCCACCGCTTCCAGGCGCTCGCCGCCCACCGCTCCGCCATCGTCATCTCCCACCGGTTCTCGACGGTCCGGATCGCCGACCGCATCGGCGTGCTGCACGGCGGCCGCCTCGAGGAGCTCGGCACGCACCAGGAGCTGATCGCGCGGGACGGCCGCTACGCCCACCTGTTCCACCTGCAGGCGCAGGGCTACCTGGACTGACCGATGCGCGGCCTCGAGCAGATCCCCTGGCTCTACGACCTCGGCCTCACGCTCGCGGAGCGCGGGGTGGTGGGGCGCTGGCGGCGGTGGCTCGCCGGCGGGGCCCGGGGCCGGACGCTCGACCTCGGCACCGGGACCGGCCGCAACCTGCCGCTCGCGCCGGGCGAGGTGCGCATCCTGGCGCTCGATCCCCACCCGCAGAACCTGGCCCGGGCCCGGCGCCGGGGCCCGGGCGTGCCGATGGTCCGGGCGAAGGCCGAGGCGCTGCCCTTCCGCGACGGGGCGTTCGACACCGTGCTGTGCGCGTTGGTGCTGTGCAGCGTGGAGGACCCGCCGCGCGCGCTCGCCGAGCTGCGGCGCGTGCTCCGGCCCGGCGGCGACCTGCGCGCGATGGAGCACGTCCGCCCGGCGGGCCTCGCGGGCCGGATCCACGACGTCCTCCAGCCGGCCTGGACCTGGGTGACCGGCGGCTGCCATCCGAACCGCGACACCGAGCGGACCATCGCCGAGGCCGGCTTCGAGCTCGTCCCGTCCAGCCGGGAGGCCCGCGGCAACCTGCGCCGGCTGGAGGCGCGCGCGCCCCTGTCGCGCGGGACCGACTCCCGGTAACGTCGTCGCGTGCGCCCCGTCCGACGCCTCCGCCCGCTGCGCGCCCTCGCCGCGGCGCTGCTCGCCGCGGTCGCGGTCGCAGCGACGGCCGGCGAGCCGCCGGAGCCGGACGCGCCGCCCGCGGCGGCGCCGTCCACGCCCGCGCCGCCGACCGCCGAGGTGCCGCCCGCGCCCGCGCCATCGCCGGCCGCCGAGGCCGCCCCCGAGGCGGCGCCGGCGCCGCCGCCCGATCCCTCCGTCCCGCCCAAGGACACCTCCCCGCCCGCCTACGCCGAGGACACCTGGCTCGACGTCGGCCACGCCTTCCTCGAGGAGCGGCTGTTCGCGCCGGTGCTGGTGCTCGACCGGTTCTTCTCCGACGAGCGCGACCTCGAGGCCGAGCGCGCCCGCTCCTTCCTCCGCGTCCGCAACGCGCTCCGGGTCCACCAGTACGGCACGCCCGCGTACGCGCTCGACGTGCGGGCGAGCCTGCGGCTGCCCGGGCTGAACCGGAGGCTGGAGCGGCTCCGCCTCGTGATCGTCGGCCAGGCCGAGGACGTGGTGAACGGGTTCTACCCGGAGCTCACCGGCGCGACGCCGCTCGGCCCGAACCAGCAGGGCGCCGCCAACGCGGAGCTGCGCTACGGCGCCTGGGACGGCCTCTACTCGCACGTGGACCTCGGCGCGGGCCTCCTGCTCGAGCTGCCGGTCGGCGCGTTCGGCCGGGTGCGCTACCGGGCGTCGGTCCCGCTGGGCCGGTGGGTGCTGGGCCGCATGGCGCTGGCCGGGTTCTGGCGCACCGACACGCGGCTCGGTACCTCGCTCGACGCCTCGGTCGAGCGCCCGCTCGGATCCATCGCGCTCCTCCGGCTCGCCGGCACCTCGCGGCTCACCCAGCGCAGCCGCGGGATCGAGTGGGGCTCGGAGCTGGCCGGCCTCCGCGCGCTCGGCCCGCGGACGGCCGTGTCGCTGGCGGCCTCGGTGGAGGGCGCCACCGACGCGCCGTCGGACGTGGACCGCTACCGCGTGTACGCCCGCTTGCGGCGCGACCTCTACCGCCGCTGGATCTTCTACGAGCTGGAGCCGGAGGTGGCCTGGCCGTGGGAGGCCGAGCGCGGCGGGCGCTTCCGCGAGTACGCCGTCACCTTCCGGCTCGAGGTGCAGCTCCAGGGCAGCGAGCCGCCGGTCGAGCCGCCCGCCGAGCTGCCCGAGCCGCGCGACCCGCCCCACCTCCGGCCGGCGCGCACGCCCTAGCCGCGCTCCCGCGTCGGGAGGGGGGGCTTGCGGAGGCGCCCGGCGGCGCGCGTACCATCGCGGGTCATGCGGTCACCCCCGGCCGCCGCGTCCTTGCCGCTCGTGCTCGCCGCGCTGCTCGCGCAGGCGTGCGCGGCGCCTGCGCGCACCTTCCGCTGCCCGGCGCACGGCGGCGCCCCGTGGCGCGAGCTCACCAGCGACCACTTCGTGCTGCGCACCGACCTGCGCGCGCCGGAGGCCGCCGCCCTGGTCGCGCGCCTGGAGCGGCTGCGCGCCGGGGTCGCGGCCACGCTCGGCGCGCCGGCGCCCGGCACGCCCGCGTCCGAGGACGACGCGCGCGTCGAGGTGATCGCCTTCCGCACCGACCAGGAGTACCGCCCGTTCGCGCCCGACGGCGCGGAGGGCTACTACCTGCGCTACGCCGGCGGGCCGCCGCGCATCGTGCTGTCGGGCGCGATCGACCGGCGCCAGCGCGCGCTCCTCGCGCACGAGCTGACGCACCACTACCTCGCCGGCGCGCTCCGGCGGCAGCCGCGCTGGTTCGCCGAGGGGCTGGCGGTCTACATGGAGTCGCTCGGCGACGACCCGGGCGTGCGCGCGCTGCACGTGGGCGCGCCCCCCGCCGATCGGCTGGCGCGGGCCCGCGCCTCCCCGGTCCCGGTGCGCGAGCTGCTGGCGTGGGACGGCGGCCCGGGCCGGCGGCCGGCGCTCGACGAGTACGCCGCGAGCTGGCTGCTGGTGCACTGGCTGGCGCACCGCCGGCCCGAGGCGTTCGGCGAGCTGGAGCGGCGCCTGGCCGAGGGCGAGGCGCCGGCGCGGGCCTGGACCGCGGCGCTGCCGGATCTCGATCCGTCCGCGCCCGGCGCGCTGGAGCGGCTCGACCGGACGCTCGCGGACTACGCCCGCGGGCCGCTCGAGGCGCGGCGGCGCGAGGCGGACGTGCCGGTGGCGGTCGGGTACTTCGAGCGCGCGGTCGCGCCGGTCGAGGTGCACGCGCTCCGGCTGGCGCTGTGGCAGCTCGGGCCGCGCAAGGGCCGGGCCGCGCTGGAGGACGAGGTGCGCGAGGCGCTGCTGGAGGATCCGGCGCACCCCATCGCGCTCCAGTACCTCGCCGCCATGGACAAGCTCGACCCGGCCAGGCTGGCGCGCCGCTCGGTGGCCGCCCACCCGGACGACCCGCGGGCGTGGACGTTCCTCGCCTCGGCGCTCGACGGCGAGGAGCAGGCCGGCGCGCGCGAGGCCGCGCTCCGCCGCGCCGCGGACCTCGCGCCCACGAACCCGGCCGCGCTCTACAACCTCGCGCAGGAGCTGCTCGGGCGCGGCCGCTCCGGCGAGGGGCTGCCGTTCGCGCGCCGCGCCGCGCAGCTCGCGCCGTGGAGCGCGTCGGTGCTGGCCGGGTACGCCGCGGTGCTGTCCGACCTGGGGCGCTGCGGCGAGGCCATCCCGCTGCAGCAGCGCGCGCTCGACGCGCTGCCGGAGCGCGAGCCGGCCGACGCGCGCCGGGAGCTGCTGCGCGGCCTCGATCGCTACGCGCTGCAGTGCCAGCTCGCCCGGCGCCTCGAGCCGGCCGCGGCCCCGCGGCCCTGAGCTAACGGCGGCGCCGGGGCGCGGGGCCCGCGTTCCCGGGCTGCGCCGCGCGCAGGATCTCGAGCGCCGCGCGCAGGTCGGCCGGGACCGGCGCCTCCACCACGAGGCGCCGCCCGGTGCGCGGGTGGTCGAGGCCGAGCCGCAGCGCGTGCAGCGCCTGGCGCCCCACCGCCTCCGCCGCGCGCCGCGCGGGATCGTCGGGCGCGAGCCGGGCCTCGCGGCGGGTCCCGCCGTAGACCGCGTCCCCGAGCAGCGGGTGGCCCGCCTCGGAGAGGTGGACGCGGATCTGGTGCGTGCGGCCGGTGTGCAGCGTCACCTCGGCGAGCGAGGCAGCCGGGCCGAACGCCTCGCGCACCCGCCACTCGGTGATCGCCCGGCGCGAGGACGCCAGCCGGCCGGTGAAGCGCAGCCGGTCGCGCGGGTGGCGGCCGTAGGGCGTGTCGAGCCGGCCCGCCGCCGCGAGCGCGCCGTGGCACAGCGCCAGGTACACCTTCTCGACCGAGCGGCCCTTCCACTGCGCCTGGAGCGCCGCGAGCGCCGCCTCGGTCTTCGCGACCACCAGGCAGCCCGAGGTGTCCTTGTCGAGCCGGTGGACCAGGCCGAGCCGCGGCAGCGCGCCGTCGGGCCCGGCGGCGGCCGGCAGCCCGAGCCGGTGGAGGAGCGCGTTCACGACGGTCGAGTGCGGCGTGCCGCGCGCCGGGTGCACCACCATCCCGGGCGCCTTGTCGAGCACGATGAGGTCGGCGTCCTCGTGCAGCACCGCGAGCGGCAGGTCCTGCGCGACCAGCCCGCTCGGCTCGGGCGGCGGGATCTCGAGCGCGATCGCCTCGCCGCCGCGGAGCCGCGCGGACGCCTTCGCGGCGCGGCCGTCCACCTGGACCCTCCCCGCCTCCACCAGGCGCTGGACGCGGGCGCGGGAGAGCTCGGGCGCGAGCCGGACCAGCGCCGCGTCGAGGCGCGCGCCGGCCAGCTCCGGGGGGACGTGCAGGGTGCGCCGGTCGGGCGTCTCGCCGGCTTCGGCGGGGGCGGATCCGGGCTCCGCGCGCGGCGGGGGCCGCGTCACCAGATGCGGGACTTCACGTGCCCCTTGGACTTCAGGATCACGTCCACGATGGCCCGGTCGTAGAAGTTGGTGCGGCCGTAGAGGTCCGGCGAGACGCGCGAGCGGTACAGCTCGCGGCCCTCCTCCAGCTCCTCGCGCAGCGCGTCGAAGAAGTTGTCCTGCTCGATGCCGCGGACGATCTTCTCCTCGTTGTAGAGGGAGACGTCGGAGCAGATCGCCCGCGCCAGGCGCGTGGCGGCCTCGGGTGAGTCGATGAGCGGCATACGGGGCGGATCGTACGCCGGCTTCCCGGGGTGGTCAACGATGCGGCCCGCACGCACCGTGGAACCGTCGGCTCCGGCCGCTCATCCCGACCCTTCGACTCCGTCCGCTCATCCCGAGCGTAGGCCGGGGCCCCTCGACTCCGGGCCGCTCCGCGGCCCTACGCTCGGGGTGAGCGGGACGATCGGGGCACGGCCGGAGTCGAGAGACGCTCGGGGTGAGCGGGCCGATCGGGGCACGGCCGGAGTCGAGGGACGCTCGGGGTGAGCGGGACGATCGGGGCACGGCCGGAGTCGAGGGACGCTCAGCGCGGCCGGGGCGCGCCGGGGCCGGGGGTCGCGGCGGCGACGCGCTCGAGGTAGGAGCGCGCCACCTTCTGGCCGTCGAGGCGCAGCTCGCGCGCCATGCTGAGCAGGATGCCGCGCAGGTAGACCGGCGCGGGCAGCAGCCCGAAGCGGTCTCCCTCGATGTTCTCGATGTGGTGACGGGTGACCTTGATGCGCTCCGAGAGCTGCTGGAGCGTGATCCCGCGCGCCTCGCGGAGACGCCGGAGCACCTCGCCGGTCCAGGCGGTGGCGTCGGGCGCCGGCGCGCCGCCCGGGGCCGCCGCGGCCACCAGCGGGATGGGCTCGGGCGCCGCCTGCGAGGGCAGCGGCACCGGCGTCATGGCCGGACCGCTCACCTCTCGCCGGAGCGGGATGGGAGGCGGCCTCGCCGGGAGCGGCGGCGGCTCGGGCGCGGGCGGCGGGGTCGGCGCCGACGCGCCGGCGGCGTGGCCCGGACGCAGCGGCCAGGACTCCTCGGCGCTCGCCTCGGCCTCGCGCAGGGCCTCCTCGCGGTCCGGCTGCGGCACGAGCGGGAGCACGCGCGCGGGCTGCGGCCACCGGGCGCCGGCCTCGGCCTCGGCGGTCTCGGCGTTCGCGGCGCCGGAGCGGTCGCCGAGCAGGTCGTCGTAGCGCCGCCGCGCGTCCGGGTCGAGGAGCGTGGACTGCGCCTCCTCGATCCGGCGCGTGAGCAGCGACGCCTCCTCGCTCGACATCAGCGTGTAGGTCGCGATCGAGCCCGGCCCGTACAGCGCGCGGGCGCGCTCCACCGCCTCGGCGATGTCGCGCGACGACGCGTCGGGCGGGACCTCCAGGATCTCGTACAGGGTCTGGTCTGCGAGCCGCTTCAACACCTCAAGCCTCGTGCCGCGCCGCGATGTCGAGCGCCAGCAGCGCGTCGGCGATCCCGGCGAAGGCCTTGGCGGCCCGGACGTCGGGTCGCTCGACGAGCAGCGGGCGGCGCGCGCGGAGCGTACGCCACATCTCGTCGTCGTAGGGGATGAACCCGAGATAGTCCATCTCGAGCCCGAAGTACTTGCGCCACGCCGCCACCACGGCCTTGCCGACGTCGGCGTCCTGCGGCGTGCGCGCCTCGTTCACCACCAGCCGCGGCCGGAACGCGGCGAGCTGCCGGGCCAGGTTCGCGCCGGCCTCGGGATCGCGCTGGCTCACGGTGGTCACCAGCTCCACCGGGCTGCGGAAGTTGCCGCCGGCCATCACGGTCCGGAGCAGCGACTCGTACCCGTACACCTGCGCGACGTTCCGCATCCGCCGCCAGAACGCCGCCTTCACGAACCGGTACGCGTTCTCGACCGCGGTCGGCTCCGGCACCAGCACCAGCACGCCGTGGTCGGCCACCAGGAAGAAGTCGAGCACGTTCGTGTGCGTGCCGGCCCCGAGGTCGAGGATGGCGTAGTCCACGTCGAGCTGCTGGATGTGGCGCAGCAGCCGCATCTTCTGGGCGTAGGGCGGGTTGGCGGCGTCGAGGTGGTCGAGCGCGCCGGAGACCAGCCCCAGGTTCTCGATGCCGGTCGGCGTGACCACGTCGTCGATGCGCGGCACGCGCCGCTCGATGAAGTCGGACAGCGTCCGCTGCGGCACGTCCAGGCCCAGCGTGGTGTGCAGGTTCGCGCCGCCCAGGTCGGCGTCCACCAGCACCACCCGCCGGCGGCGCCGGGCCAGCTCGATGCCGAGGTTCGCGGAGATGAGGCTCTTGCCGATGCCGCCCTTGCCGCCGCCGACCGCGACGATGCGCCGGGCGCGGGTCGCGTCCGGGCGCGGGCCGGCCGGCCGGTGCGCGGGCTCCGGCTCCGGAACGGTCCTCACCAGCTTGAGCGTCGGGACGTCGCCCATCGCCTCATCCTAATCCGAAAGGACGACTACTCCAACAGCTCGGCGTTCCAGTATGCGGCGTCGGCCAGGGACAGGAAAGGCCGCCACTCGCGATACAGCGCCCGCCGCGCCCGGCTGCGGAACGTGGGCGTCCAGCGCGGCCGGGCCGGCTGGCGCAGCAGCCGCATCCCGGCCTCCTCCGGCGTCCGCCCGCCCTTCCGCAGGTTGCAGCGCACGCACGAGCAGACGACGTTCTCCCACGTGGTGGACCCGCCGCGCGAGCGCGGGACCACGTGATCCAGGTTCAGCTCCGCGCGGCGGAAGCGCCGGCCGCAGTACTGGCAGGTGTTCTCGTCGCGCGCGTAGATGTTGAAGCGGGAGAAGCGCACGCGCGCCCGCGGCAGGTGCTCGTAGGCGAGCAGCACGATCACCCGCGGCACCCGGATGCGCCGTCCCACCGTGCCCACCGAGTCCTGGCCCGCGGCGGCGGCCAGCGCGCTCCAGCTCTCGAAGTCGAACAGCTGGAACTGCTCGTCGAGCGCCTTCGCCACCCCTTGGTACAGCAGCGTGAACGCGCGCCGCACCGAGGTGATGTGTACCGGCTGGTAAACCCGGTTGAGGACGAGGACGCCGGTTTCGAGCATCGCTGTTCGGAAGATCATACGCGGCGGCCCCGGCGGCCGCACGCGGGCCCGGGGGCGCGGATCGCCGCGGCCCCGTGGGGCGCCGCGCGCCCCTCCTCCGGGTCAGCCCTTCCCGCCGGCGCGGCGGAGCAGCCCCAGGGACGCCTCCTCGGGCGCGCCGTAGAGCAGCCGGTACGCGGCGTAGGACCGGAGCACGCGCTTCACGTAGCCGCGCGTCTCCTCCACCGGGATCTCCTCCACGAACTCGTCCACGTCGAGCCCGTCGCGCCCGCCCATCCAGCGCCGGACCGCGCCGCCGCCGGCGTTGTACGCGGCGAGCGCGAGCGGGAGCGAGCCGTCGAACCGGCGCACCAGCTCGCCCAGGTAGTGCGAGCCGAGGCGGATGTTGAGCGAGGCGCGCATGAGATCGGTCCGCGTCGGCCGCGAGAGCTTCAGGCCCTTCGCCACCGACTGCGCGGTGGGGAGCATGAGCTGGGTGAGGCCGACCGCGCCGGCGCCGGACATGGCGCGCGGGTCGAGCGCGCTCTCCTCGCGCATGAGCGCCTGCACCAGCTCGACCGGCACGCCGGCGGGCGCCGCCCAGCGGCGCACGTCGTCGCGATAGGCCGGCGGGTACGCGATCCGCCAGGCGCGCAGGTTCTCGCCCTCGGGCGGCTTGCGGAGCGCGCCGCGCGCGCGGGTGCGCAGCAGGTTGTGCGCGGCGCGGTGGTCGCCGGCGCGATCGAGCAGGTCGGCCACCAGCAGCACCGGCTCGGGCGCGTCGCCGGGCGCGCGCAGCCGCGCGGCGGGGATCGCCGACAGCTCCTCGGACGCCGCGCGCGGCAGGCCCATGCGCAGCAGCAGCAGGCCGGCCCGGAAGTGCGGCTCCTCGCGGAGCTGGCCCGGGTCGTAGGCGGCCTCGGCGGTGCCGCCGGCCGGCGCCGCGCGGCGCGCCGGGAGGCGCTGGCCGCCGTGGCCGTCCAGGCGGGCCCGCGCGAGCAGGCCGTAGTAGTCGGTGGGGTAGCGCGAGGCGAGGTCGGTGAACACCGCCTCGGCGGCCCGGCGCCCGTCCTCGCCGCGCGCGGCGAGCAGCCGGGCGCGCCAGTACGCCGCCCGCGCGTGCTCGTAGCCGTCGCGGCCAGCCTGCTCCTCCTCGACCGCGAGCAGCTGCGCGACCGCGCCGTCGAGATCGCCCGCCTGCTTCAGCAGCCACGCGAGCCGGAAGCGCGCCTCCTCGCGGTAGTCGCCGCCCGGGTGGTCCCGCACCAGCGCCGCCAGCGCCTCGCGCGCCTCCTGCGGCTTGCCGTTCCGCGCCAGCAGGTCCGCGGCGAAGAACAGCGCGTCGTCGGCGAAGGCGTGGCCGGCGAAGTCGCGCGCGAGCTGGCGGTAGAGCGCCACCGCCTCGTCGCGGTCCCCGGAGATCGAGGACGCGCCGGCGAGCAGGTACAGCGACCGGACCCGCAGCCCCTCGTCCTCGCAGCCCGCCACCACCGGGCGCAGCGTGGCGATCGCCTGCCGGTAGCTGCGCTCCTTGCGGTAGGCGCGCCCCAGCGCGGCGCGGGCGCGGCAGGCGGCGCCGCCGAGGTCGTCGGGGCGGAGCGCCGCCACCGCGGGCTCGAGCAGCGCCAGCGCCTGGCCGTTGCGGTTCGCGTCGAGCAGCCCCTCCGCGCGCCGCAGCGCCTCCTCGGCCGAGGGCGGCCCCCCGTGCGGCGCGGCCAGCGCGGCCGCCGCGGAGAGGCACTCCGCCGACTCCGGCGCGAGCGGGTGCGCCGTCCAGCACGCCATCAGGTCGCGCCGCGCGCCGGCGGGGTCCGGCGGCCGGGCCGCGGCCCGGATGCGGCCCGCGAGCAGGAGCGCGGAGGCGGCGAGGTCGGGCCGGGAGAGGTCGTTCGGCGCGCCCTCGCGCAGCAGCGGCGCGAGCGCCTCCAGCGCGGCCGCGCCCTCGCCGAGCGCCCACGCGGCGCGCGCCCGCGACAGCCGCGCCTCGGCGCCGAGCAGCGACCGGTCCGGCACCTGCGCCCACGCCGCCATCGCCTCGCGCGGGCGCCCCGCGCCGGCGAGCGCCTCGCCGCGCAGGAAGCTCACCCGATCGGCGAGGTCGGGCACCTGCTCCTCGAGGCCGGCCAGGACCTTCAGCGCCTCCTCGGGCCGCGGGACCTCGAGGAGCGCCAGCGCGCGGACGTAGCGCGCCTCCGGCTCGGGCGCCTTCGCCAGCCGGGCGGCGGCGTCGGCCCAGCGCCCGGCGTCGTAGGCGGCCTTGCCCTCCGCGGCGGGGCCCTTGCGGAACAGCGGCGCGAGGTCGGCCTCGCGGAGCGGCGGGGGCGTGGGGGTCGGGGCGGCGGCGAGGAGGCAGGCGGTGAGCGCGGCGGTGAGCATCGGTCCGTGGGACAGAGTGGGACCCGGGGGAGGCGCGGTCAAGGGACCGTCCGCCCGCCGGGGCGGGCGGGGGCGCGCCGCCCGGGCGCACCGGGAGGAACGGCCGGGGCGGCGGGCGGATTCCCTCCCCGGCCGGCGTGCGCCCGTGCGGTGCGCAGCGCCGAAAAGGGTTAGGATCGGCGCGCGTGGACATCCGCACCCAGGCCACCCTGCTCGCCGCGATCGTGACGCTGGCCCTCGCGGCGGCGGCGCTGCTCCGCGACAACCGCTCCCGCGTCTTCACGCTGTTCGCGCTGTTCTCGGCCGACCTGTTCCTGTTCTCGCTGGCGCTGTTCTTCCTGCGCTGGAAGCAGTCGTTCGGGATGGTGTGGTGGGAGCGGCTGGCCGTCGGGACCGGCGCGCTCATCCCGGCGGCGGCGCTCGCCTTCTTCCTCGAGTTCCTCGGGGTGGCGCGCCGGCCCGCCCGCCGCGCGCGGAACACCATGCTGGCGGGCTCGCTCTCCGGCATCGTGGTGGCGCTCACGCCGCTCGTCCACGTGAAGGCCGCCAAGCTCCTGGTCGCCGCGTACGTGCTGGGCGGCCTCGCGGCCGTGCTCTCCACCCTCTGGGGCAAGCGGCACGGCTCGCAGACCCGCGTCGAGCGCGCGCGCCTCCAGTACCTGTTCGTCGGCGCGCTGGTGGCGGTGGTCCTCTCGACCCTCGACATGCTGCCGCTGTTCGGCGTGCCCTACCCGCCGGAGGGGCTCGGGTCGATCGTCCTCACCGTCTTCATGTTCTTCCTGTCGCAGACGCTGCAGCGCCACCGGCTGCTCGACCTGCACGAGTTCCTCGGGAAGATCGTCGTCGTCACCGCGCTCGGCCTGGTGCTGGTGGCGATCTACGGCGGCCTGGTGTCGTGGGTGGGCGACCGGCCGGAGCTCTTCTACTTCAACACGGTGGTGGCCTCGTTCGTGATCCTCTCGCTGTTCGACCCGATGCGCGACAAGGTCGAGGAGTGGGTGGTCGCGACGCTGTTCCACGAGCGCTACGAGCTGGTGCGGCGCCTCGAGGACCTGCGCGAGCGGACCGGCAAGGTGATCGAGCCGGCCGGGCTCGCGGCGGTGGTGCTCGACGGGCTGGTGGAGACGCGCCGGGTCACCCACTGCTCGCTGTGGCTGCTCGCCGACGATCGCCCCGGGTACCGGCTGCTCGACTACCGCGGCCCGCCGCCGGCGCCGTTCCTCGAGCCGGCCACCGCGCGGGCGCTGCTGGGCGCCTCGTCCTCGGGCCAGAAGGCGATCCTGGCCGAGAACATCGACCGCCGCGTGTCGGAGCTGCGCGCGCTCCTCCCCACCGGCCCGGGCGACCACGTGAGCCGCCGCGGCGCCCCGGCCGCCATCGCCGAGGAGCTGAAGCGGCTCGGCGACGCGCGCGCGGTCATGGGCACCATGCGCGCCGGCATCACCATGCCGCTGCTGGCCGGCGACCGGGTGGTCGGGTTCCTGGCCTGCTGGGACGAGCGCGTGCAGGAGGCGTTCGCCTCGGACGAGATCGCCGCGCTCATCGAGGTGGCGGACCGCTGCGCGCTCGTCATCGAGAACTCGAAGCTGTACCAGCAGATGAAGGAGCGCGACCGCCTCGCGGCGCTGGGCGAGATGTCCGCGGGCCTGGCGCACGAGATCCGCAACCCGCTCGCCGCCATCAAGGCCGCCATCCAGTACCTCGACCCGCGCAAGGTCCCCGAGGACGACCGCGAGTTCTTCGAGATCGTGGTCGAGGAGGTGAACCGGCTGAACGGCGTGGTCAGCCAGTTCCTCGACTACTCGCGGCCGCTGAAGCCGTCGCTCGCGCCCACGCAGGTGAACGAGGTGCTGGAGAAGACGTTCAAGCTCCTGCAGGCCGAGGTCCCGGAGGCGGTCCGGCTCGACCTGGACCTGGCCGAGTGGCTGCCGCGGGTCCAGGCCGACGCGGAGCAGCTGAAGCAGGTGTTCCTGAACCTCGCGCTGAACGCGTTCCAGGCGATGCCGCGCGGCGGGCGCCTCACCGTCTCCACCCGGCTGGCCCGCGACGAGCTGGCGTTCTGGCGCGAGGGCGCGCGGCGCGCCGACCTGGTGGAGATCCGCTTCCGCGACACCGGCCCGGGCATCCCGGACGACGCGCGGGAGTCCATCTTCGTGCCCTTCTACACCACCAAGGAGAAGGGCACGGGGCTCGGCCTCGCCATCTGCCAGCGCATCGTGAAGGCGCAGCAGGGGACGATCGTGGTGCGCTCGGCCGCGGGCGAGGGCGCCGAGTTCCTCATCTCGCTGCCCGGCATCCACGAGGAGCGCCCGGCCGAGGCGCCGCGCCCGCCGCTCGACGACGAGGAGAAGGCCCGCGCCCGAGAGCGGCGCCGGGCCCGGGCCGAGGCGCGCCTCCGCGGCCGCAAGCGCCGGAAGAAGCACGCCTGATGCGTCCCCCTGCCCTTCCGTGATACGAGGCGCCGTGGCCCACGTCCTCATCGTAGACGACGAGGTGAACATCCGCCGGGTCCTCGCGGCCATGCTGAAGCGCGAGGGCTACGAGGTCACCACCGCGGCCGACGGCGAGCAGGCCCTCGGCGTGCTGCACCGCACGCCGGTGCACGTGGTGGTCACCGACCTGGTCATGCCGCGGGTGGGCGGGATGGAGCTCCTGCGCCGGGTCTCGCAGGACTTCCCCGACGTGCCGGTGATCCTCATCACCGCGCACGGCTCGGTGGACAGCGCGGTGGCGGCGCTCAAGGCCGGCGCGTTCGACTACATCACCAAGCCCTTCGAGCAGGACGAGCTGAAGAAGGTCATCGCCAAGGCGGCGCGCGCGCACGACCTGGAGCGCCAGAACCTGCACGCGATGCTGAACGAGGGCGACGGCCCGCCGCTCATCGGGCAGTCCCCGCCCATGCGCGCCATCTACGAGATGGTGGCGCGGGTGGCGGACTCGCCGTCCACGGTCCTCATCACCGGCGAGAGCGGCACCGGCAAGGAGCTCATCGCGAAGGCGCTGCACCGCGGCTCCTCCCGGCGCGACAAGCCGCTCATCAAGGTGAACTGCGCCGCCATCCCCAAGGACCTGGTGGAGAGCGAGCTGTTCGGCT
Organism: Anaeromyxobacter dehalogenans 2CP-C; assembly: GCF_000013385.1. Classification (GTDB taxonomy): domain Bacteria; phylum Myxococcota; class Myxococcia; order Myxococcales; family Anaeromyxobacteraceae; genus Anaeromyxobacter; species Anaeromyxobacter dehalogenans_B. The sequence continues at coordinate 2,163,693 of NC_007760.1, forward strand.
ACGAGCGCGGCGCGTTCACCGGCGCGGTCGGCTCGAAGCCCGGGCGCTTCGAGCTGGCGGACGGGGGCACGCTGTTCCTGGACGAGATCGGCGAGGTGCCGGTCGAGATGCAGGTGAAGCTGCTCCGCGCCATCCAGGAGTCCGAGTTCGAGCGCGTCGGCGGCATCAAGACCCTCCAGGTGGACGTGCGCCTCATCGCCGCCACCAACCGCGACCTGAAGCAGCTCATCGCGGACGGGCGCTTCCGCGAGGACCTGTACTACCGGCTGGCGGTGGTCCCCATCGCCCTGCCCCCGCTGCGCGACCGGCGCGAGGACGTGCCGCTGCTGGTCCGCCACTTCATCGAGAAGTACGACCAGCGCCTGGGCAAGAAGGTCGAGGGGATCGAGGGCGAGGCGCTGGAGCTGCTCGTGAACTACTCCTGGCCCGGGAACATCCGCGAGCTGGAGAACCTGATGGAGCGCTCGGTGCTGTTCGCCGACGGGCCCCTCATCCAGGCGAGCGCGCTCCCCGACGCGCTCCGCGAGAAGGGCGCGCAGGCCTCGGTCCCCATCGCCGCGGTGGGCCCGCTGGGCGCCATCGCCGCGCCGAGCGGCGCGTCCATGAAGGAGATCGTCCGCCAGGCCCAGGCCGAGCTGGAGCGCGAGCTCATCACGCGCGCGCTGGAGGAGACCGGCGGCAACGTCACCCGCGCCGCGAAGCGGCTCCAGATCAGCCGGAAGTCGCTGCAGGTGAAGATGAAGGAGCTGGGCCTGCGCGGCGCCGTGGACGTCGAGGACGAGCGGAGCTAGCTCACCCGTGCTTCAGCCGCTCCAGGGCGGCGTAGACGTCGGCGCGGACCAGGCCGCGGGCCCGGGCCACCTCGCGCGCGATCGCGGAGGGGGGCTCGCCGGCGGCGAGCCGGCGGCGCAGCTCGTCCTCGAGCGGCTCGGCCTGCGCGGCCGCGGCCGGCTCCGCGCCGGGCGCGGGCGGCGCCACCACCAGCGTCACCTCGCCCTTCACCTCGCCCGCGAACCGGTCCGCCAGCCCGGCGAGCGGGCCGCGCGCCAGCTCCTCGTGCAGCTTGGTCAGCTCGCGGGCCACCAGCGCGGGCCGGTCGCCCAGCGCGGCGGCGAGGTCGCGGAGCGTCTCGGCGGTCCGGTTCCCGGCCTCGTACAGCACCAGCGTGGCCGGCGACGACGCCAGCCAGGCCAGCGCCGCCGCGCGGGCGCCGCCCTTGCGCGGCAGGAAGCCGGCGAACACGAAGCGGTCGGCCGGGAACCCGGAGGCCGCGAGCGCCGTCACCGCCGCGCTCGGGCCTGGCACCGGCACCACCGGCACGCCCGCCTCCCACGCGGCCGCCACCAGCGCCGCCCCCGGGTCCGACACGCCGGGCGTGCCCGCGTCGGTGCAGAGCGCCACCGACTGCCCGGCGCGCAGCCGCGCCAGCACCGGCTCCAGCCGGCCGCGCTCGTCGAACGCGGGCAGCGACAGGAGCAGCGGCGCGGCCGCGCCCAGGTGCGCGAACAGCTTGTGCGTGCGGCGCGTGTCCTCCGCCGCCACCGCCGAGACCGTGCGCAGGAGCTCCGCGGCCCGCGGCGACAGGTCGCCCAGGTTGCCGATGGGCGTCGCGAGCACGTAGAGCGTGCCCGGCGCCGCGGCCTGCGGCGGCCGCGCGCTCACCCCGCCCTCCCCGCCGCCGCCGCGCGCGCCGTCACCAGTGCCCCGGGCGGCCGTCGCCGTCGAACGCGGCCGGGAAGTGCTCGACGCGGGGCTCGCCGTCACCGAACGTGACCGCGACCACGTCGAAGCGGATCGCCTGCTCCAGCCCGCCGTGCCCGAGCGCCCAGTCGGTGGCCGCGGCCACCACCCGGCGCCCCTTGAGGGGGCCGACCGTCTCCTCGGGGCCGCCCTGCGCGCCGGAGGTGCGGCTGCGGACCTCGACGAACACGAGCACCTCGCCGTCGCGGCAGACGAGGTCCACCTCGCCGCGCCGGGTCCGGTGGTTGCGGTCGAGGATGCGGAAGCCGCGCTCGGCGAGCCAGGCCGCGGCGAGCGCCTCGCCCTCGCGCCCGAGCGCCTGCCGCCCGTCCCCGTCCCCGCCCGCGCCGCCGGCCATCGCGCTAGGCCCCGTGGTCCGCGGCCTCGCGGAACGCGAGGTCCGGGGTGGCGTGGACGACCTGGCCCGCGCGCGCCGCCTGCTTGAGCAGGCGCGCCGCGAAGCGCCGCGCGCCGTCGGACAGCCCGTGGAAGGCGTCGTCCACCAGCCCGACCCGCCGCCCGCCGGCGAGCCCCTGCTCCAGGAACGCGAGCTTCAGCGCGAGGAACACCAGGTCGCGGTCCGCCGGCGGGAGCGACAGGGCCGCCACCGGCCGCCCGGCGACGAGCACGTGCAGCCCGCCGCGGTCGTCCACCTGCACGCCGCCCAGCCGCTGCGAGGTGAACCCCGCCAGCGCCTGCCCGGCCTTCTCCGCCACCCCGCGGCCCGCGGCGGCCGGGCTCCCGCCCAGCTCGGCCGCGGCGCGCAGCAGCAGCTCGCGCAGCGGCTCCGCCGCGGACGGCGCGGCCACCACCGGCGCGGGGGCCGCCGGGGCCGGGGCGGCCGCCTCGGCCTCGAGCCGCTGCAGCTCCGCCTCGATGGAGCGCACGTCGCGGACGAACCCGCCCGCCTCGGCGGAGAGCCGCGTCTCCAGCGCGACCTGCTGCTCGTCGAGCCGCGCCTTCTCCGCGGCCGCGCCGCGCGCCTCCGGCGTCGCCTCCCAGGCGTCGAGCCGGGCGCGCGCGCCGGTGGCCGCCGCCTCCGCCTCGGCGAGCCTGCCGAGCGCCTCGCGCAGGTCCGGCGGCCGGGACAGGCCGAGCGCGCCCAGCGCGCCGCGGACCGCGGCGCCGTCGCGCTCGAACTGCGCCTCGACCTTCGCCTGCCAGTCGTCCACCACCCGGCGCCGCCGGGCGATCCGCTCCCAGGCCTCCTGCGCCGAGACCCAGCGCAGCGCGACCCAGGCCGCCCAGCCGAACGCGGGGATGTCGAGCAGCGCCAGGTAGCGCATGCCGGTGGCCGCCGCCGCGCCCGCCACGCCCAGGGCCGCCAGGGCCACGCCGGCGCCGGCGCCGGCCCAGAACGGCGGCGCCCGCCAGAACGGCAGCGGCGCCCCGCCGGCCTCGGCCTCCTCGAACGCGGCGCGCTCGGCGTCCATCCGCGCGACCGCGTCGGCGCGGCGCGCGGACGCCTTCTCGTACGCGGCCAGCGCCGCGTCGGCGTCCCCGAGCGCGTCGCGCGCCGCCGCCACCGGCGCGAGCTCGTCCCGCGCCCGCCCGGCCGCCGCCAGCGCCTCGCGCAGCCGGGCGCCCTCGCGGAGCGCGACCTCCAGCTCGGCGGCGCGGGCCTGCAGGCCGTCCAGCTCGTGCTGCACCTTCTCCGAGGCGCGCGCGCGCACCAGCTCGGCCTCGAGCTGCGCGCGGCGGCGCCGCGCCTGCTCCGGCGAGAGCGGCGCGCGCTGCGGGACCGCGGCCGCCGGGCCGCCCACCGACTGGCGCCGCGACGGCAGGTCCGCCGCGGCGATGGTGAGCAGCGCGTCCTGCCGGGCGCGCGGCGGGACGCCGACCGGCGCGCGCAGCGCGGCGGCGATCTCGGCGAGGTCCTGGGACACGAGCGAGAACGCGCGGCGCTCGGCGTCGAAGCGGTGGAGCTGCGCGCCGGCCGCGAAGTCGCGCACCAGCCGGTAGGTGACGCGGTCGTCGCCGACCAGGGTGAGCCCGGCGCGCACCGCCGCGCCGGCCGGGCCGCCGGGCGCGCGCGGCAGCGCCTCCGCGTCCCGCGCGTCGGGGTGCAGCAGCGCCTCGAGCAGGCGGCGCAGGGCGGCGCCGTCGGCGGAGACCACGTTGTATCCGGGGCGCAGCGTCGCCCGGCCACCAGCGGGCGCGACGCCGCGCACGCCCTGGGCTGCGAACTCGAGGAGGATCACGCTCGGGCCGGCATGTTAGCTCCCGGGCGCCGACGCGGGAAGCGCGGCGTCCCGCGCCCAGGGCACGGCACGGCCGCACACCGGCACACGCCGGGGTGCGGCCGCGAGATGCGGAGGTGCGAGGCCGGCGCCGGACGGCGCGCCGGTGGGACGCTACGCCGGGGTCGGCGCGGCGTGGGCGGCGTCGGCCGCGCCCGGGCCTTCCTCCTGGTGGAGGCGGGCCGCCTTGCCCTGCAGGTTGCGCAGGAAGTAGAGGCGCGAGCGGCGCACGCCGCCGTGGCCCACGACCTCGATCTTGTCGATGCGCGGGCTGTGCACGGGGAACATGCGCTCCACGCCCACGCCGTAGCTCACCTTGCGCACCGTGAACATGGACGAGCCGGGCGCGCCCTTGCGGTACGCGATCACCACGCCCTCGAAGACCTGGATGCGCTCCTTGTCGCCTTCCTTGATCTTCGTGTGCACGCGAACGCTGTCGCCCGCACGCATCTCGGGGAGATCGGTCCGCAGGTACTTCGCCTCGATGTCGGCAATCGCCTTGCGCAGCATGACGTGCGTCTCCTTTACAGCTCGTCTACAGCTCGTCGTCCCCGGCGTCGATCAGCCGGAGGTCGCTCTCGGGAAGCGAGACCCTCGTGAACAGGTCCGGCCTCCGCTCCCGGGTGGCCCTGAGCGCCTCGCGCCGGCGCCACCGCTCGATCCGCCGGTGGTCCCCGGACAGGAGGACCTCCGGAACCCTCATCCCCCGGAACTCCGGGGGCCTCGTGTACTGCGGGTACTCGAGGAGCCCCTCGGCACCCGCGAAGCTCTCGGCGTCCGCGGACGCCGCGTTGCCCAGCACGCCGGGGACGAGGCGCGCGGCGGCGTCCACGACGCAGAGCGCCGCCAGCTCGCCGCCCGTGAGGACGAAGTCTCCGATCGAGACCTGCATGTCCACCGCCGTCATCACCCGCTCGTCCACTCCCTCGTACCGCCCGCACGCCAGGATCAGCCGCCCGTGCTCCGCGAACCGCCGCGCCAGCGCCTGGTCCAGCCGCGCGCCGCGCGGGCTGGTCAGGACCACCCAGGCCCCCGGCAGCCGCGCGCGCGCGGCCTCGATGGCCTCGACGAGCGGCTCCGGCTTCATCACCATGCCCGCCCCGCCGCCGTACGGCGCGTCGTCGCAGACCCGGTGCTTGCCCGTCGCGTGGTCGCGGATGTCCGTGATCGTCGCCGCGAGCAGGCCGGCCTCCTGCGCCTTCCCGAGGATGCTCTCCCCCAGGTACCCCGCGCACATGCGCGGGAACAGCGTCAGGATGTCTACCTCGAGCCTCGCCACGTCCGATCCTCTTCCTCGGCGGCCTCCTCCTCGCCCCCGGCCTACGGCTCCAGGAGCCCTTCCGGCGGGTCCACCACCACCCGGCCCGCCGCGCGATCCACCTCGACGTACGGCGCGAGCGGCACCAGCAGCTCGCCCCGCGCGCCCTGCACCACCAGCACGTCCACCGCGCCGGTCTCCATCAGCCCGGTCACCGTCCCGAGCGCCTCGCCCTGGACGGTCACCACCGGCAGGCCCTCCAGGTCGCCCCAGTAGTGCCTGCCCTCTCCCGCCTCGCCCAGCTCCTCGCGAGGCGCGAGCACCTCGGCCCCGACCAGCGCCTCGGCCCCGGTGCGATCGGCGACGCCGTCGATCCGCACCGCCCAGAGGCGCCCCTGCGGCCGCGCCTCCAGCACCTTCCGCTCCACCTCGGCCGCGCCGTGCCGGAGCACGACGCGCTCGAGCGTCCCGAGCGCGCCCTCCGACCCGGCCACGCCCAGGTGACCCTTGAGCCCGAGCGCCCGGACCACCTTGCCGATCCGGACGAGCGCCACGGTCAGTCGAGGATGTCGAGCACCGCGCGCCGGCCCTGGCGCCGGGCCGCGCAGTCGAGCACGGTCCGGAACGCCTTGGCGGTCTTGCCGCCCCGCCCGATGACGCGCCCGAGGTCGTCGGGGGCCACCGTGAGCTCGAAGACGGTCGCGCGGTCGCGCTCGATCGCCTCCACCCTCACGGCGTCCTTCTGCTCGACGAGCTCGCGGGCGAGCCACTGGACGAGGTCGCGCATCGACCCTTACGCCTTCGGCGCGGCGGGCGCGGCCGCCTTGGCGGCGCGCTTGAGGATCATCGCGACCGTCTGGCTCGGCTTGGCGCCGGCCTTCAGCCAGTGCTCGATCCGCTCGACCTTGAGCTCGATCCGCTCCGGGCGCTTGGTCGGATCGTAGATGCCGACGTCCTCGAGGTACTTGCCGTCCCGCGCGTTGCGCGAGTCGGTCGCCACCACGTGATAGAAGGGCGCCTTGTGCGTGCCCGCGCGCGACAGACGAAGAACGACCGCCATGAGCTCTGCCTCCGTGAAGCCTAAGATCCTGGAACGTGGAAGCTTCTCCAGCGGTGCGTCCGCGGAGCCTCCACGAAAAGTGGGTTCCTTTACGCTAACTTAGCGCGGGTGTCAAGGCGCAGGGTGACCTTCCTGCGCCGTGCCGTCCGCCGTCGCGCGGCGCGAGGCCCGCAGCCGCGCCAGGTGACCGCGCGGCGACGCGCGCAGCACCGCCGCCCAGACCGCCCACGCGATCGCGGCGCCGGCCAGGCCGCCGCCCAGCAGATCCGGGCCCCAGTGCGGCCCGGACCACGCCCGCGCCGCCCCCCCGGCCGCCGCGACCAGGAGCGCCGCCCTCCCCCGCCGGCCGTAGGCGAGCAGCGTGTAGCCGACGAACACGCCGAGCGGGAGGCCCGGCGCCGAGGCGAGGTGCCGGAAGGTGGTGACGAGCAGGTCTCCCGCGTCCGCCGGCCGCGGCGCGGAGAGGACGCCCTGCGCCCCCGCCGCCAGGGCCCCTGCCGCCGCCAGCGCCGCCCAGAGCGGCGCCACCGCCTTCAGCACCGCGGGCACCTCGCGCTCCAGCCACGAGTACAGCGCGAGCCCCAGCAGCGCGAGGGCCCAGGGCTCGCTCGCGACGCCCGCCACCGCCCAGGCCACCTCCGCCCACCCCGGCGGCCCGGCGTGCCGGAGGGCGTCGAGCGGGTCCTGGGCGAGGAACGGCGGCATGGGAGCGATGGTTGTACCAGCGGGCCGCCGCAGCGGAAAGCGAGAGGGGCCCCGAACGCGAGAGAGGCCGCGTGCGGCGCGCACGCGGCCTCCCCTGGGAGCGTCGGCCGTGCGGCCGGCGCTACTCGGCCTTGGCGGCCTTCTTGGCGGGCTTCTTCTCCGCCTTGGGCGCCTTGGCGGCCTTGGGGGCCTTCTCGGCCTTGCCCGCGGCCTTCTTCTCGCCCTTCTCCTCCGCCTCGGGGGCGGCGGCCGGCGCGCGGTCCACCAGCTCGATGACCGACATCTCGGCGTTGTCGCCGGCGCGGCGGCCGACGCGGACGATGCGGGTGTAGCCGCCCGGCCGCGCCTTGAAGCGCTCGGCGAGCGTGTCGAAGAGCTTGTTCAGCACCTCGACGTCCCGGACGTTCCGGTGGGCGAGGCGGCGCGCGTGCGGCGTCCCGCGCTTCGCCTGCGTGATCACCTTGTCGGCGAAGCGCTTCAGCTCCTTCGCCTTCGGGGTGGTGGTGACGATCCGCTCGTGGCGGAAGAGGCTCGTCACCATGTTCTTGAACATTGCGGTCCGGTGCTCGGTGGTGCGATCGAGCCGGCGGCCGACGACGCGGTGCTTCATCTGGTGATCTCCTGTCCCTGTGCGGGCGCGCTAGACCTTGGGCGCGCCCTGCGGCGCCGCCTTCGGCGGCCAGTTCTCGAGCTTCATGCCGAGGGAGAGGCCCATCTCGGCCAGGATCTCCTTGATCTCCTTCAGCGACTTCCGGCCGAAATTCTTCGTCTTGAGCATCTCGGCCTCGGTCTTCTGCACGAGGTCGCCGATGGTCTTGATGTTCGCGTTCTGCAGGCAGTTCGCGCTACGGACCGAGAGCTCCAGCTCGTCCACCGAGCGGAAGAGGTTCTCGTTCAGCTTCTGCTCCTCGACCGGCTTGATCTCCTCGGCCGGCTCCTCCGCCTCGTCGAAGTTGATGAAGATCGAGAGCTGCTCCTTCACGATCTTCGCGGCGAAGGCGACCGCGTCCGCCGGGGCGACCGAGCCGTCGGTCCAGACCTCGAGCGTCAGCTTGTCGTAGTCGGTCTGCTGCCCGACGCGCGCGTTGGTGACCTGGTAGTTCACCTTGCGGATGGGGCTGAAGAGCGCGTCGATGGGGATGGTGCCGATGGGCGAGCCGGGGACCTTGTTCCGCTCGGCCGGCACGTAGCCGCGGCCGCGGCGCGCGGTCATCTCGGCGCGGACCCGCCCGCCCTCGCTGATCGTGAGGATGTGGTGGCCCGGGTTCAGCACCTCGACCTGCGCGTCCGTGATGAGGTCGCCGGCCTTGATCTCCTTCGGGCCGTCCGCCTCGATCCGGATCGTCTTCACGTCGTTGGTGTGGATCTGGAGCAGGACTTCCTTGAGGTTGAGGATGATGTCGGTGACGTCCTCGGCCACCTCGGGGATGGTCATGAACTCGTGCTCGACGCCCTCGACCTTCACCGAGGTGATCGCGGCGCCCTGCAGGCTCGAGAGCAGCACGCGCCGCAGCGAGTTGCCGAGCGTGATGCCGAAGCCCCGCTCGAGCGGCTCCGCGACGAACTTCCCGTAGGTGTTCGAGAGGCTGTCCTGGTCCACGACCAGGCCGCGGGGCTTGATGAGGTCCCGCCAGTTCTTCGTGACGATCGGATCGACCATGGGCTGTCTCCTCGGCCGCCGCCCCCTCTCCCGGCCCGCTCAGCCATGCGGCGGGAGCACCGTGGGACGCGCGACTGCTTGGGATGGTGCGGTGCGGGCCGCGGCGCTCGCGCGCCCGGCCCGCCCGCCGGGCCCGTACCGCGGCCGCCGTGGCGGCCGCCGCCCCGGGCCCGCGGGGGGCGCGACTACTTCGAGTACAGCTCGACGATCAGCTGCTCCTGGATCGGCATGGTGATGTCCTCGCGCGCCGGCGAGGTCTTCACGGTGCCCTTGAAGCCGCCCTTGTCGAGGTCGAGCCACGCCGGCACGCCGCGGCGGTCCACCGCCTCGAGCGCCTCGGTGATCCGGACCACCTTCTTCGAGCGGTCCTTCAGCTCCACCTTGTCGCCGGGCCGGCACAGGTAGCTGGGGATGTTGACCTTGCGGCCGTTCACCTTGAAGTGGCCGTGGCGGACCAGCTGCCGGGCCTCGTTGCGGGTGTCCGCGAAGCCGAGCCGGAAGACCACGTTGTCGAGCCGGAGCTCGAGGGTCTGCAGCAGGTTCTCGCCGGTCTTGCCCTTGGCGGCCGCCGCGTTCTGGTAGGCGTGGCGGAACCCGGCCTCGAGCAGGCCGTACATCCGCTTCACCTTCTGCTTCTCGCGGAGCTGGACGCCGTACTCGGAGAACTTGGTCCGGCCCTGGCCGTGCTGGCCGGGAGGATACGGGCGGCGCTCGATGGCGCACTTGTCGGTGTAGCACCGATCGCCCTTGAGATACATCTTGAGGTTTTCCCGGCGGCAGAGCCGGCAGACGCTTTCGCTGTAACGGGCCACGTGTGTCTCCTGGAGGTGATCAGACCCGGCGGCGCTTGGGCGGCCGGCACCCGTTGTGCGGGATCGGCGTCACGTCGCGGATCAGGGTGATCTTGAGGCCGGCGGCGGAGAGCGCGCGGAGGGCGGACTCGCGACCGGCGCCCGGGCCCTTCACCACCACCGAGACGGTCTTGAGGCCGTGCTCCATCGCCTTGGCGGCCGCGTCGCCCGCCGCGACCTGCGCGGCGAACGGCGTCGACTTGCGCGAGCCCTTGAAGCCGCGCGCGCCGGCGCTGGACCAGGCGATCACGTTGCCGGTCACGTCGGTGATGGTGATCTGCGTGTTGTTGAAGGTCGAGGCGATGTGGACGATGCCCGCCGCGATGTTCTTCTTCACCCGCTTCTTCCCCTTCTTCGGGGTCACGGGCGACGCGGTCACCGGCTCGATGCCGCCGAGGTTGGGCGCCGCGGGGGCGGTCGCCTCCTCCTTCTTCGCAGGCTGCTCTGCCGCCTTCGTCTGCTTCTCGTCAGCCACTGAGGATTCTCCGGTTCTCTAGGAGTGCGTTAGGCCTTGGGGGCCGGCGCCGCCGCCTTGCGGACGAGGCCCTTCTTCGGGCCCTTCCGCGTGCGGGCATTGGTGTGCGTGCGCTGGCCGCGCACCGGCAGGCCCTTGCGGTGCCGGAGGCCGCGGTAGCAGCCGAGGTCCATGAGCCGCTTGACGTTGAGCGAGATCTCGCGGCGGAGGTCGCCCTCCACCTTCACGTTCTGCTCGATGGTCTCGCGGATGCGGCGGACCTCGTCGTCCGTGAGGTCCTTGGTCCGGGTCACCGGGCTGACGTTCGCGCGCTCGAGGATGAGCTTCGCGGAGGTCTTCCCGATTCCGTAGATGTACTGGAGGCTGACCTCGATCCGCTTCTCACGGGGAAGGTCGACGCCGGCGATTCGAGCCATTCGTCTCTCCGAAAACGCGCGGGGGCCTAGCCCTGGCGCTGCTTGTGGCGGGGGTTCGCCGGGCAGATGATCCGCACGGTGCCCTTGCGCTTGATGACCTTGCACTTGTCGCAAATCTTCTTGACCGACGCGCGGACCTTCATGACCGACGCCTCCGATGCTGCTTCAAAAGACAAAAACGCCCGCCGCGACGACCGGCGGGGCTGGCGGCGGGGTCTCGCTGGGACCCCTACTCTAGAGCCGCCCGGATTTTCCGGGGTTTCCCGGCGCCGCCCCTGAACGAGCGGCTTTGCGAAGCGGGCCCTATAACACAGAGGATTTTGGGGTGCAAGCACGAGCGACGGCCCGTCGTCGCCCGCTCCCCCGCTCGCCTGCGCTCAGGCGCCCTCCAGCGGCACTCCTTCCGGCAACGTGAGGATTTCGGGTCCGTTTTCCGTGATGGCCACGGTGTGCTCGAAGTGCGCGGATCGCGACCCGTCCCGCGTCACCGCGGTCCACCCGTCGTCGAGCGTCTCCACTTCCCGGCCGCCCGCGTTCACCATCGGCTCGATCGCGATGACCATGCCCGCCCGGAGGAGCGCCCCCGTCCCGGGGGTCCCGAAGTTCGGGACCTGGGGCGGCTCGTGCAGCCGGCGGCCGATGCCGTGGCCCACGAAGTCGCGCACCACCGAGAACCCCGCCGCCTCGACGTGGCGCTGCACGGCGGCGCCGACGTCGCCGGTGTGGCGCCCGGGGAGCGCCGCGGCGATGCCCCGCGCCAGCGCGGCCCGGGTCACCGCCAGCAGCCGCTCGCCGTCCGGCGAGGTCCGGCCCACCGCGACGGTCCGCGCCGAGTCGGCGTACCAGCCGTCGAGCACCGCGCCGAAGTCGAGGCCGACCAGGTCGCCCTCCTCGAGCACGCGGTCGGGCGACGGGATCCCGTGGATCACCTCGTCGTTCACCGAGATGCACAGCGTGGCGGGGTAGCCGTGGTAGCCGAGGAACGCCGGCGCCGCGCCGAGCTCGCGCGTGCGCGCGGCGGCGAGGCGATCCAGGTCGGCGGTGGTGGCGCCCGGGGCGGCGGCGGCGGCCAGCGCCTCCAGCACCTCCCACACGACGCGGCCCGCCGCGCGGATCCCGGCCACGTCGGCGGGGGTCCGCGTTGCGGCGCGCTCGCGGGTCGTCCCGTACATGCGCTGACGATGCGCCCGCGGCCTAGCGGCCCAGGACCTTCTTCGTCGCCGCGAGGATGCCCTCGGGCGTGCCGACGCCCTCGACCTCGGTCAGCTCGCCGCGGTCGCGGTAGTAGCGCTTCAGCGGCTCGGTCTTGGTGCCGTACTCCTGCATGCGCTTGCGGACGTTCTCGGGCTTGTCGTCCTCGCGCTGGACGAGCTCGGCGTCGTCCCGGTCGCAGTAGCCCGCGCGCCTGGGTGGGTTCTGCGACACGTGGTAGACGGCGCCGCACCTCGGGCAGCTCCGCCGCCCGCTGATGCGCTCGACCACGAGCTCCTCGGCGACCTCGTAGGACAGCGCGCGGCCGATGGACCGGCCCAGCGAGCGCAGCAGGCCGTCGAGGTACTCCGCCTGCACCACCGTGCGCGGGTAGCCGTCCAGGATGAAGCCCGGCGCCACGTCGGGGCGGGACAGCCGCTCCTTCACCATGGCGTTGGTGATGTCGTCGGTGACGAGCCCGCCGCCGTCCATGATGGCCTGGACCTGCTTGCCGATCTCGGTCCCGCGCGCCTTGTGGTCGCGGAACATGTCGCCGGTGGAGATGTGCGGGATGCCGAGCTCCGTGGAGAGGAGCTTGGCCTGGGTGCCCTTGCCCGCGCCGGGCGGGCCGAGGAGGATGAGGATCATCGCGTCGCCTCCGGATGCGCGAGGGGCCTCGCCGCGGCGAGGCCCCCGCGGCGTCTCATGCGCCGACCGCTTGCCCCGTCGTCATCCGCCGGCCGCGGATGCGCGGACCGCGGGGACCGGTGAAGCCCTCGTAGTGCCGCGTGATGAGGTGCCCCTCGATCTGCTGCACGGTGTCGAGCGCCACGCCGACCACGATGAGCAGCGAGGTGCCGCCGAAGTAGAAGTTCACCCCGAACTCGTTCGTGATGATGGTCGGCAGCACGCAGATGGCGGCCAGGTAGATGGCGCCGCCGAACGTGATGCGCGACAGCACGAAGTCGATGTAGTCGGCGGTCTTCTTGCCGGGGCGGATGCCCGGGATGTAGCCGCCGTACTTCTTGAGGTTGTCGGCCACGTCCACCGGGTTGAACGTCACCGCGGTGTAGAAGTACGCGAAGAAGATGATCAGGGCGACGTAGATGGTGTTGTAGATCCAGCTGCCCGCCTGGATGGCGTTCGACATCCGCTGCAGGAACGGGAACCAGCCCGCCAGCGTGGCCGGCAGCAGCAGCAGCGACGACGCGAAGATGGGCGGGATGACGCCGGAGGTGTTCACCTTCAGCGGCAGGTGCGTGGACTGGCCGCCGTAGAGCTTCCGGCCCACCATGCGCTTCGCGTACTGGATCGGGATGCGGCGCTGGCCGCGCTCCACGTAGACGATCGCCCCGATCACCACCACCATGAGCGCGGTGAGCACGAGCAGGCCCAGGCCGGTGAGCTGCGAGCCGGAGGCGCCGAGCTGCCGCACCGTGGTGTAGATGGCGGCCGGGACGCGGGCCACGATGCCCGCGAAGATGATGAGGGAGATGCCGTTGCCGACGCCGCGCTCGGTGATCTGCTCGCCCATCCACATGATGAACGCGGTGCCCGCGGCGAGCGAGACCATGGTGAGCAGGCGGAAGCCCCAGCCCGGCTCGCCCACCACCGCGACGCCGTTCCCGGCGCGCAGCGACTCCAGGTAGGTGGCGATGCCGTAGCCCTGGATGGCGGAGAGGACCACCGTGCCGTAGCGCGTGTACTGCGTGATCTTGCGCCGGCCCAGCTCGCCTTCCTTCTGCATCTTCTCGAGCGACGGGACCACCACCGTGAGGAGCTGCAGGATGATGGACGACGACACGTACGGCATGATGCCGAGCGCGAAGATCGAGAGCTGCTCGAAGGCGCCGCCGGAGAAGAAGTTGAGGAGGCCGAGCAGGCTGCCCTGCTGGGCCACCACGTCCTGCATCGCCCGCCGGTCCACGCCGGGCGTGGTGACGAAGATGCCGAGCCGGTAGACGGCCAGCATCCCGAGGGTGAAGAACAGCCGCTTCCGGAGCTCGGCGATCCGGAAGATGTTGAACAGCCCGCTCGCTGCCGCCATGCGGTTCCCTTTCCCCTGCGCCTGCCGGGCGGCCCGCCGCCCGCTCACCGTCCGGGCGGCCCGCCGAGGACCGGCGGGCCCGCCGGGACCCCTACTTCGCCTGCGCAGCCGCCTTCTTCGCGGCCTTCGCCTTCTGGTGCATGGTCTGCGGCGCCGGGATCAGCTCGACCTTCCCGCCGGCCTTCTCGATGGCGGCGCGCGCGCCGGCGGTGACGCGGTGGACCTTGACCGTCAGCGCGCTCGAGAGCTCGCCGCCCGCCAGGACCACCACCCCGTCGCGGTTGCCGCGCACCAGGCCGGCGGACTTCAGGGCGGCCGGGTCCACGACGCCGGAGAGGCCCTGGAGGTCACCCACCTTCACCTCCTCGAGCTCGCGCCGGAAGATGTTGTGGAAGCCGAACTTCGGGAGGCGCCGCTGGAGCGGCATCTGGCCGCCCTCGAAGCCCTCGAAGTGCATGTTTCCGGAACGGGCCTTCTGGCCCTTCCCGCCGCGGCCGGCGGTCTTGCCGAGGCCGGAGCCCTGGCCACGGCCGACGCGCTTCTTGGCGCGGTTGGCGCCCCGGGGCGCCTTGAGCTGGTTCAGCGACATGAAGGTTCTCCTTTTAGCACGCGGCGCGTGACTGTCACGAACGGGCCGCGGCCTTCCTGGCCTTCCGGCCAGGCGGCGGCGCAGCGTCCACCCGCTCCCACTCCACGAGGTAGGAGACCTTCGCGATCATCCCCAGCGTCTGGGGCGTGTCGGGGAGGAGCTTCGTCGACTCACGCTTCTTGAGACCCAGGCCCTCGACGATGACCCGGTGCGGCCAGGGGCAGCCCGCGAGCCCGCGGACGAGCTTGACCTTGATGGCAGCCATGGTGGTTCCTTCCTACGCCCCGGTGATCTCGGCGGCCTGCTTGCCGCGGAGCCGGGCGCTGTCCTCGACGGACCGCAGCCGCTTCAGGCCGGCGACGGTCGCCTTGAGGACGTTGTGGGGGTTGCGGGAGCCCTGGCTCTTGGTGAGCACGTTGCGGACGCCGGCCGCCTCGAGGACGGCGCGGACGGCGCCGCCGGCGATGACGCCGGTGCCCTCGCCCGCCGGCTTCAGCAGCACGCGGCCGGAGCCGAAGTGCCCGAGCACCTCGTGCGGGATGGTGGTCCCGACGAGCGGCACCCTGAACAGGTTCTTCTTGGCCTGGTCGCCGCCCTTGCGGATGGCCTCCGGGACCTCGTTCGCCTTGCCGAGGCCGACCCCGACGTGGCCCGCGCCGTCGCCGACGACGACGAGCGCCGAGAAGCTGAACCGGCGGCCGCCCTTCACGACCTTGGCGACGCGGTTGATGTGGACGACGCGATCCTGGAGCTCGAGCTCGTTCGCGTTGATGGGGGTGGTAGCCATTCGAGACCTTTCCGTCGCCTAGAACTTGAGCCCGGCTTCGCGCGCGGCGGCGGCCACCGCCTCGACGCGGCCGTGATAGTCGAAGCCGTTGCGGTCGAACACGACCTGCTCGATCCCCTTCGCCTTGGCCGCCTTGGCGAGGGCCTCGCCCACCTTCTTGGCGGCGCCGGTCTTGTCCTCGTCGCCGAGCTCGCCCTTGAGGGCCTTCGAGGTGGTCGCGACCGACACGAGCGTCTTGCCCGCGACGTCGTCCACCAGCTGGGCGTACATGTGCTTGAGGCTCTTGTAGATCGTGAGCCGCGGCCGCAGCTCGGTGCCGGAGATCTTCCGGCGGATGCGGGCCCTGCGCTTCTCGCGCGTGGTGACGTGCTTCGCCATGACGTTCCTCCTTGCGGTGGCGCCGACCCGGCCGCCGCATGAGTGGTTGTGGGGACGGGCGGGCTACGCCGCGCCGGTCTTGCCTTCCTTGCGGCGGATGGTCTCGTCCGCGTACTTGATGCCCTTGCCCTTGTACGGCTCGGGCGGGCGGAGGTCGCGGACCTTCGCGGCGGTGAGGCCGAGCAGGTGCTTGTCCACCGAGCGGATGGTGAGCTTGGTCTGCTTCGCGTCCACCTCGGCGGTCACGCCCTCGGGGAGCTTGAAGACGACCGGGTGCGAGAAGCCCAGGGTGAAGTGGATCTCCTTCCCCTTCACCTCGGCCTTGAAGCCGACCCCGTTGATCTCGAGGCCCTTCTCGTAGCCCTTCACGACGCCCTCGAGGGCGTTCTTCACCAGCGTGCGCGTGAGGCCGTGCAGGCCCTTCGCCACGTGGGACTCGTCCTGGCGGGCGACCTTCACCTCGCCCTTGTCCACCTGGACGCTGACGAGCGGGTTGGTGGGGAAGTGCATCTTCCCCTTCGGCCCCTCGACCTTCACGACGTTGCCGTCCACGGAGACCTTGACCTTCTCCGGGATCTTGACGGGCATCTTGCCGACACGAGACATGGCGGTCTTCCCTTACCAGACGGTGCAGATCAGCTCGCCGCCGACCTTCTGCTTGCGGGCCTCGCGATCCACCATCACGCCCTTGGACGTGGAGAGGATCGCGATCCCCATCCCGTTGAGGACGCGGGGGATGGAGTCGGTCGCGACGTAGCGGCGGAGCCCGGGCTTCGAGACGCGCTTGATGTCGCTGATGGCCGGCTCGCGGTCGGCGCTGTACTTGAGGACGATGGTGATGGCGCCCTGGACGCCGTCCTCGTGGAGGACGAAGTCCTTGATGAAGCCCTCCTCGCGGAGGACCTCGGCGATGCGGACCTTGAGCCGCGAGGCCGGCACCAGGCACTTCTCATGACGCGCGGAGGAAGCGTTCCGGATGCGCGTCAGCATGTCGCCAATGGGATCGGTGAAGCTCATCGATCGATCTCTCCTACCAGCTCGACTTGATGACGCCGGTGATCTCGCCCTGCAGCGCGCGCTTGCGGAAGCAGATGCGGCACATCTGGAACTTGCGCAGGAAGGCCCGCGGGCGGCCGCACAGCGGGCAGCGGTTGTACTGCCGGACCGGGAACTTCAGCTTGCGGGTGGCCTGCGCCATCTTGGAAAGCTTCGCCATGGAATCTCCCTCTACTGACGGAACGGCATGCCGAGGTGGCGCAGCAGCGCTCGGCCCTCTTCGTCGTTCCGGGCGGTGGTCACCACCGTGATGTTGAGGCCTTTGATCTTCTCGACCTTGTCGTAGTTGATCTCCGGGAAGATGATCTGCTCGCGGACGCCGAGCGTGTAGTTGCCCTTCCCGTCGAAGGCCTTCGGCGAGACGCCCTTGAAGTCGCGGACGCGCGGCAGCGCGATCGAGACCAGGCGGTCGAAGAACTCGTACATCCGGTCGCCGCGCAGCGTGACCATGGCACCGATGGACTGGCCCTGGCGCAGCTTGAAGTTGGCGATCGACTTGCGGGCGCGGGTCACGACCGGCTTCTGGCCGGTGATCGCGGCGAGCTGCTCGACGGACGCGTCGATGATCTTGCCGTTGTTGATCGCCTCGCCAAGGCCCATGTTCACCACGATCTTCTCGAGGCGGGGGGCCTGCATCGGGTTCGCGAACCCGAGCTCCTTCATCAGCTCGGCACGAAGCTGCTTGTCGTACCGCTCCTTCAAACGCGCTGCCATCGTGTCTCTCCTTGCCTTCGGCCGGCCTCTTCGCGTGCCGGGCGATGCGTCGTGTTGCGATCCCGCCGCGACCTACTTCGCGGCGGCCTTGCGCTTCTGCAGCCGGGCCTTCTCCTTGGCGCCCAGCTCGCGGCCGATCTTCTCGCGCCGCACCGGCTTGTCGTCCTTGCCGACCACCATCACGCTCGAGATGGCGATGGTGCCGGGCAGCTCCAGGATCCCGCCCTCCGGGTTCGCCTGGCTGCGGCCCTTCTTCTGGTGCCGCTTGACGGTCATGAGCTTCTCGACGCGCACGCGGCCATCCTCGCGCAGCACCTCGAGCACCCGGCCCGTCTTGCCCTTCTCCTTGCCGGCGATGACCTTGACGGTGTCGCCCTTACGAATCTCCGCCATGACCTAGAGGACCTCCGGCGCGAGGCTGATGATCTTCATGAACTTGCGGGCGCGGAGCTCGCGGGCGACCGGGCCGAAGATGCGGGTGCCGATGGGCTCGAGGTCCTTGTTGATGAGGACCGCCGAGTTGCCGTCGAAGCGGATGTAGCTGCCGTCCGGGCGCTTCACCTCGCGGGCGGTGCGGACGATGACGGCGCGGGCGACCTCGCCCTTCTTCACCTTGGCCTGCGGGATCGCCTCCTTGATCGAGACGACGATCACGTCGCCGATCGAGGCGTACTTCCGCCGGGTGCCGCCGAGCACCTTGATGCACATCACCCGCTTCGCGCCGGAGTTGTCGGCGACGTCGAGCATGGTCTGCTGCTGGATCATGGCCTAGGCCTCCGCCTTCTCGATCGTCTCGGCCACGCGCCAGCGCTTGTCCTTCGAGATCGGGCGGGTCTCGACGATCCGCACGCGGTCGCCGATCTGGCACGCCTGGTCCTCGTCGTGCGCCTTGTACTTCTCGGCCTTGGTCACGATCTTGCCGTACTTCGGGTCCGCCACCCGGCGCTCGACCTTCACGACGACGGTCTTCGTCATCTTGTTCGAGACCACCACGCCGATGCGGGACTTCCGGTTGCCGCGCTCCATGTCGGTCACTCCTTCGCCTTCCCGGCCACGGCCGAGGCGAGGGCCTTCTCGCGGGCCACGGTGAGGCAGCGCGCGATGTCGCGCTTCGTCTTGCTGAGGTCGGCGGTCGAGTCGAGCACGCCGGTGTTCGCCTTGCTCTTCAGGTCGAAGAGCGTCTGCTTGAGCTCCGCGGCGCGGGCCTCGAGCTCCTGAACCGAGAGCTCTCGCAGCTCCTTGACGGTCGCCATGGTCGTCGCTCCTTACAGCGTCTCGCCGCGCTTCACCAGCTTCGTGGCGACGGGCAGCTTGTGGGCGGCGAGGTGGAACGCCTTCTTCGCGGAGGCGTCGTCCACGCCGGCCAGCTCGTACAGCACGCGGCCCGGCTTCACGACGGCGACGTAGAACTCCACGTTGCCCTTGCCGGTGCCCATGCGCGTCTCGGCGGGCTTCTTGGTGATGGGCTTGTCCGGGAAGACGCGGATCCAGAGCTTGCCGCCGCGCTTCACGTAGCGGGTGATGGCCACGCGGGCCGCCTCGATCTGGCGGGACGTGAGCCGGCCGCACTCGGTGGCCTGGAGGCCGTACTCGCCCTGGGCGAGATCCGAGCCGCGGTACGCCTTGCCGCGCATGCGGCCCTTCTGCATCTTCCGGTACTTCGTTCGCGCCGGCTGAAGCATGTCCTTCTCCTAGGTGTGCCTGGGGCGCGGCCTTACGGCCGGGCGCCGCCGGTGGTGCGAGGAGCGCGCGCGCCCGCGGACTGCGGGAGGACCTCGCCGCGCATGATCCAGACCTTGCACCCGATCTTGCCGTAGGTGGTCTTCGCCTCGGCGAACCCGTAGTCGATGTCCGCGCGGAGCGTGTGCAGCGGCACGCGGCCCTCGCGGTACCACTCGTAGCGGGCCATCTCGGAGCCACCCAGGCGGCCCGAGCACGCCACGCGGATGCCCTTCGCGCCGAACTTCAGCGCGGTCTGCACCGACTTCTTCATGGCGCGGCGGAACGCGATGCGGCGCTCGAGCTGCGTCGCGATGTTCTCGGCGACGAGCTGCGCGTCGGTCTCGGCCTTCCGGACCTCGACGACGTTCAGGTAGACCTCGTTGTCGGTGAGGCCCTGGAGGTCCTTCTTGATGGTCTCGATCCCGGCGCCGCGCTTGCCGATGACGATGCCCGGCCGCGCGGTGTGGACGTTGATCTTGACCTTGTTGGCCGCCCGCTCGATCTCGATCCGGGAGATGCCGGCCTGGCCGAGCTTCTCCTTCACGAACTCACGGAGCTTGATGTCCTCGTGCAGCCACTTCGCGTAGTTCTTCTCTTCGTACCACTTCGAGTCCCAGGAGCGGATCACTCCGAGGCGGAACCCGATAGGATGAACTTTCTGTCCCATTGATCTCTCCTCTCGGGTTCCTAGCCGCGCGCGGCGGTACCGAGCTCCACGTACACGTGGCTGGTCTTCTTCTCGACCCGGAACGCCCGGCCCATCGCGCGCGCCATGAAGCGCCGCATCTTCGGGCCCTGGTCCACGGTCAGCGTCTTCACGAACAGCGCGTCCACGTCCACGCGGCCGCCGCCCTGCTCGGCGTTCGCGACCGCCGACCGGAGCAGCTTGGCGAGCGGCTTCGCGGCGGACTGCGGCGTGTACTTCAGCATCGCGAGCGCGTCGCCGACCTTCATCCCGCGGACCTCGTCCGCGACGATGCGCACCTTGCGCGGCGCGACGCGCAGGTAGCTGAGGGAGGCGTGCGGCCCCGGCGCCGGGGCGGCGGGGCGGTTCTTGCGGGCGCGCGCCGGCGGCGGAGCGCGGCGTTCGGCCTTCTTCTTCGGCGTCGTGGTCTGGGTCTCGGCCATGTCCAGTTCCTCGCTACTTCTTCGCCGGGCCGGGTGCCGCCGCGGCCTTCTTCTCGGCCGAGTGGCCGTGGAAGGTGCGGGTGGGCGCGAACTCGCCCAGCTTGTGCCCGACCATGTTCTCGGTCACGAACACCGGCACGAACTTCCGTCCGTTGTGGACGGCGAACGTGTGCCCGACGAAGTCCGGCAGGATGGTGCTCCGCCGCGACCAGGTCTTGATGACCGACTTCTTGTTGCCCTTGTTCGCGTCCTCGACCTTCTTGGTGAGGTGCTTGTCGGCGAACGGGCCCTTCTTGATCGAACGCGCCATGAGTGGCTATCCCTTCCCGCCTAGCGCTGCGTGTTGCGCACGCCGGGGCGGCGCCGCGTGACGATGAACTTGTCGGTGCGGCGGTTGTTGCGGGTCTTGAGGCCCTTGGTCTTCTGTCCCCACGGGCTGACCGGGTGCGGGTTGCCCTGACCGGACTTGCCCTCGCCGCCGCCGTGCGGGTGGTCGACCGGGTTCATGGCGAGGCCGCGGACGGTCGGGCGGATGCCCAGCCAGCGGCTCTTGCCGGCCTTGCCGACGCGCACCGACGAGCTCTCCACGTTGCCGAGCTGGCCGATGGTCGCCTTGCAGTCCTGCAGGACCTTGCGGACCTCGCCGGACGGCAGGCGGATCTGCGCGTAGCCGCCCTCCTTCGCCATGAGCTGGCCGAAGGAGCCCGCGGTGCGGATCATCTTCGCGCCGGAGCCGGGCGCCGTCTCCACGTTGTGGATCACGGTGCCGAGCGGGATGGTGCGGACCGGCAGCGCGTTGCCCGGGCGGATGTCCACGTCCGCGCCGGACACCAGCGTGTCGCCGACCGCCACGCCCACGGGGGCGAGGATGTAGCGCTTCTCGCCGTCCAGGTAGTGGAGCAGCGCGATGCGCGCGGTGCGGTTCGGGTCGTACTCGATCGCCGCGACCTTGGCCGGCACGCCGTCCTTGTCGCGCCGCCAGTCGATGACGCGGTAGCGGCGCTTGTGGCCGCCGCCGATGTGGCGGGTCGTGACCTTGCCGTGGGCGTTGCGGCCGCCGCTCTTGCGGACCGGCTTGGTGAGCCGCTTCTCGGGCTTCGCCTTGGTGATCTCGGCGAAGTCCGCCACGGTCATGTGGCGCCGGGCCGGGCTGGTGGGCTTGTATTCCTTGAGGGCCATGTGCGTCTCCCGTCCGGCTTATGTCCCCTCGAAGAGGGCGATGGTGTCGCCTTCCTTGAGGGTCACGTAGGCCTTCTTCCAGTTGGGCCGGCGGCCGACGTTGCGGCCGACGCGCTTGTTCTTCCCGCGCGCGATGGCGGTCCGCACGTCGAGCACGTGCACGTTGAAGAGCTTCTCCACCGCCTGCTTCACCTGGATCTTGGTGGCGTCGCGGTGGACCTCGAAGGCGTACTGACGGCTCGCCTCGCGTGCCCGCTCCGCCTTCTCGGTGATGAGCGGGCGCTTCACCACGTCCTGGACAGCGAGGTTCATGACAGGCTGGCCTCCAGCTTCTTGGCGGTGTCCGCGGTCAGCACCAGGGCGTCGTGCCGCAGGATGTCGTACACGTTGAGCCCCTCCACCGCGAGGAAGTCGGAGCCGGCGAGGTTCCGCACGCTCCTCGCGAGGGCGAGGTTCGCGGCGTCGTCCACCACCAGGGCCTTCTTCGCGCCGAGCGCGGCGAGGACCTTGGCGGCGGCGGCCGTCTTCGGCCCCTCCGGCTTCCACTCCTGCACGATGACCAGCTTCTGGTCCTTCGAGCGGAGCGCGAGGGCCGAGCGCAGCGCGGCCTTCCGCACCTTCTTCGGCACGTCGTAGGAGTAGTCGCGCGGCTTCGGGCCCATGGCCTTGCCGCCGCCCACCCACTGGGACGCGCGCGTCGAGCCCTGGCGGGCGCGACCGGTGTGCTTCTGCTTCCAGGGCTTCTTGCCGCCGCCGGAGACGAGGGACCGGTTCTTCACCGCGTGGGTGCCCGAGCGATCGGAGGCGAGCTTCGCCTTCACCACCTCGTAGAAGAGGTGCTCGTTCACCTCGCCGGCGAAGACGGCGTCGGCGAGGTCGAGCTCGCCCACCTTCTTCTTCGACAGGTCGTAGACGTCGAACTTGGCCATGATGTCCTCGACTACTTGATCTCCACGTCCACGCCGGCCGAGAGGTCGAGCTTCATGAGCGCGTCGAGCGTCTGCGGAGTCGGCTCGAGGATGTCGAGGAGCCGCTTGTGCGTGCGGATCTCGAACTGCTCGCGCGACTTCTTGTCCACGTGCGGGCTGCGGAGGACGGTGAACTTGTTGATCCGGGTGGGGAGCGGGATCGGGCCGGCGACCTTGGCGCCGGTCCGCTTCGCGGTCTCCACGATCTCGCCGGCCGACTGATCGAGCAGCTTGTAGTCGTAGGCCTTGAGCCGGATCCGAATCTTCTGAGTCGCCATTGAAAAGCCTTTTGTCTGCGTGTCCGGCGCAGCGCGGAGAGGGGCCCGTCCATCCGGGCGGGCCACCCGCCGCCGTTCGCTCGGCGTGCTTCGCTACTGGATGACCTCGGCCACCACGCCCGCGCCGACCGTGCGGCCGCCCTCGCGGATGGCGAACCGGAGCTCCTTCTCCATCGCGATGGGGGTGATCAGCTCCACCTCCATCCCGATGTTGTCGCCCGGCATCACCATCTCGACTCCCTGCGGCAGCTGCACCGACCCCGTCACGTCCGTCGTCCGGAAGTAGAACTGCGGCCGGTAGCCGTTGAAGAACGGGGTGTGACGACCACCCTCCTCCTTCGTCAGCACGTACACCTCGGCCTTGAACTTCGTGTGCGGCGTGATCGACCCCGGCTTCGCCAGCACCTGACCGCGCTCCACCTCCTCGCGCTTCAGGCCGCGCAGCAGCGCCCCGATGTTGTCGCCCGCACGCCCCTCGTCCAGCAGCTTGCGGAACATCTCGACGCCGGTCACCACCGTCTTCGCCGTCGCCTTCAGCCCGACGACCTCGACCTCCTCGCCGACCTTCACGATCCCGCGCTCCACGCGCCCCGTCGCCACCGTCCCGCGGCCCGAGATCGAGAACACGTCCTCGACCGGCATCAGGAACGGCTTGTCCGTCGCGCGCTGCGGCGTCGGGATGTAGGCGTCCACCGCCTCCATCAGCTTGAAGATCGCCTGCTCCCCGAGCTCGCCCTTGTCGCCCTCCAGCGCCTTCAGCGCCGACCCCTTCACGATCGGGATCTCGTTGCCCGGGAAGTCGTACTCGCTCAGCAGCTCCCGGACCTCCAGCTCCACCAGATCCAGGAGCTCCTTGTCGTCCACCATGTCCACCTTGTTCAGGAAGACCACGATGTACGGCACGCCCACCTGGCGGGCCAGCAGGATGTGCTCGCGCGTCTGCGGCATCGGACCGTCCGCCGCCGACACCACCAGGATCGCGCCGTCCATCTGCGCCGCCCCGGTGATCATGTTCTTCACGTAGTCCGCGTGGCCCGGGCAATCGACGTGCGCGTAGTGCCGCTTCTCCGTCTGGTACTCCACGTGCGCCGTCGCGATCGTGATCCCGCGCTCGCGCTCCTCCGGCGCCTTGTCGATCTGGTCGTACGCCAGGAACTGCGCCCCGCCCTTCTGCGCCAGCACCTTCGTGATCGCCGCCGTCAGCGTCGTCTTGCCGTGGTCCACGTGCCCGATCGTCCCGACGTTCACGTGCGGCTTGCTGCGCTCGAACTTCTCCTTGGCCATGGCTTCCTCTCTTCCGTTGACGTACGCGGCGCTACTTCGCGCCGGCGGCGACGCCCTTCGCCTTGGTGACGATGGTCTCCGCGATGCTCGCGGGGACCTGCGCGTAGTGCGCGAACTGCATGCTGTAGGTGGCGCGGCCCTGGGTCTTCGACCGAAGGTCCGTCGCGTAGCCGAACATCTCCGCCAGCGGGACGTGCGCCTCGATGACCTGGACGCCCGCGCGGGGGTTCATCGCATGAATCTTGCCACGACGCGAGTTCAGGTCGCCGATGACGTCGCCCATGTAGTCGTCGGGCGTGGTGACCTCGACCGCCATGATCGGCTCGAGCAGGACGGGCGAGGCCTTGGCGGCGCCCTCCTTGAAGCCCATCGAGCCGGCGATCTTGAACGCCATCTCGGAGGAGTCGACGTCGTGGTAGCTGCCGTCGAACAGCTCGACCTTGAGGTCCACCATGGGGTAGCCGGCGAGCACGCCGGAGGTCATGGCCTCCTCGATGCCCTTCTGGATCGGCGAGATGAACTCCTTCGGGATCACGCCGCCCACGATCGCGTTCTCGAACTCGAAGCCCTTGCCCGGCTCCTGCGGGTGGAGGCGCAGCCAGCAGTGGCCGTACTGGCCGCGGCCGCCGGTCTGCCGGATGTAGCGGCCCTCGGCCTCGACCGTCCTGGTGATGGTCTCGCGGTAGGCCACCTGCGGCTTGCCGACGTTCGCCTCGACCTTGAACTCGCGGAACATGCGGTCCACCAGGATCTCGAGGTGGAGCTCGCCCATGCCGCCGATGATGGTCTGGCCGGTCTCCTCGTCGGTGTGGACGCGGAAGGACGGGTCCTCCATCTGCAGCCGCTGCAGGGCGACGCCCATCTTGTCCTGGTCGCCCTTGGTCTTCGGCTCGATGGCGATGTGGATCACCGGCTCCGGGAACTCCATCCGCTCCAGGATGACCGGGGCGTCCTCGGCGCAGAGCGTGTCGCCGGTGGTGCTGGCGCGCAGGCCCACGGCGGCGGCGATGTCGCCGGCGTAGACCTCCTTGATCTCCTCGCGCTTGTTCGCGTGCATCTGCAGGAGCCGGCCGATGCGCTCCTTCTTGTCCTTCGTCGAGTTGTAGACGTAGGACCCGGCCTCGAGCCTGCCCGAGTACACGCGGAAGAACGTGAGGTTCCCGACGAACGGGTCGTTCATGATCTTGAACGCCAGCGCCGAGAACGGCTCCGCGTCGGAGGTCTTGCGGACGACGTCGTTGCCCTTGGCGTCCACGCCCTTCATGGCGGGGATGTCCACCGGGCTCGGCAGGAAGTCCACCACCGCGTCGAGGATCTGCTGGACGCCCTTGTTCTTGAACGCCGTCCCGCAGAGCACCGGGAAGAACTTCATCTCCAGGGTGCCGCGGCGGATGCCGCGCATCAGCTCGTCGTTCGACAGCGGCTTGCCGTCCAGGTACTTCGCCATCAGCTCGTCGTCGATCTCGGCGACGGTCTCCTCGAGCTTGGCGCGGTACTCCTTCGCCTGGGCGGCGAGGTCGGCGGGGATCTCGACCTCCTGGTACTTCGCGCCCATGGTCTCGTCGTCGAAGGTGATCCCCTTCATCTTCAGGAGATCGACCATGCCGCGGAACTTGTCCTCGGCGCCGATGGGCACGTGCAGCGGGAGCGGGCGGGCGCCCAGCTTCTCGCGGATGGTGTCCACGGCGTGGAAGTAGTCCGCGCCGACCCGGTCCATCTTGTTGATGAAGCAGATGCGGGGGACCTCGTACTTGTCCGCCTGCCGCCAGACCGTCTCGGACTGCGGCTGGACGCCCTGCACCGCGTCGAACACCGCGCACGCGCCGTCGAGCACGCGCAGCGACCGCTCCACCTCGATGGTGAAGTCCACGTGGCCTGGGGTGTCGATGATGTTCAGGCGGTGGTCGCGCCAGAACGCGGTGGTCGCGGCCGAGGTGATGGTGATGCCGCGCTCGCGCTCCTGCTCCATCCAGTCCATGACGGTGGTGCCCTCATGGACCTCGCCGATCTTGTGGGTGACGCCGGTGTAGAAGAGGATGCGCTCGGTCGTGGTCGTCTTGCCGGCATCGATGTGGGCCATGATGCCGAAGTTGCGGTAGCGCTCGAGTGGTGTGGTGCGGGCCATCTGAACCTTCCTGAACCGTCGTGCGTACGCAAAGCCGGGCCGCCCTGGGCGGCGCCGTGACCAACGACCGAGCTGTCAAAGAGCGAAGCGGGTTCCCTGAACCCTGCCGGCCGAGCCGGCCCCCTGCTCTCTCCTCGATTCCTCCGGGTCTCTCCTTACCAGCGGTAGTGCGCGAAGGCCTTGTTGGCCTCGGCCATCTTGTGCGTGTCCTCGCGCTTCTTCACCGCGTTGCCGCGGTTCGAGGCCGCATCCATGATCTCGCCCGCGAGCTTCTCCACCATGGTCTTCTCGCCACGGCCGCGGGAGTAGTCGATGAGCCAGCGCATCGCGAGCGCGGTGCGGCGGTCCTGGCGGACCTCGACCGGCACCTGGTACGTCGCGCCGCCGACGCGGCGGCTCTTCACCTCGACGACCGGCTTCACGTTGTCGAGCGCCTTCTTGAACACCTTGAGCGGATCGTCCTTCAGCTTCGCCTCGACCTGATCGAAGGCGCCGTAGATGATGCGCTCGCCGGTGGACTTCTTGCCCTTGCGCATCAGGTTGTTGACGAACTTCGCCACGATCCGGTCCTGGAACTTGGGATCGGGGAGAATCTTCCGCTTCTCGACTTCACGACGACGAGGCATCGAACCGTTTCCTTGTCCGCGAGGCTAGCTCGCGCGCTTGGCGCCGTACTTCGAGCGGCCCTGCTTGCGGCCCTGCACGCCCACGGCGTCGAGGGTCCCGCGGATGATGTGGTAGCGAACGCCCGGGAGGTCCTTCACGCGGCCCCCGCGGATGAGCACCACCGAGTGCTCCTGCAGGTTGTGACCGACGCCGGGGATGTAGCTCGTCACCTCGAAGCCGTTGGTGAGGCGCACGCGGGCGACCTTGCGGAGCGCGGAGTTCGGCTTCTTGGGCGTCGTCGTGTAGACGCGCGTGCAGACGCCGCGCTTCTGCGGCGACTCCTTGAGGGCCGGGGCCTTCTTCTTCACCTGGAGCCTCTCGCGGCCCCTGCGCACCAGCTGGCTGATCGTCGGCATCGTGTGCGAGCTCTTTTTCTCAACAGAAACGCCCCGGCGTTCGGCACGGGGGCGTCGGAGGACAAATCCCGTCGTAAGGGCGGCGAATTATACGGAGGAGCCCACACGTGTCAAGCGGTTCCCGAACTCGGGTCTTGACGCGCGCTGCAACCTCCCGGATGACGCCCGGAAGGCCGCGCTTCTACACGAAATCGCGCCGAGGTGCGAGCGAATTCGCGCGGGCCCGCGCGCGCGCCGGCTGGCGGGCTCCCCCGGACGGCGGCGGCGCCTCCCCGAGCGCGTCACGGACCGCCGCGGCGAGCGCGCGCATGGCCGCCGGGAGGCCCGCGCCGTCGAGCGCGTCCGCGGGCACCCAGCGGATCCCCTCCTCGGGCGGGGGCCGTGCGAGGGAGCAGCGGAGCGCGCGGAGCTCGAGCAGGCGGTGCGTGAGCACCCGCTCGACCCGCGCCAGCTCCTCGCCCGCGCGCAGCCGCAGGCCGTGGCGCGTCCGGGCGTAGCGCTCCAGCGCCGCGCCCGCGGCGTCGCCCGGCGCCACCTCGGCCGCGGGGAACGCCGCCAGGCCGGCGAACAGCCCCGCCGCCGGGCGGCGCACCAGCGCCACCCTCCCCTCGCGCACCACCACCGCGCAGGCGAGCACCTGGCGCACCTTCTCCGGGCGCCGCCGCGGCGGCGGGAGCTCCGCGGCGCGCCCGGCGGCCCGCGCCGCGCACCGCGCCGCCACCGGGCAGCGCGCGCAGTCCGGCCGCGGCCGGCACACGGTCGCCCCCAGCTCCATGAGCGCCTGGTTGAGGTCCCCCGGCCGCTCGCGGTCCACCAGCGCGGCGGCGAGCGCGGCCACCCGCGCGCGGGCGCCGCGGGCGGCGGGATCGCCCTCGACCAGGAACAGCCGCGACAGCACGCGCGTGACGTTGCCGTCCACCGCCGGCACCGGCGCGGCGAACGCGATCGAGGCGACCGCGCCCGCGGTGTACGGCCCGAACCCCGGCAGCGCGCGCAGCGCCTCGTGCGACGACGGCAGGCCGCCGTGGCGCCGGAGCGCCTCGCGCGCGGCCGCGAGCAGGTTGCGGCAGCGCGCGTAGTAGCCGAGGCCGCTCCACGCGGCGAGCACGTCCTCGTCGCGCGCGGCCGCGAGCGCCTCGAGCGTGGGCCAGCGCTCGACGAAGCGCAGCCAGTACGGCGTGGCCGTGGCCACCTGCGTCTGCTGCAGCATCACCTCGGCCAGCCAGACGCGGTACGGATCGGCGCCGCGCTGCGGCTGGCGCCACGGCAGCGGCCGGTGGCCGGCGTCCCACCACGCGAGCAGGCGGCGGCGGAGCGCGGCGTGGCGGGCGGGCGCGTCGGCGGTGGCGGGGGGCACGGGCGGAGCGTAGGCGGGGGGCCGCGCGCGGGTCAAACGCCGGACGCACGACGGCCCGGACCGCTCGCGCGATCCGGGCCGCGGGGACGTCGAGCGATCGCGCTACGCGAGCCGCTTCTCGACCGCCTCCCAGTTCACGTTCTTGAAGAACGCGTCCACGTACTTCGCGCGCTCGGTGGCGAGGTAGTCGCGCATGAACGCGTGCTCCCAGCCGTCCAGCGCCAGCACCGGCCGGAAGCCCACCGGCACGTTGTTCTCGTGCAGCGTGAGCCAGTGGTTCGACAGCCAGCCGGTGGTCGGGTCCTGGAACGTCATGGCCCAGCCGATGCCCGGCATGGTGGCGATGGCGCGGAAGTCGGCGAGCCAGGTCTCGTACTTGCCGAACGACGCCTCGATCGCCTTGCGGAGCTTGCCGCCGGCGGGCGGCTCGGCCTGCGCGCCCGGGGCGAGGTTCGCGAAGTAGTACTCGTGGTTCACCATGCCGGAGTACTCGAAGCCGAGGCGGCGGGTGAGCTCCGCGAACACCGGGTCGGCGCCGG
This sequence comes from Anaeromyxobacter dehalogenans 2CP-C, assembly GCF_000013385.1. Lineage (GTDB taxonomy): Bacteria > Myxococcota > Myxococcia > Myxococcales > Anaeromyxobacteraceae > Anaeromyxobacter > Anaeromyxobacter dehalogenans_B. Next base: position 2,192,462 of record NC_007760.1, read on the forward strand.
AGGCCTTGCCCTCGTTGCACAGCCCCTGGAGCTTCTCGGTGAGCGCGTTGGTGCGCTTCACGTAGCCCTCGTACAGCTTGAGGTGCTCCTCGACCTGCTTGTCGGAGATGCCGGTGAGGCCGCGCACCTTGGAGAAGTCGTGCGGGGTGTAGCGCTTCACGTCTGCCATGATTGCCTCCGTCGGCCCCCTGGGCCGGGCAGTGAATTCCGTTCGAGATGCGGTGGCCGGGACTTAAGAATCCGCCCCGTATGTGTCAAGGCGCCGAACGGGTTCCCGAGCGGGACGACGTTCACCATTGGATAACGTGGCGGCCTCGCCCGCGCGCCCGCGCGCGGGTGCGACCGCCGGTCCGTCCGGACGGATCGCCGCCGCGCGCGGGCCGGGCGCCCCCTCTCGCGCCTCCCGTCCAGGTGCTAAGGTGCGCCGCATGCCAGCCGCCCGGAGCCGCCGGCGCGTCCCGCGCTCCCTCCTCTACGCCGCCGCCGCGGCCGCGATCTCGCTCGTCGGGCTCGCGCTCCTCTGGGTCGCCCTCCCCGACCCCGCCCCGCTCGCGCGCGACAACCCGCGCACCACCGCGCTCATCGAGCAGCGGCGCGCCGAGGCGAAGGAGAAGCGGCGCGCGTTCCGGCCGCGGCAGGCCTGGGTGCCGCTCGACCGCGTCTCGCGCCCGATGGTCCAGGCGGTGCTGCTCTCCGAGGACGCGAACTTCTACGGCCACGAGGGGATCGACTGGGAGGCCACCCGCGAGGCCGCCGCCCACGACCTGGAGAAGCGCAGCTTCGCCCGCGGCGCGTCCACCATCACGCAGCAGCTCGCCAAGAACCTGTGGCTCGGCACCGAGAAGAGCCTGTGGCGCAAGCTCAAGGAGGCGCTGCTGGCGGTGAAGCTGGAGCGCGAGCTCCCCAAGCGCCGCATCCTCGCGCTCTACCTGAACGTGGTCGAGCTGGGCGACGGCGTGTTCGGCGTGGAGGCCGGCGCGCGGGCGCGCTTCGGCACCAGCGCCGCGGCGCTCACGCCGGCGCAGGCGGCGGTCCTCGCCAGCATGCTGCCGGCGCCGCGCCGGGTGGACCTCTCCAGCCCGTCCACCTGGCTGAAGCGCCGCTCGCGGCGGCTGCTCGACCGGATGCGCGCGGCCGGCCGGCTCACGGCCGAGCAGCACCTGTCCGCGAGCGCCGAGCTGGAGCGGATCCTGGCGGGCCCGGTGCCCCGCGACGACCGCGAGGAGCCGCCGGACGTGGTGGACGACGTGCCGGTGGCGGCCGCGCCCCGGGCCGAGCCGGTGCCGGCGGGCGCGGCGGCGGCGCCGGAGCCGGCCGCCGTGGAGGCGCCCGCGCCCGGCGAGCCGCGGTAGCCTCGCTACGCGCGCCGGGCCCGGAACCACTCCAGCGTCCGGGCGAGCCCGTCCGCCAGGGGCACCTCGGGCCTCCAGCCGATCGCCCTGCCGGCGAGCGACGGGTCGATGCACGACCGGCGCTGCTCGCCCGGCCGCGCGGGCGCGTGCTCCGCCGGGCGGTCCACGCCGGCCGCGCGCGCCAGGTGCGCGTAGAGCGCGTTGACGTCGGTCTCGACCCCGGTGCCCACGTTGAGCGGCCCGTCGTGCCGCCGCTCCGCCGCGAGCAGGTTCGCGCGCGCCACGTCGCCCACGAACACGTAGTCGCGGGTCTGGCCGCCGTCGCCGTACACGGTGCAGGGGCGCCCCTCCAGCAGCCGCCCGCAGAAGATCGCCACCACGCCCGCCTCGCCGTGCGGGTCCTGGCGCGGCCCGTACACGTTCGCGTACCGCAGCGCCGCCACCGGGATGCCGAGCGCCGCCCGGTAGACGCCCAGGTAGAGCTCGCTCGCGGCCTTCGCCGCGCCGTAGTGCGAGACCGGCGCCTGCGGGTGGGTCTCGGGCGTGGGGACCGCCTCGGTGTCGCCGTAGGTGGCGCCGCCGGACGAGGCGAACAGGACGTGCTCCACCGAGCCCGCCGCGGCCGCCGCCTGCATCAGGTTGAGCAGGCCGCCCACGTTGACGTCGGCGTCGAGGCGCGGGTCGGCCATGGAGCGCCGCACGTCGATCTGCGCCGCGTGGTGGCAGATCACCTGCGGCCGCTCCTTGCGGACCGCCTCCGCGGCGGCCGCGCTGCGCACGTCCACCGGGTAGAAGCGCGCGCCCCGGGGCACGTTCTCGCGCTTGCCGCTGGAGAGGTCGTCGAGCACGGCGACGTCCCAGCCCGCCTCCACGAAGAGATCCGCGACGGTGGAGCCGATGAACCCGGCCCCGCCGGTGATGAGGATGCGCTTGCCCATGGTGTTCCCCCGCCCTCGCCCGTCAGACGTGCGCGCGGAACCAGTCGATGGTCCGGCGCATCCCTTCCTCGAACCCGATCCGCGGCGTCCAGCCCAGCCGCTCCCGCGCCCGCGTGAGATCCGGGCGCCGCACCCGCGGGTCGTCCTGCGGGAGCGGCCGGTGCTCGATGGGCACGGTGCGCCCCACCAGCCGCTGCACGGCCTGCGCGAACTCGAGCACGGTCATCTCGTGGTCGTCGCCCACGTTCACCGGGTCCTGGCAGTCGCTGTGGAGCAGCCGCCAGATGGCCTCCACGTTGTCGTCCACGTAGCAGAAGCTGCGCGTCTGCGTGCCGTCTCCGAACACGGTGATGGGCTCGCCGCGGAGCGCCTGCGCCACGAACGTCGGCACCACCCGGCCGTCGTCGAGCCGCATGCGCGGCCCGTAGGTGTTGAAGATGCGCGCGATGCGCACCGGCACCTCGCGGTAGCGGCGGTACGCGACGGTGATGGCCTCGGCGAAGCGCTTCGCCTCGTCGTACACCGCGCGCGGGCCGACCGGGTTCACGTTCCCCCAGTAGCTCTCGCGCTGCGGGTGCTCGAGCGGGTCGCCGTACACCTCCGAGGTGGACGAGAGCAGGAACGGGGCGCCGCTGCGGCGCGCCAGCTCGAGCGCGTTCTCGACCCCGACCGAGCCGACGTGGAGCGTCTCGAAGGGATGCCGGAGGTAGTCCACCGGGGACGCCGGGGACGCGAAGTCCAGCACCGCGTCCACCCGCCCCGAGATGGCGATCGGCGCGCAGACGTCGGCCTGGAGGAAGTCGAAGCGGGGCTCCCGGGCGAGGTGCTCCAGGTTGCGGAGCGTACCCGTGATGAGGTTGTCCACGCCGGTGACGCGCCACCCCTCCGAGAGGAAACGATCCGTGAGGTGGCTGCCGATGAACCCGGCCGCGCCGAGGATGACTGCTCGCTGTTCGCTCATGCCGCCCGCAATCTATTTCTTCGCCTCGCCCACGTCCTCGAGCGTCAGCTGGCCGGGGAGGGCCCCGCGGTACTTCTCGAGCACGAGGTCGATGCCCTGCCGGATGTACTCGGCGACCGGCACCTTGGTGCGGGCGTGGAGCAGCTTCAGCCGCTCGTCCTGCTCCGGGGTGATGTAGACCGTCGTGGAGATCTTCTTTCGCGCCATGGGGGCGAACCCTCGGGGACGGCTGCTTACGGTCGGCGAACGTATGTGACCGTCGATATAGTGTCAATTGGCGCCATCCGGTGCGCGCCGCGGACGCGCCGGCCGCCCCGCGGTCCCGTCCCCCCGGCGCCGGACGCGCGCGAGGGCCGTTCACGCAGGGTGCTGCGCCGGCACGGGGCGCGCAGGGGCGGCCGACATGCCCAGCCCCGCCCCGCGGCGCAGCGTCCGCCCCTCCCCCACCGCCCTGGCCGCCGCGCTCGCGGCCGCGCTGCTCGCCCCCGCCTGCGCCGCCGTGCCGCGCCTCCACCCCCGGGCCGCCGAGGAGGTCGAGCGCGGGTACCGCCACCTCGCCGGCGGCGACCCGGAGCGGGCCGAGGTGGCGTTCGAGCACGCGCTCGCGTTCGACCCGGATTTCCCGGAGGCGGAGAACGGCCTGGCGGTGGTGGCGCGCCTCCGCGGCGACCTGCCGGTGGCGATGCGCCACCTGGAGCGGGCCCTGCGGCTGCGCTCCGACTTCCCCGAGGCGCACGCCAACCTGGGCGAGGCGCTGCTCGCCGCGGGCGACGCGCGGGGGGCCGAGGCCGCGCTGCGCGAGGCGCTGCGGCTCGACCCGGACCTCGCCGACGCGCGCCAGAACCTGGCGCGCGCGCTCCTCCGGCGGGCCCTCGCGCCCGGCGCGGACCGCGCCGCCGGGCTGGCCGCCGCGCGCCGCGAGCTCCTGCACCTGCTCGAGACCGAGCCCGGGCGCGCCTCGGCCCACCACGACCTCGCGCTGGTGGACGACCTGGAGGCGCGCTGGGCGGCGGCGGAGCGCGGCTACCGGCGCGCCACCGAGCTCGCCCCGGCGTACCCCGAGGCGCTGCACGGGCTCTGCACCGCGCTGGTGCGGCTGGACCGCTGCGCCGAGGCGGTGGCGGCCTGCGAGCGGTGCGTCGAGGCCGCGCCCGGGCTCGAGGCGTGCCGGACGAGCCTGCGCGGGGCGGCGGCCTGCGCCGGGCGCGCGGCGCGCTGAAAATGGGGCGCGCCGGGCCCGCGAGGACCCGGCGCGCCGGTGCGACGGGGGCGTCCGCTAGTTCTTCGGGCCGGCGAGCAGCTGCTTGCCGTAGGCGAAGCCGCGGTCGAACGCCTTCATGTTGAGGTCGATGGTGGCGGGCGGGACCGAGTCCTTCACCGCCTCGCGGGCCGCCTGCTCGGAGACCAGCCCGGTGATGGCGGTGAAGAAGCCCACCATCACGATGTTCAGCACCATCTTCTTGCCCAGCTCCTCCGCGATGCGCGTGGCCGGGACGGCGTACACCTTCACCGTCGAGGGCAGCCCGGTCGGCTTCACCAGGTCCTCCTCGATGATGAGCGTCCCGTCCTTGCGCAGCTCGGGCGAGAACTTGGCGAACGCGTCCTGGGACATCGCCACCATGAGGTGCGGGTTGTGGACGTAGGGGTAGAGGATCGGCTCCTCGTCCACCACCACCTGCGCGCTGCAGGCCGACCCGCGCGCCTCGGGGCCGAACGCCTGCGTCAGGCAGGAGTGCTTGTCGTCGAACAGCGCGGCGGCCTTGCCGATGATGATGCCGCCGAGGATGACGCCCTGGCCGCCCAGCCCGCCGATCTTGATCTCCGTGGGACCCATGTCGTCTCTCCCGCTCACGCCCACGCCGGCTTCTTGCCGGGGGACTCGTAGGGAACGTACTTGGCGCCGAGGACCTCGCTCATGCGGGCCTCCATCGCCTCGACGTTGGTGGGGCGCTCACGGTTCACGAAGGTCCCGACCACGATCTCCTTGCGGTAGTCGAGGTCGGTCTCGGTGGTGGACGCGCCGTTCTTGATGACGCTCTTCTCCTTGTAGAACTTCATCTCGTCGAGCCCCTCGCCGAGCTTGTTGCGGCGCAGGTAGAGCGTCGGGCAGGGCGAGAGGATCTCGATGAAGCGGAAGCCCTTCTTGTTGAGGGCCTCGCCCATCGACTTGGCGAGCTGCTTCACGTGGTAGGAGGTCCAGCGCGCCACGTAGACGCCGCCGCAGGAGTCCACCAGGCGCGGCAGGTTGAACGTCTCCTCGTAGGCGCCGTACGGCGTGGTGGACGCCACCGCGGTCTGGAAGGTGGTGGGCGTGACCTGGCCGCCGGTCATGCCGTACGTGAAGTTGTTCACGCACACCACCAGCATGTCCACGTTGCGCCGGGCCGCGTGGATGAGGTGGTTGCCGCCGATGGCGGACAGGTCGCCGTCGCCGGAGTAGACCACCACCTTCAGGTCCGGGTTGGCCATCTGCAGGCCGGTCGCGAACGGGATGGCGCGGCCGTGGGTGGTGTGGAACGAGTCGAGGTTCAGGTAGCCCGCCACGCGGCCGGTGCAGCCGATGCCGGAGACGATGGCGACCTTGTCGAGGTCGAAGCCGGAGCCGTCGAGCGCGCGCGTGAAGCAGTTCACCGTGGTGCCGATGCCGCAGCCGGGGCACCAGATGGACGGCAGCCGCTCGGTCCGGAGGTACTTCGAGGTCGGGTTGGGCTTGACGGGCTCGCTCATCGCACGGACTCCAGGATCTTGTTCAGGATGGTCTCGGGGTTGTGGACCGTGCCGCCGACGTGCGGCACCGGCACGACCTTGGTGCGGCCCGCCACCACCCGCTCCACCTCGAGGGCCATCTGGCCGAGGTTGAGCTCGGGCACGACGAACGCCTTCACCTTCTTCGACAGCTCCGCGATCTGCTTCTCGGGGAACGGCCAGGCGGTGATGAGCCGGAACGAGCCGACCTTGACGCCCTGCTCGCGCGCCGCCTTGATGGCGCGCTCCGCCACGCGGGAGGTGATGCCGAAGCTCACCACCACCACCTCGGCGTCGGCGAGGTCCTTCTCCTCCCAGCGCACGATCCGGTCGGCGTTCTCGACGATCTTGTCCTGCAGCCGGAGCTGCATCTTCTCGTGCGTCGGGACGTTCATGGCCGGGTAGCCGCGCTCGTCGTGGGTGAGGCCGGTCACGTGGATCCGGTAGCCGTCGCCGGCCTTCACCATCTCCGGGACCATGCTGCCGTTCGAGGCCTCGAACAGCTTGAAGCCCTCGCCCGGCTTCTTCTTGGTGTAGCGGCGCTCGCTGACCTTGATCTGCTCGGCGGGCGGGATGACCACCTTCTCGGTCATGTGCCCGACCACCTCGTCGAGCATCACCAGCACCGGGACGCGGAACTCCTCGGCCAGGTTGAACGCCTCGACGGTCAGGTCGAAGCACTCCTGCGGGGAGTTCGGGCAGAGCGCGATGAGGCGGTAGTCGCCGTGCGAACCGAAGCGCGCCTGCATCATGTCGCCCTGGGCCGGCTGCGTGGGCAGGCCGGTGGACGGGCCGGCGCGCTGCACGTTGATGTACACGCAGGGCGTCTCGGTGATGGCGGCGTAGCCGATGTGCTCCATCATCAGCGAGAAGCCGGGGCCGGAGGTGACGGTGCAGGCCTTGGCGCCGCCCCAGACCGCGCCGAGCAGCGCGATGGACGCGCCCAGCTCGTCCTCGAGCTGGATGAAGCGGCCGCCGACGCGGGGGAAGCGCGCCGAGAGGCGCTCGACCACCTCGGTCGAGGGCGTGATGGGGTAGCCGGAGGCGAAGCGGCAGCCGGCCGCGATGGCGCCTTCGCTGCAGGCGTGGTCGCCGTCGAGGTAGTGGCTGCCGGTCAGGGTGCCGGAAGGATTCGCGTTGGACATGTCTCTTCGGGCCTCCTAGGCCGCAACCTGCTCGAGCTTCTCGCGGTAGCCGTAGATCGAGAAATCGGGGCAGAAGTGCCCGCACATGTCGCAGCCGTTGCACAGCTCCGGCTTCGCCAGGAACGGCGGGTGGTAGCCCTTGGCGTTGTAGTCGCTCTCCAGCTCGAGCGCGCCCAGCGGGCAGAACTCCACGCAGAACGCGCACCCCTTGCAAGTCTCGCGGTTGATCACCACGACGCCGCGAAACTTCCTGTCCTTCTTCGCGGCAGGCGAAGTCGCACTCATGCTCCGGTCCTCGGTGCCCGGTCGGCCGGGCGTTTGAGAGAGGCCGCTCTCGTACCAGACCGGGGCGTGGCGTCATTGGACCGCGATCAATCTTTGGCAAATTCCCGACGATTTCCGCGAATGTCGGACAAAATGCACCCATTCAATCGATTTTCCGGGACACGCACGCACCGTGAACGGACCGGACGCGGGCGGCGCGCTCCCCGCCGCGGATACTGCGCTTTTCGCCGCGCGGCTTCGTGCACCGGATCGGTCCACGTCCGCCCCGTCGCGCGCGGGCTCCGGACGCACGAAGGCCGGCGCCCAGGGCGGGCGCCGGCCTCCGGACTTCACGAAGCGTGTCGGCCCTGGACTACTTGATGGTCCAGGTGTCGTTGCCGGCGAGCAGCTTGGTGAGCTGCCCCGCGCCCGGCTTCGCCTTGGCGGCGTCGATCATCTCCCAGGTCATCTCCTCGCAGGTGGGCTTCTGCACGTTGCGGAAGACGCCGATGGGCGTCGGGAAGCCGGCCTTGTCCGCCAGGCCCGCCAGCATGAACGCGATGGTCGGGTCCTCGCGGGTCGCGTCGTGCACCAGGATGTCCTTCTCGGTGACGCCGTTCTCGCCGAGGACGACGACCTCGAGCTCGCCCCGCTGGTGGTCGATGCGGATGCCCTTCTTGTTGTCCTTGCCGAAGAGCAGCGGCTTGCCCTGCTCCATGCGGAGCTGCGCCTCGGCCTTGTTCGCCTTCTCGGTGATGAAGGTGTAGGCGCCGTCGTTGAACACCGGGCAGTTCTGGAAGACCTCGACGAACGTGCTGCCCTTGTGCTCGGCCGCGGCCTTCAGCACGCCGCCCATGTGCACGCCCTCGACGTCGATGGCGCGCGCGACGAACGTCGCCCCGGCGCCGAGCGCGAGCAGCGGCGGGTTGAACGGGTAGTCCGGCGAGCCGTCCGGCGTGGACTTGGTCTTCTTGTGCAGCTCGGAGGTCGGCGAGACCTGGCCCTTCGTCAGGCCGTAGATGCGGTTGTTGAACATGACCAGCTTCATGTCCAGGTTGCGCCGCATCGCGTGGATGAAGTGGTTGCCGCCGATGGCGAGCGCGTCGCCGTCGCCGGTCATGATCCACACCTGCAGCTCGGGCCGGGAGACCTTCAGCCCCGAGGCGAAGGACGGCGCGCGGCCGTGCAGCGTGTGCATCCCGTAGTTGTTCATGTAGTACGGGAAGCGGGAGCTGCAGCCGATGCCGGAGACGAAGACGATGTTCTCGCGCTTCACGCCGACCGACGGCAGCGTCTTCTGGATCTGGTTGATGATCGAGTAGTCGCCGCAGCCCGGGCACCAGCGCGGATCGACGCCGGACTCGAAGTCCTTCTTGGTGTAAACCGGCAGCGCCGCGGTGACCGTCTGACCGTTCGTGCTCATGTGTTCCTCGTTCCTTTCCGGGCGGCCTAGAGGGCCTCGGAGACCTTGGCGACCAGGTCGTGGATCTTGATCGGCTTGCCGTTGATCCGGTTGTACTGGAGCGGATCGACGCCCGGGTACATGCCGCGCAGGTAGAAGGCCAGCTGCCCGCCGTTCACCTCGGGCACGAACACCTTCTTGAAGCTCCCCAGCACCTCGCCGAGGTTCTTCGGCAGCGGGTTCAGCCAGCGCAGGTGCACGTGGGAGACCTTCTTGCCGGCCGCCTGCAGCGCCTCGGCGGCGCCGCGGACCGAGCCGAACGTGCCGCCCCAGGAGACGAGCAGCAGCTCACCGCGCTTCTCGCCGAACACCTCGACGTCCGGCACGTCCTCGACCACGTTCCGGACCTTCTGGGCGCGGGTGAGGACCATCTTCTCGTGGTTGTTGCCGTCGTACGACACCATGCCCGAGAGCGCGTCCTTCTCGAGGCCGCCCACGCGGTGCTCGAGGCCGGCCGTGCCCGGGATGGCCCAGGGGCGGATCAGCTTGGCGTCGCGCAGGTACGGCATGTACTGCGTGCCGTTCGCGTAGTTCTTCTCGGTCTGGTACTTCACCGTGAGCTTGGGCAGCTCGTCGGGGGACGGGACGCGGAACGGCTCGGAGCCGTTCGCGAGGTAGCCGTCGGTGAGCAGCAGCACCGGCGTCATCCACTTCGTGGCGATCTTCATCGCCTCGATCGCCGCCCAGAAGCAGTCGGCCGCGCTCTGCGCCGCGATCACCGGCATGGGCGACTCGCCGTGCCGGCCGAACAGCGCCTGGAGGAGGTCGGCCTGCTCGGTCTTGGTGGGCATGCCGGTGGACGGGCCGCCGCGCTGCACGTCCACGATCACGAGCGGGAGCTCGGTGATCACCGCCAGGCCCATCATCTCGGACTTGAGCGCGAGGCCCGGGCCGGAGGTGCTGGTGCAGGCGAGCGCGCCGCCGAAGGCCGCGCCGATGGCGGAGCCGATGCCCGCGATCTCGTCCTCGGCCTGGTAGGTGACGACGCCGTACTCCTTGAACTTCGCCATCTCCTGCAGGATCTCGGTGGCGGGCGTGATGGGGTAGCTGCCCAGGAACACCGTGCGCCCGGTGAGCTGCGCCACCGTGGCGAAGCCGAGGGCGGTGGCGAAGTTGCCGGTCACGTTGCGGTAGGTGCCGGGCGCGAGCTTCGAGGCCGGCACCTGGTACCGCTCGTGGAAGAGCTCGGAGGTCTCGCCGAACACGTGGCCCGCCATGAAGACCTTGGCGTTCGCCTCGGCGAACTCGGGCTTCTTGGCGAACTTCCGCTTGATCGACGCGAGCTGCGGGTCGATCGGGCGGCTGTAGAGCCAGTACATCAGGCCGAGCGCGAAGAAGTTCTTGCAGCGCGCGACCTCCTTCGAGGACAGGCCCGTCCCCTCCAGCGCCGCCTCGGTGAGCTTGTTCATGTCCACGAGGACGACCCGGTAGTTCGACTGCAGCGCGGGGTCCTCGAGCGGGTTCGACTTGTAGTTCGCCTTCTCGAGGTTCGACTCGGTGAAGGCGCCCGCGTTCACGATCAGCATGCCGCCGTGGCGCAGGTCGGCCAGGTTCGTCTTGAGCGCGGCCGGGTTCATCGCGACGAGCACGTCCGGCTGGTCGCCCGGGGTGAGGACCTCGTTCGCGCCGAACGAGAGCTGGAAGCCGGAGACGCCGAAGAGCGAGCCCGCGGGCGCGCGGATCTCGGCGGGGTAATCGGGGAAGGTCGCGAGGTCGTTGCCGGCCAGCGCGTTGGCCTTGGTGAACTCGGTGCCGGTGAGCTGCATGCCGTCGCCGGAGTCACCGACGAAGCGGATCGTGACGGTTTCGACCTGCTCGACCTTGTGCTTGGCCGTCTGTGTGGACATGTCGCCCTTCGTCTCCCTGTGAGGTGCCTGCTGTGACCGTGCGTGCGGCTGCCGGATCCCGCCGCGCCGCTGGATGTACCCTCGGCGCGCCCCGCCAATTCCTGACGGGGATCTAAAATGGGGCCACAGCTATGCCGGACTGCGGCATGGCTTGTCAAGCCGACCTGATGAGCCAACGCCGCGAAACGACTCGGTTTATTGTGGACCGGACCCGTCCCCAATACCCGCGCTGCGGCGATCTGGCGCAAAGAACCGAGCCACCTCAGCGACTTGCGCGGGGTCAACCCCGGAGGGCCTCGGCGCCGGCGGCTCCACCTCGCGCGGAGCGGCGCGCCGCCGGCGCTCGGGGGCCCGCCTCGACGGTGCCCCGATGGCGTCAGCGCTCCGGGAAGATCTTCCCCGGGTTCAGGATGCCGAGCGGGTCGAACGCGGCCTTGAGCCGGCGCTCCAGCGCCACCACCTCGGCGCCCTGCTCGTACTCGAGGAAGTCGCGCTTCGCGACGCCCACCCCGTGCTCGCCGGTGATGGTGCCGCCCAGGTCCACCGCGTCGCGCAGGATGGCCGCGACCGCCTCGTCCACCCGCGGGCGCTCCTCGGACCGGTCGAACAGGACGTTGCAGTGCAGGTTGCCGTCGCCGGCGTGGCCGTAGGTCGCGACGGTGAGCCCGAGCCGCTCGCCCACCGCCTTGGCGCGCGCGATCATCTCGGGGATCCTCGAGCGCGGGACGGCCACGTCCTCCGAGAGCTTCAGCGGGTGCAGCGCCTTCAGGTTCACCGAGAGGTAGCGGCGCGTCTCCCAGACGTCGCGCCGCTGGGCCTCGTTCTGCGCCACGATCACCTCGCCCTCGGCGTGCGCCTGGACCTTCTCGGCGAGGCGCACGATCTCGGCGAACACCTGCTCCTCGTCGTTGCCGTCGGTCTCCACCAGCAGCGCCGCGCCGGCGCCGGGCGGGAAGCGGTAGGGCGAGGTCTTCGCGGCCGCGGCCAGCGAGACGTCGTCGAGCAGCTCCAGGCACCGCGGCAGGATCCCGCCCTGCAGCACCTCGTTGACCGCGCGCGCCGCCTGCGCCACCGAGGCGAACACCACCAGCGCGGTGGCCACGTGGCGCGGCCGGGGCAGCAGCTTGAGCGTCGCCTCGGTCACGATCCCGAGCGTCCCCTCGCTGCCCACCAGCAGCGCGGTGAGGTCGTAGCCGGCCACGCCCTTGATGCTGCGCTTGCCCACCCGCAGGATCTCGCCGGTGGGGAGCACGGCGGTGAGGCCCAGCACGTACTCGCGCGTCACGCCGTACTTCAGCGCGCGCGGGCCGCCGGCGTTCTCGGCCACGTTCCCGCCGATGGTGCACATCTCCAGCGAGTTCGGGTCGGGCGGGTAGAACAGCCCGAGCTTCTCCACCTCGGCCTGGAGCACCCCGGTCACCACCGCCGGCTGCACCCGCGCCACCAGGTCCTCCGGCGAGATCTCCAGGATCCGGTTCATCCGCTCCAGCGAGACCGCGATCCCGCCGTGCACCGCCAGCACGCCGCCGGACTTGCCGCTGCGCGCCGCCACCGGGATCACCGGCACGCGGTGCCGGCTCGCGACGGCGAAGATCGCGCGGATCTCCTCGGCCGACTCCACCAGCACCGCCGCGTCCGGCGGGCGCGCGCCCAGGTCGGACTCGTCCCGGCCGTAGGCCTCCAGCCGCTCGGCGTCGCGCACCAGCCGCTCGCGCGGGAACGCGGCCTCGAGCTCGCGCAGCGCGGCGTCGCGGGCGGCGGTCATCCGTACACCTCCAGGTTGGCGCCGGTGATGGCGTCGGGCGCGTCCAGCGCCGCGAACACGACCACGCGCGCGACCTCGTCCGCGCTCATCCGCGGCGGGAACGGCGTGCGGGCCAGCATCTCGGTGTCGGTGGAGCCCGGCGACACGGCCACGCACTGCACGCCGTGGTCGCGCAGCTCCTCCGCCAGGCAGCGGGTGAGCCCGATGAGCCCCCACTTCGACGCGTTGTAGGCGGCGGCCTCGGCCGTGCCGATGGTGCCGGAGATCGAGGCGACGTTCACGATCCGCCCCCTGCCCCGCGCCTTCATGCCCGGGATGGCCGCGCGCGCGCACAGGAACGGCCCGACCAGGTTGACGTCCAGCACCTCGCGAAACGTCTCCGGCGCGGTGTGCTCCGCCAGGCCGCGGGCCAGGATCCCGGCGCCGTTCACCAGCACGTCGAGCGGCCCGAGCGCGGCCTCGTGCTCCGCCACCAGCCGCTCCACCGCGGCCGCGCTGCGCACGTCGCCGGCCACCGCCCGCGCCGCCCCGCCCTCCGCCACCACCGCGCGCACCTGCGCCTCGGTCCGGGCGAACACGGTGACGCGCAGCCCGCGCGCGGTGAGCGCCCGCGCCACCGCCGCGCCGATGCCGCGGCCGCCGCCGGTGACGATGGCGGTCCGCCCGGCGGTCATCGCGCCCTCGTGCCCGCCCCGCGGGCCCGCCCGCGCCGCGCCGCGCGGCCGGCGCCGGCCGGACGCGGCCCCGCCGCCCGCGCGATGGCCTGCGCGAAGCTCCGCCGGGCCACCCCGCTCCGCGCCAGCGCGCCGGCGAACCCCTCCGCGTGGGCCCGGGCGCGGGCGCGCCGCTCGCCGCGGACCGTCAGGCACAGGTGCTCCGCGTCGAGCACGCAGCCCGCGCCGCGCGCGCCGAGGTGCTCCACCAGCGCGTCCGCCACCGACTGCGCCAGGTCCTCCGCGAGCACCAGGCGGTGCGCGAGGCAGTCCACCAGGCGCACCAGCTGCCCGAACCCCACCACCCTGCCGCCGGGCAGGTACGCCACGTGCGCCACGCCGCGCGAGGGCAGCAGGTGGTGCGGGCAGACCGAGTGGAAGTCGATCCCGGTGAGCGTGACCAGCGCGCGGCCGGCGCTGGGCATGGCGTCCGCCAGCACCTCGGCCGGCTCGGCGCGGTAGCCGTCCACCAGGTCCTCGAGCCACGCCTCCGCCACCCGCCGCGGCGTCCCGGCCAGCTCGGGCGAGGCGCGCACCTCCGGCGGCAGGCCGAGCGCGTCGAGGAACCGGGCGGTCGCCTCGGCGGTCGCCGGGGCCGAGGCGCGCGGGCGCGGCGGCCGCAGGGCGCGGAGCCTAGCGGCCACCCGGCCCCCGGTACGTCACGCAGGAGTCCGGGATCTCGTAGAGCCGGATCTCGCAGAGCCCGGCCAGGTGCGGCTCGAGCACCTCCCACATCCAGCGGGCGATGTTCTCGGCAGTGGGGTTGTCGAGGACGTCGTTGAGCGTGCGGTGATCCACGCGCGCGAGCACGTGCTCCGCCACGATCCGCTTCACGTCGCCGAAGTCGGCGATCATGCCGGTGGCGGGGTCCACCTCGCCCTCGAGCGCGACGAAGAAGCGGTAGTTGTGGCCGTGCATGCGGAAGCACGGGCCCTCGTAGCGCGGCAGGCGGTGCGCGGCGGCGAAGTAGAACTCGACGTCGAGCCGCATGCGCCGGCGGTCGGTGTAGTCGATGGGCGCCATCGGTGTCCTCGTTATAGCTCCACTTCGAGGTCCCCGCCCTCGCCGACGTGCACGGGGAACGTGCGCACCGACGCCTCCGGGAACTCCGGGCAGGCGCCGGTGGCCAGCTGGAAGGGCCAGGCGTGGAGCGGGCAGTACACCACCTCGCCGCGCACGTCGCCGAACGCGAGCGCCGCGCCGCGGTGGGGACAGACGTTGTCGAGCGCGTGCACGCGCTCGCCGCGGCGGAACAGTGCGATCTCCTGGCCCTCGATCTCGACGAGCCAGCCGTGCCCGTCCGGCAGGTCCTGGAGCCGTCCCACGCGGTGTCTCACGGGCCGGAATCTACGGCGCGCGGGCCCGCCCCGCCGGGGAATCGCCCGTACCTTCGCCGCGTTCCGGGGCCGCGCCGGCGCGCCGGACCTACCAGGACGCACCGCCCGGGGCTGCGCGTCCCCTCGCAGCAGGACAGGCGCGCGCGTAACGGTCCTCCGCCGTGGCCGTCTTGGTCAGCGGGGAGGGAAGCCACGTGGAACGCAACCGCACGATCGTCATCGAGGCCGACCCGGAGCGCCGCCAGCAGCTCTCGCAGCTGCTCGTCGCGTCCGGGTTCGACGTCACCGTCTCCGCCGACCTCGCCGCCGCGCTCCTCGAGGCCGCCCGGGCCACGCCGCCCTCGGACGGCCAGCCGGCGCGCCGGCCGACGCTGTCCGAGATCGAGCGCCGCTACGCGCGCGAGATCCTGCGCGCCACCGGCGGGAACAAGACGCGCGCGGCGGAGATCCTGGGCATCGACCGCAAGACGCTCTACCGGCTGATCGGCGCGGTCCCGGTGCGCCAGGCCGAGGCCGCCGCGCCGGTGAACGGCGTGAACGGCATCGACGCCGCGGCGCCGGCGGTGGCCGCCGGACGCGTCAACGGCGTCTGACCGGGTGTGGAACCGGGGCGGGGGCGCTACTCGTCGCCCTCGCCCTCCTCGTCGTCATCGTCGTCGTCCGCGCCCTCGGTCTCGTCCGAGACCCCGCCGTTCAGCGCGTTCTTCAGCACCTGGCTCGGACGGAACGTCAGCACGCGGCGCGCGCTGATCTCGATCTCCTCGCCGGTCTGCGGGTTGCGGCCGACGCGGGACTTCTTGTCCCGCACGATGAAGTTGCCGAAGCCGCTGATCTTGATCTTCTCGCCGCGCTCCAGCGTCTCCTTGATGGTGTCGAAGACCATCTCGACGATCTCGGCGGCCTCCTTCTTGGAGAAGCCCACCTTCTCGTAGACGCTCTCGATGATGTCGGCCTTGGTCACGGTGTCGCTCCCATCCCCGCGGGCGGCGTCGGCTAAGTCCCGAATTCACTAGCCTATTTGCCCCAGCGTGTCAAACCTTCGCTAGCGCTTCGCGGGCGATCCGCCGGGCTCGTCCGCCGGCGCCTTCGCGCCGCCTCCCGCCGCCTCCAGCTCGTCGCGGGCGCGCTCGCGCGCCGGCCGGGTGGGCTCGGCGGCCGCGTCCAGCGCGCGGCGCACCTCGTCCGCGCCCGGGCCCGGGACCACCGGGTCGCCGGCCGGGTCGCGCCCCACGCCGGCGGTCAGCGCCAGCACCAGGCCGCTCACCGCGACGGCGAGCGCCGCCAGCACGAGGCCGGCCGAGGCGACGCGGCGCGCGCCGCCCTGGACCAGCGCGCGGATGCAGAGCACGAGCGAGACGAGCCCGACCACCAGCCCGAACGGCGCGGCGAGCGGGTTCCAGGACGCGAACGCCGCCGCGAGCGCGAACGCCGCCGCTGCCCAGGCGCGCCGGCCCGCGGGCGTCACGCTATCCCCGGAGCTCCGCCCCGACGCGCTCGCGGAGCCGCGCCACGATGCGTCCGTGCGCGGCGTCCGCCTCGGCGTCGGTGAGCGTGCGGTCCGGCGCGCGGTAGGTGATGGCGAGCGCGAGGTTCTTGCGCCCCGCGGGCAGCGGCGCGCCCTTGTACACGTCGAACAGGATCACCGCCTCGACGAGCGGCTCCTCGCGCACCAGCGCCTCCACCGCCGCGGCGGTCACCGCGTCCTCCACCACCACCGCGACGTCGCGGAGCACCGCCGGCAGCCGCGGGATGGGCCGGTACTGCGGCACCAGCCGCGCGGCCGCGAGCAGCGCGTCCAGCGAGAGCCGGAACGCGAGCACGCCGCGCGGCAGCTCGAACGCCTCGGCGACCCGCGGGTGCAGCTCGCCGAGCTCGCCCAGCGCCGCGCCGCCCGGGGCGCGGAGCGCCGCCGAGGTGCGCGGGTGCAGCCAGCCGGGCCCGGGGGCGGCCCAGGCCGCCTCGACGCCGAGCGCCTCGAGCAGCCCCTGCACCGCCGCCTTCGCGTCGTGGAAGTCGGCCACGTCGCCGCCCACCGCCCAGCCCACCGGGCTGCGCCGCCCGAGCAGGACGCCGGCCACCTCGGTGGCCTCGTGGCTGGGGGCGTCGCCGGGGGTCCCGGCCGCGCGCGGACCGTAGGCGCGGGCGATCTCGTACAGGCGCACGTCCTCGACCCGCTGCCGCCGGTTGTGCGCGGCGTTGCGGAGCAGCGACGGCACCAGGCTGGTGCGCATCACCGCCAGGTCGGCGCTGATGGGGTTGCGCAGCGCGATGCCGTCGGCGGCGAGGCCGCCGGCGAGCGGCTCCAGGTCGCGCGCCGCCACGAAGCTGAAGTTCACCGCCTCGCTGAACCCGGCCGCCTCCAGCGCGGCGCGGGCGCGGGCCACCGCCTGCGCCTCGGCGGACTCCGCCGGCGTGCGGACGGCGGGGCCGGGGAGCGTCTCCGGGATGGCGTCGTAGCCCAGCGTCCGGACGATCTCCTCGACCAGGTCCTCCTCGATGGAGACGTCCACGCGCCAGCTCGGCACGCCGAAGCTCACCGCGTCGCCGTCGCTGGCCCGCTCCTCGAACCCGAGCGAGAGCAGGATGCGGCGGGCGTCCTCGCGGCTCACCGGCATGCCCAGCACCTGCGCCGGGCGATCCCAGCGCATGCGCACCTCGGGCGAGGCGACCTTGCGGGCCTGCGCGTCCACCACCCCGGCGCGCACCGTCCCGCCGGACAGCCCGGCGATGAGCGCGGCGCAGCGGTCGAGCGCCGGGATCACCATGCCCGGGTCGGCGCCGCGCTCGAAGCGGTACGAGGCCTCGCTCTTCAGCCCGTGCCGGCGCGAGGTCCGGCGCACGCCGCTCGGCGCGAACCAGGCGGACTCGAGCAGCACGCGGGTGGTGCCGGCCGAGATCTCCGAGTCGCCGCCGCCCATCACGCCGGCGAGCGCGCTGCCGCGGTCGCGGTCGGCGATGAGCAGGTCGTCCGGCTCGAGCGCCCGGTCCTTGCCGTCGAGCGTGGTGATCCGCTCGCCCGGCCGCGCGGTGCGGACCACGATCTCGTGGCCGGCCACCTCGTCGAGGTCGAACGCGTGCAGCGGGTGGCCGAGCTCGAGCAGCACGTAGTTGGTCGCGTCCACCACGTTGGAGATGGAGCGGATGCCGCAGCGCTCCAGGCGCCGGGCCAGCCAGGCCGGGGACGGCCCGATCTTCACGCCCTCGACGACGCGCGCGGCGTAGCGGGCGCACTTTTCCGGCGCCTCGATGCGGACCTTCACCGCGTCGGCGGCCGCGCCGCCGCCCTCGACCAGCCCCGGCTTCGGCAGCCGGACCTTCTGGCCCAGCAGCGCCGCCACCTCGCGGGCGATGCCCACGTGCGAGAGCGCGTCCGGCCGGTTCGGCGTGACGTTCACCTCGAGCAGCACGTCGTCGAGGTCGAGCGCCTCGCCGATGGGCGTGCCCGGGACCGTGCCGGGCGGGAGGATGAGCAGGCCGCTCGCGTCGGCGGAGAGCCCGAGCTCGCGCGCCGAGCAGAGCATCCCGAAGGACTCCACCCCGCGCAGCTTCGCCTTCGAGATCCTCGCGCCGCCGGGCAGCTCGGCGCCCACGGTGGCGAGCGGGACCACGTCGCCGACGCGGTAGTTCTTCGCGCCGCACACCACCTGCAGCGGCTCGCCGCCGCCCGCGTCCACGCGGGTGACCGAGAGCTTCTCGGCGTTGGGGTGCGGCTCGGAGGCGGCGATGCGCGCCGCCACCACGCCCTTCAGCTCCGCGCCGGTGCGCTCCACCGCCTCGATCTCGAAGCCCACGGCGGTGAGGCGCCGCGCCAGCTCCTCGGGCGCGGGCAGGTCCACGTACTCCGACAGCCACTTGAGCGAGATGCGCACGGCGTTCTCAGAACTGTTCGAGGAAGCGGAGGTCGTTCTCGAAGTACAGGCGCAGGTCGTCGATGCCGTAGCGGAGCATCGCCATGCGCTCGACCCCCATGCCGAAGGCGAAGCCGGTGAAGCGGCGCGGGTCCACGCCGCCGTTCTCGAGCACGCGCGGGTGGACCATGCCGGCGCCGAGCACCTCCAGCCAGCCGGTCTCCTTGCACGTGCCGCAGCGCTTGCCGTCCTTGCGCCCGGTGCCGCCGCAGATGGAGCAGGACACGTCCACCTCGGCGCTCGGCTCGGTGAACGGGAAGTAGCTGGGGCGGAAGCGCGTGCGGGTGCCCGGGCCGAAGTAGGCGCGGGCGAACGCGGCCAGCGTGCCCTTCAGGTCGGCGAAGGTGATGCCCTCGTCCACGCACAGCCCCTCGATCTGGTGGAACATCGGCGAGTGGGTCTGGTCGTAGTCCGACCGGTACACGCGGCCCGGGCAGATGATGCGGATGGGCGGTCCGCCGATCCGCTTCATGGCGCGGATCTGCACCGGCGAGGTGTGCGTGCGGAGCAGCACCGCCCCCGGCCTCGCGGGCCCGCCCGGTGCCGCGCCGGTGCGCCCGCCCGGCGACAGGGTGGACTCGTCCACGTAGAACGTGTCCTGCATGTCGCGCGCGGGGTGGTCCGGCGGGATGTTGAGGGCCTCGAAGTTGTACCAGTCGAGCTCGATCTCCGGCCCGCTCGCGACCTCGTAGCCGAGGCGCGCGAAGATGGCGGAGATGTCCTCGGTGGCGCGGGTGACGGGGTGCCGGTGCCCGCGCGGCAGGAGCCGGCGGCCGGGCAGCGTCACGTCGATGGGCGGGCCGGCCAGCTCGGCCTCCAGCGCGCGCGCGGCGACGCCGCGGGCGGCGCCGGCGAGCAGCGCCTCGACCTCGTCGCGGACGCGGTTCGCGACCTCGCCGACGCGCGGGCGCTCCTCGGCGGGGAGCTGCCCCATGCCCCGGAGGACCTGGGACAGCTCGCCCTTCTTGCCGAGGAAGCGGACGCGGAGCTCCTCGAGCCCCTTCTCGTCCGCGGCGGAGGCGATGGCTTCACGGGCGCTCCGTGCGAGCGCCTCGAGCTGCGAGAGCAGGTCGGCCATCGGACCCCTCCCCTACGCCTGGGCGGTCTTGACGATGGCGGCGAAGTCGCCCGGGAGGGCGAGCGCGAGATCGGCGAGGATCTTGCGGTCGATCTCGACGCCGGCCTTGCGGAGCGCGGCGACCAGCTTCGAGTAGGTGGTGCCGTTCTGGCGGGCGGCCGCGTTGATGCGGACGATCCAGAGCGCCCGGAACTCGCGCCGCTTCAGCCGGCGGTCGCGGGTCGAGTAGTTGAGGGCGCGCTCCACCGCCTGGTTCGCGCGGCGGTAGCAGTTCTTGCGGCGACCACGGAAGCCCTTCGCGAGCTTCAGGACGCGATTGCGACGGCGGCGGGCCTTGAATCCCTTCTTGACGCGCATCTTCCTTCTCCTTGCCGGCGGGAGGCACGTCGGCCCGTCACGCTGCGTGACGGGCCGGGTACGCTTCGGAACCCCGCTTGGGCGTCATGGCTTCTCCGGCCCTAGCGGGCGTACGGGAAGCACTCCTTGATCTTCTTCTCGTCCATCGGCGCGAGGTGATCGGTCCCGCGCAGGTGGCGCTTCTGCTTCTTCGTCTTGCCGAACGTGGCGAGGTGGCGGACGCCGGCGCGGCGGAACTTCACCTTGCCGCTCTTCTTCGGGACGAAGCGCTTCTTGGCGCCGCTCTTGGTCTTCAGCTTGGGCATGGGTCCTGTCGCTTCCTGTTCGCTGCTGCGTCGTGCGCCGCGCCTGCGCGCGGCGGTCCTGTCTATCTCTGTGCGGCCGGGTCCGCGGCGGCCGGCGCGGGCGCCGGGGCGGCGGGGGCCGGGGCCGGCGCGGGTGCGCCGGCGGCGGGGGCAGCGGGAGCGGCGGCGGGCGCCGCGGCGGCCGCGGCCTTCGCCTTGTCGCGCTGCGACTGGAGCATCTTCGGGTTCGGCGCGAGGATCATGAACATCTGGCGCCCTTCCATGCGGGGCGCCGACTCGATGACCGCCACGTCGCGCAGGTCCTCGATGACCCGCTGCAGGACCTTCTGGCCCAGCTCGCGGTGCGACATCTCGCGGCCGCGGAACATCACGGTGATGCGAGCCTTGTTCGCCTCGGCGAGGAACTCGCGCACCTTCTTGATCTTGGTGTCGTAGTCGTGCTCCTCCGTGCGCGGGCGGAGCTTCACTTCCTTGAGCTGCACCACGACCTGCTTCTTCTTGGCCTCGTTCTGCTTCTTCTTCTCGAGGTACTTGAAGCGGCCGTAGTCCATGATCTTGCAGACGGGCGGCTTCGCCATCGGGCTGACCTCGACGAGGTCCATGCCCAGCTCCTGCGCGCGCGCCAGCGCCTGGTCGATCGGGAGCACGCCGAGCTGCTCGCCCTCGGCCCCGATGACACGAACCTCGCGGGCCTTGATGCGGCGGTTGGTGCGCGCATCGCGGCTGCCGCCGCCGCCCCGCGGATCTCTGTGCTGGATCGCCATGCTCCTCCGGCCCTGGGAAAAAGACGCTGTAGAATAAGGATTTCGGCCGCAATGTCAACGCGGCCGTACGCCCGGGCGCGCGCGTCCCCTTCCCCTCTCGCGGAGAAGGGGACGGCGCGGGCGGGTCTAGCGGCTGCCCGGGTCCGACGAGTCCTTCTTCGCCTCGCGGATCCAGCTCATCATGTCGCGGAGCCGCTTGCCCACCTCCTCGATGGGATGAGCGGCCTCGGCGGCGCGGTAGCGGGCCATGGTGGGGCCGCCCGCCTGGTTCTCGAGGATGAACTCCTTGGCGAAGTGGCCGCCCTGGATCTCCTTGAGGATCTTGCGCATCTCGTCCTTGGAGCGGCCGTCCACCACCCGCGGGCCGCGGGTGTAGTCGCCGTACTCCGCGGTGTCGGAGATCGAGTGGCGCATCCAGGCCAGGCCGCCCTCGTACATGAGGTCCACGATGAGCTTCAGCTCGTGGAGGCACTCGAAGTACGCGCTCTCCGGCTGGTACCCGGCCTCGACCAGCACCTCGAACCCGTTCTTCACCAGCGCCGCCGCGCCGCCGCACAGCACGGCCTGCTCGCCGAACAGGTCGGTCTCGGTCTCCTCCTTGAACGTGGTCTCGAGGACGCCGGCGCGGGTGCAGCCGATGCCGCGGGCGTAGGCGAGGCCGACGGCCTTGGCCTGGCCGGTCGCGTCCTGGTGGACTGCGACGAGGCCGGGGATGCCGCGGCCGTCCTGGTACTGGCGGCGGACCATGTGGCCCGGGCCCTTCGGCGCGACCAGGAGCACGTCCACGTCGGGCGGCGGGCGGACCTGCACGAAGTGGATGTTGAAGCCGTGCGCGAAGAGCAGCGCCTTGCCCTTGGACAGGTGCGGCGCGATCTCCTCGTCGTAGACCTTCTTCTGCGTCTGGTCCGGGATGAGGACCATGATCACGTCGGCCTCCTTCGAGGCCTCCGCGACCGAGAGGACGCGCAGCCCGGCGCCCTCGGCCTTGGCCTTGGACTTCGAGCCGGCCGCCAGGCCCACCCGCACGTCCACGCCGGAGTCGCGCAGGTTGAGCGCGTGGGCGTGGCCCTGCGAGCCGTAGCCGATGATCGCGACCTTCCGCTTCTTCAGCAGGTCGAGGTTCGCGTCCTTGTCGTAATAGATGGTCGCCATGTTCGTTCCTCTACTTCAGTGAGGGGGGAGCCAGCGTCTTGAAGCCCCGCTCGAGGGCGATGCGCCCGGAGCGGCAGAGTTCCTGGATGCCGAAGGGGCGGAGCCGCTCCTCCAGCGCGTCGAGCTTGCCGGCGGTGCCGCTCGCCTCGACCACCAGCGCGTCGGGCGAGACGTCCACGATCACCGCCTCGTAGGTCTCGGCCAGCGCCCGGAGCTCGGCGTGGTTCCGCTCCGGCGTGCGGATCTTGGCGAGCAGCAGCTCGCGCTCGATCAGGTCCTGGGGCGAGAGCTCGCGCACCTCCACCACCGGGACCAGCTTCTGGACCTGCCGGACCACCTGGTCCACCGGGCTCGACGAGAGCCGGACCACGATGGTCATGCGCGAGTACTCGGCCCGCTCGGTGGGGCCGACGGTGAGGCTCGCGATGTTGTAGCCGCGGCGCGAGAACAGCCCGGCGATCCGGTGCAGCACGCCCGGCTTGTTCTCGACGAGGAGGCTGATGGTGTGGGTGGAGCCGCTCGGCTGCGGGGTCTCGGTCCGTTCCATGTCACTCACCGTCGATCATGTCGTTGAGGGGGGCACCGGCCGGCACCATCGGGTACACCTTCTCCTCGCGCCGGATCCGGACGTCCACGATGGTGGGGCCGTCCTGGTTCGCGAGCGCGCGGTCGATGACCTGATCCAGCTCCTCCGGCGTCCGGGCGCGCAGGCCGAGGCAGCCGTACGCGTCGGCGAGCTTCACCAGGTCCGGGAGATCGGCGAGCGGCGTCTCCGCGTACTTCTCCTCGTAGAAC
The DNA here is from genome assembly GCF_000013385.1 of Anaeromyxobacter dehalogenans 2CP-C. Taxonomy (GTDB): domain Bacteria; phylum Myxococcota; class Myxococcia; order Myxococcales; family Anaeromyxobacteraceae; genus Anaeromyxobacter; species Anaeromyxobacter dehalogenans_B. The sequence goes on from NC_007760.1 coordinate 2,215,350, forward strand.
AGCTCCTGCCACTGGCGGACCATCCCCAGGAACAGGTTGTTCAGGATGAAGATCTTGATGGGCAGCCTGAGCTCGGACGCGGTGGCGAGGTCCTGCAGCGTCATCTGGAACGAGCCGTCGCCGTCGATGCCGATCACCAGCGCGTCCGGGCGGCCGAGCTGGATGCCGATCGCGGACGGGAGGCAGAAGCCCATGGTCCCGAGGCCGCCGGAGGTGACGAACGTCCGGGGCTCGGCGGTCTTCCACCACTGCGCCGCGAACATCTGGTGCTCGCCCACGCCGGTGGTGACGATGGCCTTGCCGCCGGTCTTCTTCCACAGCGTGTCGATGACGTACTGCGGGAGCAGCGGCTGCTTGGGGTCCTGGCGGTAGCGGAGCGGGTGCTTCTCGCGCCACTCGTTCACCCGCTTCCACCAGGGCGCGAGGTCCGGGCGCCCGTGGTCGGCGAACGCGCGCCGCGCCTCCTCGTGCAGCTGCGGGAGCAGGCGCTTCAGGTCGCCCACCAGCGGCACCGTGGCGGTCACCAGCTTCGAGATCTCCGCCGGGTCCACGTCGAGGTGGATCACCTTCGCCTCGGGGGCGAAGGTGGAGAGCTTGCCGGTGACGCGGTCGTCGAAGCGGGCGCCGAGCGCGATGATCAGGTCGGACGCCTGCACCGTGTAGTTCGCGAACCGCGACCCGTGCATGCCGAACATGCCCAGGCACAGCGGGCTCGTCTCCGGGAACGCGCCCTTGCCGTGGAGCGTCGTCACCACCGGCGCGCCGAGGAACTCGGCGAACGCGAAGACCTCCTTGTGCGCGTCGGCGGTGCGGACGCCGCCGCCCAGGTACACCACCGGCCGGCTGGACGCGCGCATGAGCTGCGCGGCGTCCTTGAGCCGCGGCTCCTCGCGGACCGGCGGGTGGTAGCCGGGGATCTCGACCGTCTCCGGCCACTCGAACTCCAGCTCGGCGTTGAGCACGTCCTTCGGGATGTCCACCAGCACCGGGCCGGGCCGGCCGGTGCGGGCCACGTAGAACGCCTCCTTGAGGATGCGGGGCAGCTCGCGCACGTCGGTCACCAGCCAGTTGTGCTTGGTGATCGGCATGGTGATGCCGGTGATGTCCGCCTCCTGGAACGCGTCGGTGCCGATGAGGCTCGAGGACACGTTCGCGGTGATCGCGACCATGGGCACCGAGTCCATGTACGCGTCGGCGATCGCGGTCACGAGGTTGGTCGCGCCCGGGCCGGACGTGCCCATGCACACGCCCACCTTGCCGGTGGCGTGGGCGTAGCCCTCCGCCGCGTGCCCGCCCACCTGCTCGTGGCGCACCAGCACGTGCTTGGGCCGCTCGACCCCGTAGAGCGCGTCGTAGAGCGGGAGGATCGCGCCGCCTGGGATGCCGAAGAGGACCTCCACCCCCTCCGCCTCCAGGGCGCGCAGGACCGCCTTCGCGCCCGTCATCTTCTCCTTGGCCATGCCGTCACCTTCGATTCGAACGTGTTCGAGGGAGCTGCGCTGTCGCGAAGCGGAACGCCTACGCACGGCCCGGCGTCGCCGCCCGGGGGCGGCGCCGGCGGCGGACCGTGCGCGTCATACGGCCACGGCGCGGATGCCGCGGCCCGCGGAGCCGCGCGAGGGCGCGGACGCGGCGGCGCCGCCGGGGACGGCGAGGCGCTTGGCGCCCTCGCTCACCGGCGGCCCCCTTCGAACGCGGCGATGTCCGCGTCCTGCGCGAGCAGGAAGCCGAGCTCGTCCACGCCGTTCAGCAGGCAGTAGCGCGCGAACCCGTCGATCGGGAACTTCGCGGTCGAGCCGTCGGGCAGCGTGACGGTCTGCGCCTCGACGTCCACGCGGACGCTCGCGCCCGGGGCGGCGAGCAGCTTCGCGTGGCTGGCCGGGTCGAGCACCACCGGGACGAGCCCGTTCTTGAGCGCGTTGTTGCGGAAGATGTCGGCGATGCGCGTGGAGATCACCGCGCGGACGCCGGCGTCCACCAGCGCCCAGGGCGCGTGCTCGCGCGACGAGCCGCAGCCGAAGTTGTCGCCCGCCACCAGGATCGAGCAGCCCTGGGCCTCCGGCCGGTTCAGGACGAAGTCGGGGCGGGGCGAGCCGTCGGCGGCGTAGCGCCAGTCGGAGAACAGCGCCTTGCCGAGCCCCTTCTTGTCGGTGACCTTGAGGAAGCGGGCCGGGATGATCTGGTCGGTGTCCACGTTCTCGCGGGGGAGGACGACGGTGCGGCTCTCGATGACGCGGATCGGTTCCATCACCGGCCCTCCAGCACGCGGCGGGGATCGGCGACGGCGCCCGTCACCGCGGCGGCCGCGGCGGTGAGCGGGCTGGCGAGGAGCGTCCGCCCGCCGGGGCCCTGGCGCCCCTCGAAGTTGCGGTTCGACGTGGAGACGCAGTACTGGCCGGCCCGGATGTCGTCGCCGTTCATGGCGATGCACATCGAGCAGCCGGGCTCGCGCCACTCGGCGCCGGCCTCGCGCACGACGCGGTCGATGCCCTCGGCCTCGGCGTCCTTCTTCACCCGGTGCGAGCCGGGCACCACCAGCGTGCGGGTCCGCACCTTGCGCCCCTTCAGCACCCGGGCCGCCTCGCGCATGTCCTCGATGCGGCCGTTGGTGCAGGAGCCGATGAACACCACGTCCACCTTCTGCCCGGCGATCGGCTTGCCGGGGACGAGCCCCATGTAGCGGAGCGCGGCCTCGAGCGTGGTGCGGGCGGAGGCGTCCCGCTCCGCGGCCGGGTCCGGCACCAGGCCGGTGACGGCGATGCCCTGCCCCGGGTTCGTGCCGAACGTGATCATCGGCTCGAGCGCGGAGGCGTCCAGGCGGAGCTCGCGGTCGTAGGTGGCGCCCTCGTCCGACGGCAGCGCGCGCCAGCGGGCCACCGCCTCGTCCCACGCGGCGCCCTTCGGCGCGCGGGGCCGGCCGGCCAGCCACTGGAAGGTGGTGTCGTCCGGCGCGACCAGGCCGGCGCGGGCGCCCGCCTCGATCGACATGTTGCAGAGGGTCATGCGGCCCTCCATCGAGAGCGCGCGGACCGCGGGGCCGAGGTACTCGATGACGTGGCCGGTGCCGCCGCCCACCCCGAGCCTCGCGATGATCGCGAGGATCAGGTCCTTGGCGGAGAGGCCCGGGCCGAGCGCCCCGTCCACCCGCACGGCCAGCGTGCGGGGGCGGCGCTGCAGCAGGCACTGCGAGGCGAGCACGTGGCCGACCTCGGAGGTGCCGATCCCGAACGCGAGCGCGCCGAACGCGCCGTGCGTGGCGGTGTGGCTGTCGCCGCACACCACCGTCATGCCGGGCTGGGTGGCGCCCATCTCCGGGCCGAACACGTGAACCACGCCCTGCGCCTCGTCGCCGAGCCCGTGCAGCTCGACGCCGAAGTCGGCGCAGTTGCGCTCCATCTGCGAGACCTGCGCGGCCGCCTGCGCGTCCACGAACGGCCACCGGCCATCCGCGCCGCGGGGCAGCGTCGGGATGGAGTGGTCCATGGTGGCGAGCGTGCGCTCGGGGCGGCGGAGCTTCAGGCCGCGCTCCCGCAGCACCGTGAACGCCTGCGGGCTGGTCACCTCGTGCACCAGGTGCAGGTCCACGTAGAGGATCGCGGGCGCGTCCGGGGTCTCGGCGCGGACCACGTGCGCGTCCCAGACCTTGTCGATGATGGTCCTCGGCTGGTTGCCGTCGCTGCGCTTCGACATCAGGGCGTCCCCATCTCCGCGCGGGCCTCGCTCTCGGTGGGCGGTGGCATCTTCAGGGCGATCCGGTTGACCACGTCGAGGAACGCCCGCGCGCTGCCCTCGATGATGTCGGTGGAGAGCGCGCGCCCGCGGTACACGCCGGTCGGGTGCTCGACCTCGATGGAGACCTCGCCTTGCGCGTCCTCGCCGCGGGACACGCTCGCGATCTGGTAGTCGCGGAGCTTCAGGCTGATGCCGGTGACCTTCTCGATGGCGCGGTACACCGCGTCCACCGGGCCGTCGCCGGCCGCGACCTCCTGGATCCGCTCGCCGGCGGCGGAGCGGAGCGCGACCGACGCGCAGGGCAGCGTGCCGGTGCCGGAGGTGGTGGAGAGCGCCTCCAGCTCCCACGCCACGCTCCCCTTCCCCAGGATCTGCCCGTGGACCACGAGCGCCTCGATGTCGGCGTCGTAGATGTCCTTCTTCTTGTCGGCCAGCACCTTGAAGTCGGCGAACACCTTGTCGATCTGCGCCTCGTCGAGCTGGTAGCCGAGCGCGAGGAGCCGGTCCTTCAGCGCGTGGCGCCCGGAGTGCTTGCCGAGCACGAGCTGGCTGCGGGCGAAGCCGACCTCCTCCGGCCGCATGATCTCGTAGGTCTCGCGGTTGGTGAGCATCCCGTGCTGGTGGATGCCGGCCTCGTGCGCGAACGCGTTCTGGCCCACGATGGCCTTGTTGCGCTGCACGTGGAGCCCGGTGACCTGCGACACCAGGCGGCTGGTGGGGAAGAGCCGCTCGGTCTGCACGCCGGTGGTCACCCCGAGGACGTCGTGGCGCGTCCTGAACGCCATGACGATCTCCTCGAGCGAGGCGTTCCCGGCGCGCTCGCCGATGCCGTTGATGGTGCACTCGACCTGGCGCGCGCCCTCGAGCACGCCGGCCAGGCTGTTCGCGACCGCCATGCCCAGGTCGTTGTGGCAGTGCACCGAGATGATCGCCTTCTCGATGCCGCGGACGTGCTTGCGCAGGTAGCGGATGGTCTCCGCGTACGTCGAGGGGAGCGCGTAGCCGACCGTGTCCGGGATGTTCACGGTGCCGGCGCCGGCCTCGATGACGCGCTCGACCACCTCGGCGAGGAACTCGAGCTCGGTGCGGGCGGAGTCCTCGGCGGAGAACTCGACGTCGTCGAACTTCTCGCGGGCGAGCTTCACGCCGTCCACGGAGCGCTTGATGATCTCGTCCTTCGCGAGCTTCAGCTTGAAGTCGCGGTGGATGGGCGAGGTGGCGAGGAACACGTGGCAGCGGCGCCGCGGCGCGTCGGCGAGCGCCTTCCACGAGGCCTCGATGTCGCCCTTGTTGCAGCGGGAGAGGCTCGCGATGATCGGCCCCTCGACCTGCCGGCTGACCGCCTGGATGGCCTCCAGATCGCCGGGGGAGGCCGCCGCGAACCCGGCCTCGATGACGTCCACGCCCAGATCCCGAAGGGCCCGCGCCACCTGGAGCTTCTGCCCCAGGTTCATCGACGCCCCCGGCGACTGCTCCCCGTCGCGGAGGGTGGTGTCGAAGATGGTGACCCTTTGGCCTGCGTCGCTCACGGTTTCGTCTCTCCTTCCGGGACCTTGACGAGGTCTGACCGGCTCGGCTGAAACGGGAACCGCGAAGGGTACCAGAAACGTCCGGCGATGTGTACCCATCGAACACCCGTAAACGGGCGTTCCACCGCACCCTGGCGGGCGGTGCTCGATGACGCTCACAGCGGGAGGGGCCCCAGCCGCAGCCTGGGGAGGGGTGCAACCCCTCCCCGCGGGGACCTCGCGCGTGCCCGCGAACGCGGGCGCGCGAGGTCACGGGCCCCGCGAAGCAGGAGTGGGGCCCCGACGAGCTCCGCTCGGCGGGGCGAGGGCGCAGCCCTCGTCAGAAGGGCGCCGTGGCCTCGCGGGCCATGAGCTCGGCGAACGTCTCGAGCGGCATCGTCTTCAGGTCCTCGCCGCCGTGCCGGCGCGGCGAGACGCCCCTCGCCTCGACCTCCTTCTCGCCGACGACCAGCGTGAACGGGATCTTCGCGAGCTGCGCGTTCCGGATCTTCGCGCCGAGCTTGTCCGAGGACCCGTCCACCTCGACGCGCCAGCCGCGCGCCTGCAGCGCCGCCGCCGCCTCGCGCGCCCACGCGTCGAAGCGATCCGAGACCGTCACCACCCGCGCCTGCACCGGCGCGAGCCAGGCCGGGAACGCGCCGGCGTAGTGCTCGGTGAGGATGGCGATGAACCGCTCGAACGAGCCGTAGATGGCGCGGTGGATCACCACCGGCCGGTGCTCCTTGTTGTCCTCGCCCACGAAGGTGAGGTCGAAGCGCTCGGGGGCGGCGTAGTCGAGTTGGATGGTGCAGGTCTGCCAGCGGCGGCCGAGCGAGTCGGTCACCAGCATGTCGATCTTCGGGCCGTAGAACGCGCCGTCGCCGGGGTTGAGCGTCCACTTCAGCCCGGTCGCGTCGAGCGACTTCCGCAGCAGCGCCTCGGCGCGGTCCCACAGCGCGTCGTCGCCGATGCGCTGCTCCGGGCGGGTGGAGAAGGTGGCCTCGAAGCCCAGGCCGAACGCGCCGTACACGACCTTCATCAGCTCGAAGATCCGCAGCACCTCGTCGGTCACCTGCTCCTCGCGCAGGTAGATGTGCGCGTCGTCCTGCTCGAACTGGCGCACGCGGGTGAGGCCGCCCAGCGAGCCGGACGCCTCGTTGCGGTGGAGCGCGTCGGTGGTGAAGTAGCGGACCGGCAGCTCGCGGTACGAGCGCTTGTCCATCCGGTAGATGAGGTGGTGCGACGGGCAGTTCATGGGCTTCAGCGAGAAGCTGCACCGGTCCTCCAGCGCCAGCGCCGGATCCGACTCGCTGTCCACCACCAGGAACATGTTCTCCCGGTACTTGCCCCAGTGCCCGGAGGTCTCCCACAGCCGCTTGTTGAACAGCAGCGGCGTCTTCACCTCCTGGTACCCGTTCTTCAGGACCAGGCGGCGCATCGCGTCCTCGAGCACGTTGTAGAGGACGGTGCCGGCGGGGAGCCAAAACGGCGCGCCGGGCGCGTACTCGTGGAACGTGAACAGCCCGAGCTGCGGGCCGAGGCGGCGGTGGTCGCGCTTCTTCACCTCCTCGAGCTTCGCGAGGTGCGCGTCCAGCTCCTTCTTGTCGAAGAAGGCGGTGCCGTAGATGCGCTGGAGCATCGCGTTCTTCGCGTCGCCGCGCCAGTACGCGCCGGCCACGTTCAGCAGCTTCACGACGCCGATGCGGCCGGTGGACGGGCCGTGCGGCCCGAGGCAGAAGTCCACCCAGTCGCCGTGCTTGTAGAGCGTGAGGGTCTTCGCGCCCTTCGCGGCGATGTCCTTCACGATCTCGACCTTGTACCGCTCGCCCATGCCCTCGAAGAGCGCCAGCGCGGCCTCCATCGAGATCTCGGAGCGGACGAAGGGCAGGTCGGCCTTGATCGCCTCGTTGGTCGCCTTCTCGATCTTCTCGAGGTCCTCGGGCGTGAACGGGGTCTCGCGGGCGAAGTCGTAGTAGAAGCCGTCCTCGATGGCCGGGCCGATGGTGACCTGCGTGCCGGGGTAGAGCTTCTGCACCACGCTCGCCATCACGTGCGCGGCGTCGTGGCGCGCGACCTCGAGCGCCTCCGGGCTCCGGGTGGTGACGATCTCCAGCCTCGCGTCGCGGTCGAGGGCGCGCGAGAGGTCCACCGGCGCGCCGTCCAGCTTCGCGAAGTAGGCCGCCTTGGCGAGGCCTGCGCCGATCTGCCCCTTCACGAAGTCGATGACCGGGGTGCCCCGCGGCGCCTCCTTCTGGCTGCCATCGGGGAGCGTCACCTTCACGAGGTCGGACATGTCGGTATGCCTATCCGTGGTCGAAAAAAAAGGCCAGCCGTGGCGGCTGGCCCTCGGTGGCGGGGGACGCCCGCGATGTGGGCACGGCTGGGATCGAACCAGCGACCCCCTGCGTGTCAAGCAGGTGCTCTACCACTGAGCCACGCGCCCTTCGATGAGGCGCGGTTATAGCCGAACGGGAATCGGTGTCAACGGCCGGGCGCGCGCGCCGCGCGCAGGAAGAACAGGAAGTACTGCGCGAACGAGAGCGTCACGCACAGCGCCGCGAGCAGCCCCAGGGCCGCCACGTACGGCTCCACCGCGTGGCGCGGGTAGCCGCCGTAGTCGCCGGCGAGCGCGGTGAGCACGGTCGCGGCGAGCGCGAAGGTGGCGTACTTGCCGATGCGCGTGGGGGCGACCGGGATGACCCGGTGGACGGTGCGCAGGAACGCCGCGCCGGCGAGCTGCGCCAGGTCGCGGGCCACCACCAGCGCCGGGAGCCAGGCCGGCAGCCGGCCGGTGGCGGCCAGCGCCACCAGCGCGCACGCGGCCAGGAACTTGTCCGCGATGGGATCGAGGAACGCGCCGAGCCGGGTGCGCTGCCGGAGCGCGCGCGCCACCAGCCCGTCCAGCACGTCGGTGGCCGCGGCGGCCGCGAAGGCGGCCAGCGCGCGGGGCCGGTCGCCGCCCACGTAGAGGACCAGGAACGCGGGCGCGAGCGCGATGCGCAGCGCGGTGAGCGCGTTGGCGAGGTTCACCGGCGAGGCCTCGTCCTCGGCCGGGCGGGGCTCGTCCTCGAGCGGGCGCGGGGGCGGGACGCTCACGACGCCTCAGGCGCGGTCGCGCAACGCGCGGAGCGCCACGAACCGCCGCGCCGGGCCGGCGGCCGCGGCGGACGGCTCGGCGCGCGCCACCGCGGCGGCGACGCCGGGCGCGTCGAGCCGCAGGAACGGGTTGACCGCGCGCTCCCCCGCGAGCGTGCTCGGCGCGGGCTCGAGGCCGGCGGCGTGCGCCGCCTCGACCTCCGCCAGCCGCGCGCGCGCCGCCGCGCCGTCCGGCTCCAGTGCCAGCGCGAACGCGAGGTTGGGCGCGGCGTAGTCGTGGCCCGGGTGCACCTCCAGCCCGCCGTCGAGCCGCGCGATCGGGCCGAGGAAGCTCTCCGCCAGCCGGGCGGGATCGCCGCCGTGCCGGCAGTTGCCGCACCCGGCCCAGAACAGCGTGTCGCCGGTGAGCAGCCGCCCCTCCCACTCCAGCAGCACCGAGCCCGGGGTGTGGCCCGGGACCGGGTGCACCCGCAGCGCGAGCGCCCCCAGCGCCACCTCGGCGCGCCCGGCCAGGTCAACGTCGGGCCGGTAGCGGGCGGCGTCGCCGCCGTGGCCGAGCACCTGCGCGCCGAGCGCGCGCGCCACCGCGGCCGTGCCGCCGGTGTGGTCGGCGTGGCCGTGCGTGTGCAGGATCCAGCGCGGGCGGACGCCGTGCGCGGCGGCGAGCGCGAGGGCGGCGTCCGGGTCGCCCGGGTCCACCAGCGCCGCGTCGCCGCCCGCCGCGAGCAGGTACGTGTAGTTGTCCTTCCCGTACCGGCGGCGGTCGAAGATCACGGCCGCTCCCCGCCCCCGGCGTCGTGCGGGTGGTGGCTGAGCCCGATCCGGTTCCCCTCGGGATCGAGCACGTAGATGGTCCAGCGGGTCCGGTGCACCACCTGCACGCCCGCCTCCTCCAGCCGGTCCTCCCAGGCCCGCCGCTCGTCCGGCCCGATGCGCAGCGCCACGAGGTGGAGCCCCGGCTTGCCGTCGCGCCAGGGGCGCGGGACCGGCGCCTCGTCGGCGCGCTCCAGCGCCAGGAACTGCCCCTCCCCGAGCGCCAGCCACACGCTCCGGTCGCCCCCGCCCTCCTCGCGCGGCCAGCGCCGCAGCACCTCGAGCCCCAGCACCTCCCGGTAGAACCGCTCGCACCGGGAGAGATCGGCGCACTGGATGGCGAGGTGGTGGAGGAGGGGCGGCACGCGCGGAGGGTAACCCCTCGCCCTGGCCGGACGCCACCACGGCCGTGGTAGCCTCGGCGGGCCGTGAGCCCCTCTCCGTTCCCCAGGCGACTGCTGGTGCTCTCCGAGGACGCCGCGCTGGCGGGCCTCGTCGCCGGCGCGGCGGTGCGGCTGGGCGCGGCCGCCGAGGCGGTGGGCAGCGGCCGGGCCGCGCTGCAGGCGCTGGCCCGCGGCGGCGCGCGCGCGGCGGTGCTGGACCTGCCGGTCGCCGACGTGGGCGCCGGCGAGCTGCTCGCGGCGTTCGGGCGCGCGGGCGTGCCGGCGCTGGTGGTGTCCGGCGTCTACCGCGGGCGGCAGGGCGAGGCGGCGCTGCGCCGGCTCGGCGCGCGCGAGGTGTTCGAGAAGCCCTTCGACGTGGACGCCCTGGCGGCCTCGGTGGCGCGCCGGCTCGGCACCCGGGCCACGCCGCCCGCGCCGGGGGAGGCGCCCGACGAGGTCACCGGCGCCCTGCCGCTCCCGCCCGGCGAGGGCGATCCCGCGCCGCTCGCGGCGCCGCCGCTGCCCGCGCTCGACCCGGCGCCGCCGGCCGCGCGCCCCGCCCCCCCCGCGGCGCACGACGCGTTCCTCACCCCGCTGCCCGAGACCCGGCACGCCCGCGCCACCGCGCCGGAGCCGTCGCCGGCGTCGTCGGGCGAGCTCTCGGCCACCCGGGCGCCGCGCCTGCTGGTGGCGCTGCACGTCGGCCAGGCCACCGGGGCGCTCACGCTCTCGCGCGGGCCGGTGCGCCGCATCGTGGTGGTCGAGCGCGGCGCGCCGGTGTACGCGGCCTCGAACGTGGCGGCCGAGCGGTTCGGCGCGGTCGCGGTGCGCCGCGGCGCCGTGACCGCCGAGCGGCTGGAGGCGCTCCGGCGCGCGGCCGCGCCCGGCGCGCGCACCTCGGACCTGCTGGTGGAGGCGGGCGCCATCACCCCCGAGCAGCGGGTCGAGCTGCTCACCGGGCTGGTGCGCGCCGTCGCCTGGTCCACCTTCGAGTGGCGCGACGGCACGTACGCGTTCCAGCACGGCCGCCCGCCGGCCGGGCGGGTGCCGCTCCGGCTCGATCCGGCCGAGGTGATCCTGGAGGGCATCCGGCGCACCGCCACGCCGGAGCGCCTCCGCGAGGAGCTGCCCGGCGCCGCGCACCTCGCCCCGGTCCCGGATCCCGCCTTCGAGCTGTACGCGCTGCGGCTGCGGCCGGAGGAGGCGCGGCTCCTCGCGCTCGCCGACGGCACGAAGAGCGTGGACGACCTGCTGCGGCTCACCGAGCTGCCGGAGCGCGACGCGCGCGCGTTCCTGGCCGCCTGCCGCACGCTCCGCGTGCTCGACGAGGTCGAGCGCGTGCTCGCCTCGACCCGCCGGATCGGCTTCATGTAGCGGCCCCGCGGGCCCGCGCGGCGCCCGCCGCGCTACCCCTTGCCCGCGCGGCGTCAAAGGACTATAAGTTCCGGCCCTTTGCAGGCCGGCGTCCGTACCGGCCCTTTCCAGGCCGGAGCCCCATGACCCCCCGCGAGCAGATCCGCAACGTGGCGATCGTCGCCCACGTCGACCACGGCAAGACCACCCTCGTCGATTACATGCTGCGCCAGGCCGGCGTGTTCCGGGCCAACGAGCAGATGGTCGAGCGGGTCATGGACTCGAACGACCTCGAGCGCGAGAAGGGCATCACCATCCTCGCGAAGAACACCGCGGTCACCTACCAGGGCGTGAAGATCAACATCGTGGACACGCCCGGCCACGCCGACTTCGGCGGCGAGGTGGAGCGCGCGCTGCGCCTGGTGGACGGGGTGCTGCTGCTGGTGGACGCGGCCGAGGGGCCGCTCCCGCAGACGCGCTTCGTGCTCTCCAAGGCGCTCTCGATGGGCCTGCCCTCGGTGCTGGTCGTCAACAAGGTGGACCGGCAGGACGCGCGCGCGAAGGAGGTCCTCGACCTCGTCTACTCGCTGTACATCGACCTCGGCGCGAACGAGCGGCAGATCGACTTCCCGGTGATCTACGCGATCGCGCGCGAGGGCAAGGCCGCCCACACCGTGCAGGGCGCGTTCGCGGCCGACTCGCTGAAGCCGCTGTTCGACGCGATCCTCACGCACGTCCCGCCCCCGCCCGCCGGCGAGCGCGAGACGCTGCAGATGCTGGTGGACAACCTCGACTACGACGACTACGTGGGCCGCCTCGCCATCGGCCGGGTGGCCTCCGGCGTGGCGCGCGAGGGGATGTCGATCTCGGTGCTGCGCGAGGAGGGCAGGATCGTCCCCGCCAAGATCGTGCGGCTGTACGCCTACGACGGCCTGAAGCGCGTCGAGGTGAAGGACGCCGGCCCGGGCGAGATCGTGTGCATCGCCGGCGCCGAGGAGATCGGCATCGGCGACACCATCGCCGACCCGGCCGCCCCGGAGGCGCTCCCGCGCATCAGCGTGGAGGAGCCCACCATGTCGATGGTCTTCAAGGTCAACGACGGCCCCTTCGCCGGCCGCGAGGGCAAGTACGTCACCAGCCGCAACATCCGCGAGCGGCTCTACCGCGAGGCGTACCGCAACGTGTCCATCCGCGTGGAGGACACCGACACCCCGGACGCGTTCAAGGTGGTGGGCCGCGGCGAGCTGCAGCTCGCGGTGATCGTCGAGAACATGCGGCGCGAGGGCTACGAGGTCACGGTCTCGAACCCGGAGCCGATCCTGAAGACGGTCGGGGGCGAGGTGCACGAGCCGATGGAGCTGCTCGTCTGCGACCTGCCGGACGACGGGGTGGGCGGCGTCACCCAGAGCATGGGCTCGCGCAAGGGCCGGATGGTGGACATGCAGCCGCTCGGCTCGGGCCGCACCCGGCTGCAGTTCCGCGTGCCCGCCCGCGGGCTCATCGGCTTCCGGGGCGACTTCCTCACCCTGACGCGCGGCGAGGGCATCATGTCCTCGCAGTTCGACGGCTACGAGCCGTGGCAGGGCAAGATCGAGAAGCGGAAGAGCGGCGCCATCGTGGCCGACCGGATCGGCGACGTGGTCGCCTACGCCTGCTTCTACGCGCAGGAGCGCGGGGCGCTGTTCGTGAAGCCGGGCGACAAGGTGTACCCCGGCATGATCGTGGGCGAGCACAGCCACGACAACGACCTCGACTTCAACATCTGCAAGGAGAAGAAGCTCACCAACATCCGGGCCGCCGGCCGCGACGAGAACGTCATCCTGACGCCGCCGCGCGAGCTGAGCCTGGAGGCGGCGCTGGAGTGGATCGCCGAGGACGAGCTGGTCGAGGTCACGCCGCAGTCCATCCGGCTGCGCAAGAAGTTCCTCGACCCGACCGCGCGCTACAAGATCGAGCGCGATCGCAAGCGCGGCCAGGCCGAGGCCTCGTAGCCGGCGCCTGCGCCCTCCGCCCCCGCAGCACCCGACGCCGCCCGGTCCCCGGGCGGCGTTCGCCGTTCGTGGGGACCGCGCCCGCGCGGGCGGCCCCGGCCCTGCCCTGCCCGCGCGGCGCGCGCGCCGGCGAACGGCGACCCCGAAAGCGAGACGCGCCGCCCGGTCTCCCGGACGGCGCGTCGTGTCCTGCGGCGCTGCCTCGAAGCCGGCTACACCTTCGGCTTGGCGCGCTCGCGGACCTCCTGCTTCTGCTTGATCCGCGGCTGGCCCTTCGCCGCGGTGTTCACGAACAGCAGGCCGTCGGCGTGGCCGGGGACCGCGCCGGACACGAGCAGCACGTTCTGCTCGGGCTCGATGCCGACCACGGTCAGGTTCTGGATGGTGATGTTGTCCACGCCGTAGTGGCCGGGGAGGTGCTTGCCCTTCCACACCTTGCCCGGCGTCTTGCGCTGGCCGATCGCGCCGACGTGGCGGTGGTGCTCGTGCGCGGTGGAGCTGTCGCGGGCGGCGCCCTTCATGTTCCAGCGCTTCATGACGCCGGTGAAGCCGCGGCCCTTCGTGACGCCGGCGACGTCGATGCGCTGGTTCGCCTTGAAGACCTTGTCCACGGTGAGGACGTCGCCCGCCTTGAGGTCGCCGAGCAGCTTGGCGTCCTTCACGCGGATCTCCTTCACGTGGCGGAAGATGGGCGTGCCGGCCTTCTTGAAGACGCCGACCTCGGGCTTGGAGAGGCGGTGCGCGTGCTTCTCGTCCACGACGCCGAAGCCGATCACGACGGCGTCGTAGCCGTCCTTCTCGGCCGTCTTGCGCCGCACCACCGTGCACGGGCCCGCCTCGAGCACCGTCACCGGGACGCAGTCACCCTCGGGGGTGAAGATCTGCGTCATCCCAACCTTCTTCGCCAGCAGTCCCGTAGACATGAGCACCTCGCATTGGTCCGCCGCGCGTCGGATGGCCGCGGAGGACGTGCCTTGGAAAGGGTGGGCTTTCTACCCGCCGGCGCGCGTGCTGTCAAGCGAAGCCCGCGTGGCGCGGGGGGTTTTGCCGCGGGGCGCGGCTACCCGTGCATCGGCTCGCCGGCCATGTCGGTGACCTGCGCCAGCAGCGCGTCGATGTCGAAGGGCTTCGCCAGGTAGCCCTGGGCGCCCACCGACGCCGCCTTCTGCGGGTTCCCGTCGGCGGAGATGACCACGATGGGGATGCGCGGGGCCCCGTTCCGCCGCTGCCGGAGCGCCTGCGCGAACGCGAGCCCGTCCATCACCGGCATCATCAGGTCGAGGAGGATGATCGACGGCTCCTCCTCGGCCACGCGGTCCAGCGCCTCGAGGCCGTGGCGCGCGCGCGCGACGCGATAGCCCTCGCCCTCGAGGATGTCGCAGATGGCGTCGAGGATGTCGGGATCGTCGTCAACGACGAGGACGAGCGGGCGTTCGGTCATGGCGACGGCGGCGATGCGGGGCGCGCAGTATACGCTCCAGCGCCGGGAAGGGTGAGCACGAAGGCTCCACCCTCCACCGAGAGCCCCCCGCCAAGCGCCACCGCCGCCCGTCGCGCGGCCGGCAAGGCGAGCGCCCTGCCCTTCGGATCCCCGGCGGCGCCCTTGCGGGGGTCGTCGAGCGCGCCCGGGCTGGCCTCCGCGCCGCTGACCCGCAGCATCGCCCGGCCCCCGTCGAGCCGGGCGCTCACCCGCACCGGCTCGCCGTCGCGCCCCGCGGCCGCCACCAGCGCGTCGAGCACGCGCTCGAGGAGCGCGCGATCGGCGGTGACCGCCAGGGCCGCCTCGACGCCGTCCAGCGACACCTCGCCCACGTCGCCCTGCCGGTGCCCGGCCGCGTGCTCCAGCGCGTCGCGCAGCGAGATCGGCTCCGGCCTCACCGGGAGCCCGCCCACCTCGAGCCGCTCGCACAGGAAGTGATCCTCGACGAGCTGCCGGACGCGGCCCAGCGAGCGCAGGCACATCGCGGTCAGCTTCTCGCCGCGCGCCCCGCCGCGCTCGGCGGCGCTCATGCGCGCCAGCAGCTCGGCCGACCAGAGCGCGGTCGAGAGCGGGTTGCGGACCTCGTGCGCGACGAAGCCGAGGTAGCCCGAGCGCTCCTCGCCGTGCGACGGCGCGCCCGCGTCCGCCGTCCGTTCCGTTCCGTTCTTCGCCGACATTCGCGCGTCCGCCTGGCCGCCTGGCCGCCCTCCGGGGATAGCCATCACA
The DNA here is from genome assembly GCF_000013385.1 of Anaeromyxobacter dehalogenans 2CP-C. Classification (GTDB taxonomy): domain Bacteria; phylum Myxococcota; class Myxococcia; order Myxococcales; family Anaeromyxobacteraceae; genus Anaeromyxobacter; species Anaeromyxobacter dehalogenans_B. The sequence continues at coordinate 2,230,432 of NC_007760.1, forward strand.
GGTTGCGGAGGGTACCGCCCATCCGCAAGTGGGTAGCTGGCGCCCTGAATCGGGCGCTTGCAATTCTTACAGCCCAAAAACCCAACAGGGCAGCCTTCTCCAGGCGACCCTGTAATGATTATAGGCTCCCGCCGGGCTGGCGAGCCGCCCCTCTCCAGGCAACCGCCCAGGATCACGGCTGATCGACGCTTGACCCCAGACGGCACATGGGTTGCTTAGGGGCCTACTTGCTGCCACCGCCACGCACCACGGAGGTCCGATGAAGCGCCAGAGCGTCCCGGGTACCGCGAGCTCCCTCGAGCTCTACCTCTCCGAGATCAATCGGTTTCCGCTGCTGACGGTGGACGAAGAGCAGCGGCTCGCGCGCCAGTTCTGCGCCGACCGCGACACGCGCGCCGCCCACCGGCTGGTGACCGCCAACCTCCGCTTCGTGGTGAAGGTCGCCTACGAGTACCGCTCCTACGGCTTCCGCATGGCCGACCTCATCCAGGAGGGCAACATCGGCCTGATGAAGGCGGTCCAGAAGTTCGATCCGGACAAGGGCATCCGCCTCATCTCGTACGCGGTCTGGTGGATCCGCGCGTACATCCAGAACTACATCCTCAAGTCGTGGTCGCTGGTGAAGCTCGGGACCACGCAGGCGCAGCGCAAGCTGTTCTTCTCGCTGGCCCGCACCAAGCGCGAGCTCGACAAGCGCTCCCAGGAGCAGGGCGCCGACTCCGACGGCCACGACGCGAACAAGGTGGCGAAGAAGCTCCGCGTGAAGCCCGGCGAGGTCCGCGAGATGGAGCAGCGGATGGAGGGGCGCGACCTGTCGCTCGACGCGCCCATGGGCGACGACGGCGGCTACTCCCACGTGGACTTCCTCGCGTCCGGCAGCACGTCGCAGGACGACGAGCTGTCCGGCGTGCAGGAGCAGAAGGTCGTCTCCGGCCGCATCGTCGAGGCGCTCGGCCGCCTCGACCAGCGCGAGCGCTACATCATCGAGATGCGCGTGATGAGCGACCGTCCGCTCACGCTCAAGGAGCTGGGCGAGCACTTCGGCTTCTCGCGCGAGCGCGCCCGCCAGCTCGAGATCCGCGCCAAGGACAAGCTGAAGGAGGAGCTGCGCGCGCTGGCGACCGAGATCGACTGGCCCACCGACGGCAAGCCGGTGGACATCGACGATCGCGCGCTGGCCTGACCGCGAGGCCGGCCGCCGCCGGGCGCCGCGCCCGGCGCGGCCTACGCCATGCCGTGCTTCTTGAGCCGGTAGCGGAGCGTGTCGCGGGACACGCCCAGCAGCCGCGCCGCCTTGGACTGGTTGCCGCTGGCGCGCTCCATCGCCTCGGCGATGAGCTTGCGCTCCACGTCGTCGAGCACCAGCCCCTCCCCCGTGACCGGCGGCACCAGCTTCTCCGGGCGCCGCGGGCCGGGCGTCGCCTTGCGGAGCTCGGGCGGCAGGTGCTCGGGCCGGATCTCGTCGGCGCCCGCGTGCAGGATGAAGGCGCGCTCGATCACGTTGCGCAGCTCGCGGACGTTGCCGGGCCAGTGGTAGGCCTTGAGCAGCTCCATCGCCGCGGGCGCCACCCCCTTCACCTGCCGCTTCATCTCCTGGTCGAAGCGCGCCACGAAGTGGGCGGTCAGGGTGGGCACGTCGTCGAGGTGCTCGCGCAGCGGCGGCACCACGATCCGCACCACGTTGAGGCGGAAGAACAGATCGGCGCGGAAGCGCCCCTCCGCCACCCGCTCCTCCAGGTTGACGTTGGTGGCGGCGATGACCCGCACGTCCGCGCGGAGCTCCTGGACGCCGCCCACCCGGCGGAACGTCTTGTTCTCGAGCATCCGGAGGAGCTTGGCCTGGCCGCCCGGCGGGAGGTCGCCGATCTCGTCCAGCATCACCGAGCCGCCCTCGGCGGTCTCGAACAGGCCGCGCTTCTGCGTGTGCGCGTCGGTGAACGCGCCGCGCTCGTGGCCGAACAGCTCCGACTCGAGCAGGTGCTCGGGGAGCGCCGCGCAGTTCACCTGCAGGATGGGCTTGTCGGCGCGCGCGCTGCGGAAGTGGATGGCGCGCGCCACCACCTCCTTGCCGGAGCCGCTCTCGCCCTCGATGAGCACGGTGGTGGTGTCGCTGCCGGCCAGGCGCGAGATCATCGAGCGCACCTGCTCCATGGCCGCCGACGAGCCCACCACCGCCTCCACCGCGCTCGCGCCGCGCTTGTCGCTGGTGAGCGTGGCGATCTGCCGGCGGGTGCGGGCGTTCGCCAGCGCGCGCTCCACCGCCTCGTCGAGCTGCTGGAACGGGAACGGCTTCACCAGGAAGTCGATGGCGCCGTGCTTCATGGCCTCCACCGCGATGTCCACGGTGGAGTGCGCCGACATCATCAGCACCGCCACCTCCGGGTGGAGCGACAGCGCGCGCTGCAGCGTCTGGACGCCGTCGATGCCCGGGAGGCGCACGTCGAGCAGCATCACGTCCGGCGGCGTGGCGGCGACCATCTCCAGCGCCTGCTCGCCCGACTCGGCCGAGAGGACCTCGTAGCCGCCGCGCTGCAGCCGCTCCGCCACCGACCAGCGGATGAGCTTCTCGTCGTCCACGACGAGGATGCGGGCCGGGGTGCTGTTCATGCGGCGTGCTCCGGGGCGCGCTGGGGCCGCGCCTGCTGCAGCGTCACGGTGAAGGTGGTGCCGCCCTCGGGCGGGCAGCGGTAGCCGATGTGGCCCCCGTGCTCCGCCACGATGCGCGCGGAGATGGCGAGCCCGAGCCCGTTCCCCTCGCGCTTGGTCGTGAAGAACGGCTTGAAGATCTGGGCGCGGAGGTCGGCCGGGATGCCCGGGCCGGTGTCCTCCACCTCGACGCTCACGGTGCCGTCGCCCACGCGGGAGCGGACGGTCAGGACCCCGCCGCGACGGGTGGCGATCATCGCCTGGCAGGCGTTCAGGCAGATGTTGAGGAACACCTGCTCGAGCTGGGACGGGTCGGCCAGCACCGCCGGGAGCCCGGGCGAGAGCTCGGGGACCAGCTCGATGGTGCCGTCGCGCGACTGCTGGCGGATGAGGAACAGCACCTTCTCCAGCGTCGCGTTCACGTCGGTGGAGCGGAGCTTCGCCTTGGCCGGCCGGGCGAAGCTGAGCAGGCTCTCCATCGTGTGCGTGAGCCGCCGCACCTGGTGCTGCATCTCGGTGACGATGTCGGAGTGGCGCGCGTCGGCGGAGAAGTCCTCGGCGAGCAGCTCCAGCGCGCCGGACAGACCGGCCAGCGGGTTCTTGATCTCGTGCGCCAGCCCGGTGGCGATCTCGCCCACCGCCGCGAAGCGGTCGGCCCGCACCATGCGCTCGCGGTAGAACGCCTCCAGCTCGGCCTGGCTGCGCCGCAGCGCCGCCAGCGTCGCGTCGAACCCGCGCGCCGCCACGCCCAGCTCGTCCGGGCGCCCCTCGTCGGCGCGCACCGTCAGCTCGCCCGACTCGGCGCGGCGCATCACCCCCACCAGCCGCTGCAGCGGGCTGACCGCCTCGCGGCCCAGGAGCCACAGCAGGATGGCGAGGAGGCAGACGAACGCCGCCGCGGCCGAGAGCGAGAGCGTCTTGGCGAGCTGCGCCTGCGCCTCGAGCACCGGCTCGCGGGTGAAGCGCAGGTCGAGCCAGCCGTTCACGTGGCTCTGCGTGCCGTGGCAGCGCGCGCAGGACTCCGCGTTCACGATGGGCTGGAGCACCGCGTACTCGGCGTCGTTGCCGCCCGGCCCCACCACCACGGTGGTGCCCTCCACCCGGTTCACCTCGGACCACGGCACGCGGCCGAGCAGCGCCGGGCTGGTGGAGATGGAGATGTAGCCGTTCGGCGCGATCAGGCTGGCCGAGAGGAGGTCGCTGCGGTGGGCCACCAGCGCCTCCAGCAGCGTGGTCACCTCGCGCGGCTTCCCCGAGAGCATCACGTTCGACACGCCCGAGGAGACCATGGTCGCGAACAGCTCGGCCCGGTCCTGCCGGCCGCTCTCCATTGTCCGCGCCGTAAAAGTGCACGGCGGCCGCCACCATCGCGGAGAGCGTCACCGCGAACAGCAGCGCCGTCGGCACCAGCACGCGCGCGCGCATGCTGGAGTCCAGGCTCCGGTAGCTGCGCTCGAGGAGGTTCATGCGGTCGGCCCGTGGGACAACGCGCGCCAATATCTCAGGAATTCCGGGCCTGGGGAAGGCCCGGACCCCGGGCTACGCGGCGTCTCCCCGGGCGGCCGGCGCCGCGGACAGGTCGAAGATCTGCACCGCCGCCGCGACCAGCGGGTCGTTGGCCCCGCCGTCGCACACCGCCTGGCGGAGGCGCGTGCTGGGGGCGTGCAGGATCTTGGAGACGATCGAGCCCGCCATGGCGTCGAGCCGCTTCGCGAGCTCCGGATCCTCGCCGAGGCGGCGGAGCGTGCGCTCGACCTCCTCGCGCGCGATCGCGCTGGCGCGGCTGCGCATCTCCTGGATGAGCGGGGCGGCGCGGCGCTCGGCCTCGGCGCGCGCGAACTTCTGCACCTCCTCGTCGGCGATCCGCTCGGCGTGCTGGGCCGCCTGGGCGCGCTCGGCCATGGCGGCCTTCATCACGCGGTCGAGGTCGTCCACGTCGCACAGGTACACGTCGGGGAGCGCCCCGGTCTCGGCGGGGATGGCGCGCGGGACGGCCAGGTCCACCATGACGATCCGCTTGCGGCGGGCGTGCAGGATGCGCTGCATGACCGCCGGGGCCAGCGCCGCGGGGGCGGCCGGCGCGGCGGACACCACCACGTCGGCGCGCAGCAGCTCCTGCTCCAGCGCGTCCAGCGGCCGGGCCTCGCCGCCCACCTCGGCGGCCAGCGCCTCGGCGTTCGCGAGCGTGCGGTTCAGCACCACCACCGAGGCGCGCTCGTCGCGCATGTGCTGGGCGGTGAGGCGGGCCATCTCGCCCGCGCCGATCACCGCCACGCGGCGGCCCGCGAGCGGGCCCAGCACCTTGCTGGCGAGCGCGGCCGCGGCGTTGCCCCAGGACACGCCGGCGCGGCCCACCGCGGTCTCGGTGCGGACGCGCTTCGCGGCGGCGAGCGCGCGGGAGAGGACGGAGGCGAGCTCCTTGCCCGCGGCGCCCGCCTCGGCGGCGCGGTGGAACGCGTCCTTCACCTGGCCGAGGATCTGCGGCTCGCCCAGGATGGCGGACTCGAGGCTGGAGGCGACGCGGACGAGGTGCCGGAACGCCTCCTCGCCCTGCAGCTCGAACAGCGGGAGCGAGCGGCCGGCGCGCGCCTCCAGCGCGTGACGCAGCGACAGCTCCGCGGCGGCGGGGCAGCGCGCGGCGGCGAAGATCTCCACGCGGTAGCAGGTGGAGACGATCGCGACCTCGTCCACCCCGTCGAGCGCCTGGAAGGCGGTGAGCGCGTCCAGCAGTTCCTCCGATGGCAGCGCGAGGACCTCGCGGTCTGCGACCGTGGCGCCCTTCTGGTTCAGCCCGACTGCGACGAGCACGAGGCGCTCCTTTCGGGAACGGGCGGCATGCGAGCAAGCGCCGTGCCCCGTGGGAACGTGCGAGATTTCAGCGGGGTAGCGGCGCGGACCGCGCAAGGGTTGCGCCGGATCAGGGGCATGGGTCCCCGCCGGCGAAAGCGCTGCGGGCCCGCGCGGAGCCCGGGGGATCCCTCGAACCTGCGCGCAAGGTCGCAGGGTTAGCTCCTCCAGCGGAGCGCTCCGCGCCCCCCGGTCGCACTGCCTCCCCAGGTCCGCATTCGTCCCGCCATCGGAGGTGCGCCGTTCCCGGCGCGGCGGCGCCCCCGGGGACCCGGCCCGCGCGCCGGCGCACATCGGGAATCCGCCCGCCGCCGGCTCCGGTGTCCGCGCCCGCGGCGCCCCGGTCGCCGCGGCGCTCCGCCCCCGGCGCCCGCGCCCGCCCGGCCCCGGCCTCGCGACGCCGCCGGCTCCGGCGCCGCGCCGGTCCCCGCCCCGGAATCTTTCCCGCGCGGCTCGGTCATCGTCCCAATTTCTTCGCCGCGCGATTGGCGAGACATTGCCAATCGAAAGGAGCCAATCATGGCCAACACGTTCAAGGGCGGCAGCGCGGTGCAGAGCGGTTACTACCTCAACCTCTCCCGGTGGGCGATCGAGCCGGTCGCGAAGGACGGCGAGCGCCTCCCGCAGGGCAAGGGCGAGTGGCGGCGGATCCCGGTGGCGCTGGCGCTGGTCCTCACCCCGGTGCTCGGCGCGACGTTCCTGATGTTCATGCCGGTCATCGGCTTCGTGCTGCTGGCGCAGGCGGTGGCGATGCGCGCGGTCCGCACCTTCCGCGGCCCCGCCGAGGAGCTGGCCGCGACCATGAGCCCCGGCTGGCAGCCCGGAGAGGCGCACTTCACCGGCAAGTCCACCGAGAACGGGGGCGTCGAGGAGAAGGGGCCCACGGCCGGCGACGAGAAGCTCGAGGCGCTCGAGAAGGAGATCGAGGCGAAGCGGCGCCAGAGCTGAGCGGCGCGGTCCACCGCGGTCCCACGGTCGGCGGAGCGGCACGGAAGGAGACGGTCATGGCCAAGTACACGGGCGGAGCGAACGTGAAGGGCGGCTACTACTGGAACCCGAAGGCGTGGGCGGTCGAGGTGGTCCCGTCGGAGGGCGGGCGCCTCCCTGGCAGCGGCGCGCGGTTCGTGAAGGTGCCGTTCCCGCTGCTCCTGGTGATCGTGCCGGTGCTCGGGGCGCTGTTCCTGATGTTCATGCCGGTGATCGGGTTCGCGCTGCTGGTCCACGCGGTGGTGAAGAAGGTCACCGGCGGCGTGAAGGAGGGCGCGGCCGACCTCGCCGCCACGGTCCACCCCGGGTGGCGGCCGGGCGAGGCGCACTTCACCGGCAAGCCCGGTGAGGAGGAGGAGAAGGCGCCGGGCGCCGCGCCGACGAAGGAGCTGAAGGCGCTCGAGGACGAGATCGCCCGCAAGCGCGGCGACGAGTAGCGGCGGCGGGGCGAGGACCGGGGCCGGCGGCGAATGCCGCCGGCCTCTTCCTTTGGGAGTGTGGGTCGGGTGGGGCCATTCCCCCACGCGTCCCAACGGATGGGTGAACCCACCCAGCACCGCGGGTGCGCCGGCGACGCAACCCGTCGTTCTCACGGGGATCGGGCCCTGCTCGAGGGAGGGCCGGTGCGGGCACGGCACGTGCTACCTCCCGGGGCTGGAGAACGGCGGCACTCTGGGAGGGGGGCTGCGGTTCTTCACCTGATGCGGGCAGCTTCCGGTGGGGGCCGGCGGCTGCGCCGCATCTCTTTCTTTCGCGGCCCCCGGGCGCGCTACTCGTCCACCCGGATCACGCCCTTGCGGATCGCGAAGCGGACGAGCTCGGTGCGGTTGTGCACGCCGAGCTTCTCCATCACGTGCTCGCGGTGGCTCATGGCGGTCTTCACGCTGATGCCGAGCACGTCCGCCACCTCCTTGTTGCTCCGCCCCTCCGCGACCAGCTTCAGCACCTGCTTCTCGCGGTCGGTGAGCGACTCGTAGGGATCCGCCTCCCCCGGCGCCGCCGGGCCGGCCTCCTCCATGGCGGTGCGGGCGACCTCCGGGTCGAGCACCAGGCCGCCCCGGTGGACCGCGCGGATGGCGTTCGCGAGCTCGGCGCCGGCGGACTTCTTGAGCACGTAGCCGGACACGCCGGCCTTGAGCAGGCGCCTGACGTACTCGCGATCCTCGTACTGCGACAGGATCAGGATGCGCGCGCGCCGCCCCAGCTTCTTCAGCTGCAGGCTGGTCTCGATGCCGCCCAGCCCGGGCATGGCGATGTCCATCAGCACCACGTCCGGATCGAGCCGCTCCACCTGCTCCAGCGCCTGCATGCCGTCGGCGGCCTCGCCGGCCACCTCGATGTCGGGCTGGAGCTGGAGCAGCGCGCGCACGCCCTCGCGCAGGATCGCGTGGTCGTCCACGATGAGTACCCGGATCTTGTCGCTCACGTCGCCCTCCCCTCCCCGTCCGCGCCCGGCTCGGTCGTCGCGCGCGGCACCGGGATGCGCACCTCGACGCGGGTGCCCTTGCCCGGCGCCGACTCCACGGTCGCGTCGCCGCCCAGGATCTCGGCGCGCTCGCGGATGCCCATCAGCCCCCACGACCGCCGCCCCTCGCGCCGCGCGACCGCCTCCGGGTCGAAGCCCGTGCCGTCGTCCTCGATGTCGATGCGGAACACGTCGTCCTCGAGCGCCACCTCCACCAGCACCGCGGTGGCCTGAGAGTGGCGGGCGATGTTGCTCATCGCCTCCTGGCAGATGCGGAACAGCGCCGTCTCCATCTCGGGCGGCAGCCGCCGGTCCAGCTCCCCGAACTCGCAGCGCACCGAGATGCCGCGCGTGCCGAGCTGGCGCTCCGCGTACCAGCGGATCGCCGACAGCAGCCCGAGGTCGTCGAGCACCGACGGGCGGAGGTCCAGGATGATGCGGTGCACGTCCTCGAGCGTGCGCACCGCCACCGCCTTCACCTCGTCGAGGCGCGGCGCCTTCCCTCCGCGCAGCGCGTCCTGGGCCGCCTCCAGCCCCATGGCCAGCACCGCCAGGCTCTGGCTGGTCTCGTCGTGCAGCTCGCGGGCGATGCGCTTGCGCTCGTCCTCCTGCGCCGAGATCAGCTTGCGGAGCAGCTGCGCGCGGGCCTCCTCGCGCGCGGCGAGCTGGGCGTAGGCCTCGTTGAGCGCGTGGGTGCGCTCCTCGACCCGCTGCTCCAGCTCGGCGTTCACCCGGGCCACGTCGTCGAGCAGGCGCCGGAGCGCGAGGCGCATGCGGTCGAGCGACCGCCCCAGGCGCCCGACCTCGTCGGTGCCGAGGTCGGGGATGGGCCAGTCCAGCTCCCCGCCGGCGATGCGCTCCGCCTCGCCGGTGAGCACGCCGATGGGCCGGGTCACGCTGCGCGCCGCGCCCCAGGCGAACGCCGCCGCGACGCCCACGTGCGCCGCCAGGCCCGCCGCCACCAGCCACCAGGGCACGTCGCCCTCGGTCGGCAGCGCCTCGGAGGTGCGCTGCCGCACCACCACGCCCCAGGGCGCCGCGGCGAGCGGCGCGAAGACCATCAGCTCGGAGGGCGCCGCCGCCTTCACGCCCCACTCGCCGTGGCACCCGTCGCAGCGCGCCGCCTGGGCGCGCTTGTCCTTCACCAGCTCGCCCAGGTGCGCCCGGCACTCGGTGCGCCCCCCGACCCGGGACGGCACGGTGCTCGCGATGATCGTGCCGCCCGCGTCGATCAGCTCGGCGAAGCCGCTCTCGCCGCGGCGCAGGTGCTGCAGCACGCGATCGAAGCCGCGCCGCGACGGGTCGAACGTGCCGCCGGCGATCCCGATGATCTGGTTCTGCCAGCTCCGCACCGGCACGAGCTCGTGCACCACCCGCCCGCGCGCGCCCTGGAGCACGCCGGAGAGGCGCGGCAGCCCGGTGCGCAGCACCTCGTCCACCACCGCGAGGTCGTCGGGCGGCGCCGCCGAGCGCGGACCGCCCGGCGCCTCCGCGAGCACGTTGCGCTCGGCGTCCAGCAGGTAGACGCCCTCTCGATGGCGGAACTGGTGGTACGCGTCGGTCACCACGCGCCGCTCGTCCTCGAGGTCCGCGTTGCCCATGGTCTGGGCCACGCCGGAGGCGAGCCGCTGCAGCACCTCGAGGTCCTCGGTCAGGACGCCGTCGAAGTGGGTCGCCGCCATCGCCGCGGCGGACGTGCGGCCCTGCACCAGCCGCTCGTCGAGGTTGCGCGCCCAGTGGATCCCCGTCGCGCCCATGATCACGAGCGGGATGGCGATGCCGGTCGCCATCAGGAGGTAGACGCGCCGGCGGATGCCGCCCGGCATGGCCGGGTGCGGCGCGGTCCCGGGCGCGGGAGCGCGCTCCGGGGGCGGGGCCGCCGGCGGCGCGGGCGGCGGCGTCGCGGGCACGCCTTCGTCGTGCGCGGGCCTCATCGGCCGCCCCCGGGGTGCGTGCTGTGGGCCATGTGGTAGAGCTCGTCGAGATCGCCGCGCGTGCGGAGCAGCACCGTCCGGCCGCGCTGCTCCCAGGCCAGCTCCTGCCAGGGCTGGCCCGCCACCAGCACCGCGGAGAGCGTCGCCGGGTACGGGCCCACCGTGGTCCGCTGGACGCGCAGGACGTTGCGATCGGCGAGCAGCGGCGCGGCGATCTCGGCGCCCTCGGCGGTGGACTGCAGGATCTGGACGGCCGGCGCGCCGGTGCGATCGACGATGGTGACGGCCGCGGAGCCGCGGCGCCCGCCGGCGAGCCGGATCTCCGAGGGCGGCCAGGCGAGGCGCTGCGGGAAGTAGCCGGGCAGCATCAGCATGGCGCCGAGCCGGCGCTCGGCCTCCTGCACGCTGCCGGCGTGGCGCACCGCGCTGCCCTCGCCGGCGATCCACCCGGGCAGCGCCCCGAGGGCGGCGATCACCAGCGCGGAGGTCGCGGCCACCCACACCAGCGCCGCGAGCATCCGCGCGAGCTCGAGCCCCGCCTCGCGCGCGCGCGTCACGCCCACGGTCATATCACGAAGAACAGCAGGGCCGTCAGGGTGAGGGCCGCCAGCGCGACCCGCGCCGCGCCGAACGGCAGCCGCGGCGCGGGCGGCTGGAGCAGCCGCCTGCAGCGCAGCTCGATGTCGCGCGACCGCACGCGCGCGAGCGGCTCCGACAGCGCCGCGGCGAGCGGCAGCGTCCGGCGCACCGGCGGCGGCCCGGCGGTGGCGCGGTGCAGCTTGAGCAGGCCGCTGGCGAGCGCGAGCCGGTCCCCGCACGCCTCGGCGGCGTGCTCGTCCGCGAGCCACTCGGCGTCGCGGGCCAGCGCGCGAGAGACCACCTGGAACGCCGGGTTGAAGCCCATGGCGACCCGCGCCAGCAGCACCACCCAGCTCGCGGCCGGATCGCGCCGGGCGAGGTGGGCCAGCTCGTGGGCCAGCGCCGCGCGCAGCTCGGCCGCGTCGAGCAGGCGGAGCGCGCCGCGAGAGAGCACCACCGCCGGCCGCCGGATGCCGGTGCAGAACAGGACGGGCGCGCCGCGCTCCACCCAGACCAGCGCCGGCGCGCGGGTGCCGAGCCGCGTGGCCAGCTCGGCCAGCGTGGCGCCGAGCCGCGCCGCCGTCTCGGGATCCGGCGCCGCGCGCTCGGGCGGGCGCGCGCGCCGCCGGCGGCACAGGAACGGCACCAGGTCCATCAGCAGCAGCGCCAGCCCGATGGCCGCGAGGCCGCCGACGAACCACTGGAACATCCCGGTCCCGAACAGCCGCACGTCCGCCCAGCGGCGGCCGACGAGCAGCGCGCCGCCCTCGCGGAACGCGTCGCCGGCCCGCACCGGGAACAGCAGCACCAGCGCCGGAAACAGGACCAGCGGATAGCCCAGGGCGGTGAGCCGCAGGGCGATCCGCTGGCCGGGGTCGCGCACTCGCCAGGTCCGCACCAGCGCCTCCACGTACAGCGAGGCGACCAGGGTGTGGAAGATGGCCTGCGCGAGGACGTCAGCCCACGTGGCGCTCGTCATGCGACGAGGCGTGGCCGCCGTGCTCCGCGGGCGGCGCCCGCCCCTCGATCCGCGCCAGCTCGAGCGGGTGCTCGTGCTCGTAGCGCTCGCGGCTGACCTTGCCGGTGAACATCGACGTGTCGAACGGGAACACGTCGGGGCTCAGGTGCGCGTTGAACACGTGCCAGATGGTGATCACCAGGAACGCCATCAGGCCCTCGTTCGAGTGGGCCACCTTGGCGGCGGGGATCACCTCGCCCGGCAGCAGCGACGCGACGGTCACCGGGAAGAACAGGATGAAGCCGGTGAGCACCATGATGACGTTGCCGAACACCAGGCCCCAGTACTCGAACTTCTCCTTGTACGTGTACCGATCGTACATCGGGTGCTTGTCGGTCACGCCCAGGTAGTACTTGAGCTGGAGGATGGCGTCCTCGAAGTCCTTCTTCGACGGCACCATCGTGAAGCCGATCTTCTTCGAGAGCATCGCGGCGATCGCGTTCGCGAAGTGGATCACCGTGGACGCCGCCAGGATCAGGCCGCACACGCGGTGGACCCAGCGCGCCACGTCGATGCCGCCGAACACGCCGACCACCGCCTGCGACCAGCCGGCCGTGTAGAACTTCTGCGGCAGGCCGGTGAGGCACAGCAGCACGAACACGAGCATCGTGATGAAGTGCTCGATCCGCTGCTGCAGGTTGAAGCGGACGATGTAAGCGCTCATCGGTTCACCACCACGCGCCAGAGGTGCAGCGCGATCTGGAGCACGAGCCCGCCCACCATGAACGGGATCAGCATCTTGTAGAAGACCTGCACGCCCCACACGAGCGGCGCCTTCTGCGGCGTGGGCTCGTAGTGCGAGAGCCAGGCCTTCGGGAAGCTCGCGCTGGCGCCCTGGTGGCACTTCGCGCAGGTCTTCTGCAGGTTGGCGGCCATGACCGTGGACGACGGGTCCTTGGAGGACTGGATGTCGTGGACGCCGTGGCAGTCGGTGCACACCGCGGCGAGGCGCGCGTCCGGCGCGTTCTTCTGCTTGCGCTGGAGCGTGGCGGCCATGCCGTGGAAGTCGGAGAGGTAGGTGGACACCACCTTGCTCGAGAGGCCGTACTTCGACATCAGCTTCTCGTCGGTGTGGCAGCGGCCGCAGATCTCCGGGGTGCGCATGGCGAGCTGGCCGTCGCGCGGGTCGGTGGTGTCGTGGGCGCGGTGGCAGTCGGTGCACACCGGCACGTCGGGGCTGCTCTCCGCCGCGCGGCCGTGCACGCTCTTCGCGTAGACGTCCGCCTCCTCCGCGTGGCAGCCCGAGCACATCTTCGAGATGCGGGTGCGCGGCTGGCCGGGCCGGGAGATGTCGTGGGCGCCGTGGCAGTCCACGCAGAGCGCGGCCTTGTCGTTGCCCTTGGCCATCACCGCGTAGTGAACGCCGTCCAGCGTCTTGGTGTAGTTCGCGAAGTGGCAGCCCTTGCACTGCTCGTAGTAGGCGCGGGTCACGTCGCGGCGGGTCTTGAACTTCAGCTCGCCGGTGGCGTGGTCGCTCGTCTTGTCGGTGTGGCACTCCGTGCAGCGGAGCGCCTCGCCGTGGACCGACTTCGCGAACGCGTCCTGGTCCACGTACAGCGAGAGCTTCTCGCCGCTCGGGAGGTCGAAGGTCTGGCTCGGGTCGCTGTGACAGCCGAGGCAGTCCTCCTGCTCGGCCGGGATACCCGCCCAGGCTGGGTTCGCGGCGAACGCGAGGAGGAGGGGCAACAGGCGTCGGATCATTTGCACACCCTGGAGGAGTCGGTGCGTCAATCCGTGACAGCCACGGATTGCGCCACTTCCTACCAGGGGGCGGCGGGATTGTCCAACGCCTCCCGCGGCTTAAGCACGCGTGAACTCAGTGCGAATTGCGCGATCGCGACCCGCCGCGCAAGAATCGCGGGCTTCGCACACCTCCCCCGCGCCGCGCGCAATGGCCGCCGATTCTGCGTCGCGGCCGGGGAGGATTGATGCGCGTCAAATGGGTCCGCGCCGCCTCCCCCGGATTCCCTGCGCCCGATTGCGCACCCTTCCCCGCGCCCCCTGCGCGCCCGCGCGCACGCCGCGCACAATGTCCCGGATTGCAGCGGGATGGCCGGGCCGATCGGCGCGGCCGCGGCGCGTGCCGCGGCCGCCGGGATCGCGAGGGCGCGCGCCGGCCGGGCGGCGGGGACCCATGCGGCCGCGCGCCGCACCTGGTCCCCGGACCGCTCGCGCCCGCGCGCGCCCGCGAAAGTCGTGCGGGGAGTGGCCGATTGCCGCACCGGCGCGGCGCGGCCGCTCACGGCCGCAGGAACGACTGCGTCAGCGCCGACCATCCCTCCTCGCCCACCAGCCACGGCGCGGGCGCGACCAGCGTCCCCCCGTCGGCCGCGGCGAAGCCGAGCTGGTGCTCGACGAACTGGTTCCAGCGCTGCGCCTCGCGCCGCATCCACGACTCCGCGGCGCCCGCGCGCGGCATCGACGCGTAGGCCTCGTCCGCCGGCGCGAGCGCGACCAGCCAGCCGCGCCCGTAGCCCTCGCGCTTCACCAGCGCGGGGTCGCGCACCACCGAGACGTTCAGGCCCACCACCGTGCCGTCCACCGGCGCAGGGATCTCCAGCGCGCGCCCGCCGCCGTGCAGCGTGGCGATGGTGTCGCCGCGGGCCACGCGCGTGCCCGGCCGCGCCAGGTCCACCGCGGTGACCGCCGGCATCAGGCGCTGCGCGATGCCGTCGAGCCCGAGCTCCACCGCGCGCCCGCCCGGGCGGCGGTGCAGCCAGACGTGGCCGGGCGCGTAGAACAGGTCCGGGCGGAACGGCACGCCGTCCACGTCGCGGATCCCGAGCGCGCGCTCGCGCCGCTCGGCGCGCCCGCGGACCACCAGCGCGATGAGCAGCGCCGGGACCACGATGACCGCCACCATCGCCAGGAACAGGCCGAACCGGGCCAGGATGCCGAGGGTGAAGACGCCGATCGACTGGAGGATCTCGAGAACGCTCTGCATGGCTTCCTCCCGACTGCGAGCCCGCGCCCGTCACCGGGCGCCCTCATCCGCGCCTGCGGTCCCCGGCCCGGAGCGAGTGGGCCGGGGACCGCCGACGCGCCCCCCTCACTGCGCGTGGCACATGGTGCAGTCGTCGAACCCGAACGCCTGCTTGCCGTGGCACGCCCCGCACGCCTCGCCCTTCTCCATCGCGGCGTGCGTGACCGCCTCCTTCTTCGCCTTGGCCGAGCGGCCCAGGATCGCGAACCGGCGCGGGTGGCAGGACACGCAGTCCGGCTTGGCCGAGTCCACGTGGCTGTCGTGCCGGAACGTCACCTGGCCCGGGCTTTCGCCGCCCTGCGGGAGCGGGAGCTCCGGAGGCAGGTTGGGAAGGTCGCCCGCCAGCGCGCTGCCGCCCAGCAGCAGCCCGGCCAGCGCACCGCACCACGAGAGCTTGAGCGTCATGGCTGTGGTCTCCGTTCTCAGGTCAGGAAGAAGGTGCGGGCCATCTCGTCCCAGTCGTCGCCGGCCAGGGCGCGGCCGATGCCGTGGATGGGGACGCCGCCGTCCTGCAGCACGCGGCCGAGCTCGGGGCTCATCCGCATGGCGAGGCGCTCGGACGCGTCCTCCAGGAACCGGTTCGCGGCGCTGTCGGCGAAGAGCTGGCGGAGGTTCGCGGCGAGGCGGGGCGCCTTCACCTTGAACAGCCAGCCGGCGCCGTACGGATCCTCGACGCCGTCGGGGCGCTCGCGCGCCGCCGCGTTCACCGCCACCACGGTCCCGTCGATGGGCGAGAGCATCGGGACGCTCTTCTCGCCGTCGCCGAGCTCGAGCGCCGGCTCGCCCTGCGCCACCTTCGCGCCGACGCTCGGCAGCTCGACCCGGGCCGGCCCCACCAGCTTGTGGGCGAAGTCGTCCACGCCCACCGCCACCAGGCCGTCGGACTCCAGCCGCGCCCAGGTGTGGCCGGGGTGCAGGTGGACGCCGGCGGGGACCTGGAACCAGCCGGCCACCGCGGGCCGGGCCGCGACCGGGTGGGCCGCGGGGACGGGGGCGGGGGCGCGGACCTCGGCCGCCGCCGGCTTGCCGCCCTGGACGTACCGCCAGAACGGGATGAACATCAGCAGGTAGGCGATCCCGAGGCCGTACTCGAGGAGCTTGGCCGGGTACACGGAGAGCAGGTCGTAGGCCATGGCTTCCTCCTTTCTTTCAGTGCTCCGCGGGGAACGCGGGGTCCCCACGCAGGATGGGCATGCGGTTGACGATCCAGCGGTAGGCCAGCACGCCGATGGTGACGAGCGTGATGGACACCCAGATCTCCATCCAGCTCGGCACGTACCGGTCCACCCGGTTCCAGTTGAAGGCGATGACCGAGATGTTGAGGCGGTTCAGCACCACCCCGAGGACGCCGACCACCGAGGCCGCGCGGATGAGCTTCACCTTGCGGTTGCGCGCGCCGTAGGCGAACACCAGCGAGGGCAGCAGCACGAAGCCGACCACCTCGACCAGCCACCAGGCGCCGTAGCCGGTGGCCAGGTAGCCCCAGCTGTGCCCGTCCACCAGGCTCTGCAGCTTGAGGAAGAAGTAGGCGAACATCACCACCGCGGCCGCCTTCCCGAGGCCGATGGTCAGCTTGTCCACGTCCACGTGGTGGTCGGCCCGGCTCTGGAAGATCCGGTGCGAGAGCGCGCTCTCGAAGATCACCATGTTGAGGCCGGCGATGATCGCGCTGACGAAGAAGAACACGAAGATGTAGGGCGTGTACCAGAGCGGGTGGAGCTTGGTCGGCGCGAGCAGGAACAGCGACCCGAGCGCCGACTGGTGCATGGTCGAGAAGATGACCGAGAGCACCGTGAGCGCGATGAGCGCCTTCTTCATCACCGAGTGGATGCGCTTCCAGCCGAGCCACTCGAACAGCGGCACGGTGAACTCGAGCAGGAGGACGGTCGTGTAGCACATGACGCACCACGCGACCTCGAACAGCACCGAGGCGGTCCCGAAGTTGAAGAGCGCCATGATGATGTTCCAGGGGCGGCCCAGGTCGGCGAGCAGGCCGATGACCGCCATCACGTAGCCGAGGAAGGCGGTGAGGATCGCGGGGCGCTCGATGCCGTGGTAGTCCTTCAGCCCGAACAGCTGCACCGCCGAGCCGATGGTGAAGCCGCCGGCGGCGAGCACGATGCCGGTCATCATGTCGAAGCCGATCCAGAGGCCCCACGGCGCCGACTGCGACAGGTTGGTGGTGGCGCCCAGGCCGGCCGCGAAGCGGTAGACGAGCAGCGGGACGCCGATGATGAGGATGAACGTCGCGACGGCGTTCGTCGGCGTGAGCAGCGAGCGGAGGTACTCCTTCCAGCTCATGCCCAGCAGGATCTTCTCCCGGACGAACGAGTGCTGGGCGACCGCGGTGGCGTTAGCCATGGTGATCCTCCTTCCCCTGCGCCGACTCGGCGTCCTTGATCTCCTCGCGCCGGTTCGAGAACGCGTAGATGCCCATCAGCAGCGGCGGCCAGAGCGTCATCACGAACGGCGGCACCGAGAGCGCGCCGGAGGCGAGGTCGGGGATGGGCCGCTCGGGGACGTCGGTCCGGAACGCGAGCTGCTCCAGGTCCACGTCGGTGATGTACAGCCAGCTCGTCCCGCCGGCCTCGCGCTCGCCGTACACGTGGTGCAGGTAGCGGTCGGGGTTGGTGTAGATGCGGGTCTTGGCGACCTCGAGGAGCTCGCTGCGCTTCCCGAAGGTCAGCGCGCCCGAGGGGCACACCTCGGTGCACGCCGGCTTGAGGCCCTTCGCCTGCCGCTCGGCGCAGAAGTTACACTTGCGCACGCGCGGCGCGTTCGAGCCGTACTCGTACTTCGGCACGTCGAACGGGCAGGCGATCATGCAGTACCGGCAGCCCATGCAGCGGTTCGGGTTGTAGACCACCGGCCCCTCGGGCGACTTGGTCATCGCCTTCACGGGGCAGGCCGAGGCGCAGGCCGGCGCCAGGCAGTGCATGCACTGCTTCTTCGCGAAGCGCTCGACCCCGGGCGCCTTCTCGGTGCGGTTCACCACCGTGAAGGCCTGCTCGTGCGTGTCGCGCTTCTCGTCGAAGACGTTCGCGTCCTCGGGGGGCGGCGCGAGGTGGTTGGCCTCGGCGCACGCCGCCTCGCACGCGCGGCAGCCGACGCAGAGCGTCGTATCGACGAGCACGCCTGGCCCGTCCTCCGCCGCCCCGTGCGCCGCTGCGGCGGCGGTGGCCGCCGACGCGCCAGCGGCCCCCACCGTCACTGCCGCGATCTTGAAGAACCCTCTGCGTCCGATCTTCATGGTTGTCTCCGCGCGGGTGCGGTCAGCCGTGCGCCGCGACGAGGTTCATGGTCCCGAGCACCGCAACTCCGACCACCATCACGACGAATGCGAACATCATGGCGTCGCTCCTTTGGGCCCTGCGGGTGAGGGATGGGAGTCCGCGTCGGCCGACCGTTCGGCTCGCTCGAGCGCCTCGCGGAAGAGCGGGCAGGTCTTGAACGCCTCGCCTTCGCAGGTGCTCGCCGTGGTGACCCGGTCGATCGGCACGAGCTTCTTCACCGGGTAGGCCCGGCAGAACACCATCGAGACCTCTTTCAAGTACGGGCAGGTCATCTGTCGCCGTCCTCCCGCGGATCCCTATGGCAAGGGGCGCGCCAGCCGGGGCGCGGCGGCGCGCGCGAGTGAAGACCGGCGTGTTCACGGTGGGTTACGCTCCGGGTGCGGCGTGCGCCCGCGCGCGGCGCGGGGCCCGGCGCTGTCGAGATCCTCAGCGCCCCTTCACCGGGGCGGGGTGCGACCGCCCGTGATCACGCGAGCTTGCGGCCGCGGCGGCGCCGGTGGAGAGAACCTCGACGGTGCGGAGGAACTCGACGTGGCAGCCGGTCGCAGGCGGCGCGAGGCGGACGGCCGGGCGCGGCAGGAGCGCGCGGCTCGTTCACGCTCGGTCACTTCACGCACGGCGAACGCGGCGCCGCGCCGCCTGCGCCCCGGGGCGCAGGCGGGCCGGCGGGCCGGCGGGTTCGGTGGATGGCACCGGGCGCGCGGGGGCGCGCAGCCCGGGCGCGCGGTCAGCGCGCGCCGTTGTCGTCGCGGGGCGGCTCGTCCTCGCCGTCCCGCCGCAGCCCCCACTTCCGCATCTTGTTGTAGAGGGTGACCCGGTCGATGCCGAGGATGCGCGCCGACTGGCTCACGTTGCCGCCGGTGTGCGCCAGGACCGCCGAGACGTGGCGCCGCTCCACCTCCTCCAGCGAGGCGAGCGTGCCGGGCCGCGGCGCGGCGTCGGGCTTGCCGGGGAGGCCGAGGTCGGGGAGCTGGATCACCGGGCCGGTGCAGACCACCGCACCCCGCTCCAGGATGTTGCGCAGCTCGCGCACGTTGCCGGGCCAGTCGTGCGCCATGAGCGCGCTCATCGCCTCGGAGGAGACGCCGTCGAGCCGCTTCTTCATCTCCACCGACAGCCGCTCCACGAAGCTCTCGACCAGGAGCGGGATGTCCTCCCGGCGGTCCCGCAGCGGGGGGATGAGGATGGGGATGACGTTCAGCCGGTAGAACAGGTCCTCGCGGAACTTCCCCTCCCCCACCGCGCGCTTCAGGTCGCGGTTGGTGGCGGCGATGATCCGCACGTCCACGTCCACGCTCTCGTTGCCGCCGATCCGGTGGAAGCGCCGCTCCTCCAGCACCCGCAGCAGGTCGAGCTGGAGCTTCGACCCGATGTCGCCGACCTCGTCGAGGAACAGGGTGCCGCCGTGGGCGGCCTCGAACTTGCCCTTGCGGCGGGCGATCGCGCCGGTGAACGCGCCCTTCTCGTGCCCGAACAGCTCGGACTCGAGCAGGCTCTCGGTGAGCGCCGCGCAGGACACCGCCACGAACGGCCCCTCCGCCCGCGGGCTCTCCTGGTGGATGGCGCGGGCCAGGACCTCCTTGCCGCTGCCGGACTCGCCCAGCACCAGGATGGTGGAGTTGGAGCGGGCCGCCGTGCGCGCCAGCTCGAACACCGCCTGCATCGCCGGGCTCTTGGAGAGCAGGTCGCGGAACCGGTACTCCCGCTTGAGCGCCTGGCGCAGGACCGCGTTCTCCCGCACCAGCGTCTGCTGGGAGACGATCTTCTGCATCATCAGCGACAGCTCCTCGGGATCGAACGGCTTCACGAGGTAGTCGTAGGCGCCCAGCTTCATGGCCGCGACCGCGGTGTCCACGGTGGCGTAGGCGGTCATGATCACCACCGCCAGCTCGGGCTGGAGCTTCTTCGCCTCCTCCAGCACCTGCAGGCCGTCCATCCCGGGCATCTTCAGGTCCACGATGAGGATGGACCAGCGCTCCGCCTTGAGCTTCTCGAGCGCGGCGAACCCGTCCACCGCCACGTGGACGGAGTAGCCGTCCTTCTCGAGCCAGCCGCCCAGCGACTCGCGGACGATCTCCTCGTCGTCCACCACCAGGATGCGCGTTCTCTCGTTGGACATCACCTGGGACCTCCGGTCTGCAGCTCCTCGAGCCTGCGTCGGCACTCGGAGCAGAGCTCCGGCTTCTTCTCGTCCACGTTGCGGACGCCGGACGAGCGCGCCATCACGCACACCGGCGTCGCGCAGTGCAGCAGGCCGAACGCGTGCCCGACCTCGTGCACCGCCTCCTTGGCGAGCCGCTCCAGCAGCAGCTGCGGCCCGATCAGCTCCACGTCCTCCAGCAGGCGCGCGATGGAGACCACCGCCGCGCCGCCCCCGAGCTGCCCCTCCCCGAACACGTAGGTGAGGATGGGGATGAACAGGTCGCGGTCGGTCACCCCGAGCACCTTCCCTGCGCCCGGCCCGGCCTCCAGCAGCCACTTCAGGATCGCGCCGGAGAGGTGCTGCTTGCGCTTCGGGTCGTACGCGTGGCGCGGGCGCTCCGGCGAGCTCCACTCCCGCACCGGCCGCCCGAAGGCGCGGCCCAGGTGCAGCGCGGCATGGTCCAGCAACGCCCGGTCGGGCGCCGCCTCGCCGATCCACCAGATGAAGATCGGGTCCATTCATTCGATGCCCTGGGGGCGCCGCCGCCGCGCCCCCCCGGAACCCGCCGCCGTCCGCGCGCCGCGCATCACTCCGCCGCCTTCCGGGGCGGCAGCCGGATGGCGACCCGCGTCCCCTTCCCCACCTCGCTGTGGATCTCGATCTTGCCGTGGTGGCGCTCGACGATGCCGTACACCACCGAGAGCCCGAGCCCGGTGCCGCGCTCCTTGGTGGTGAAGAAGGGGTCGAAGATCTTGGACAGGTGGGCGGGCGCGATGCCCGGCCCGGTGTCGGTGAACGCGACCTCGACCCAGCGGCCGCCCTCCACCAGCGCCGACTCCACCGTGAGCTTCCCGCCGCGCGCCATCGCCTCGCAGGCGTTCATGATCACGTTCACGCAGGCCTGCCGGAGCTGCCCGAAGTCGCCCTCCACCGGCGGCAGCGGCACCAGCCGCTTCTCCAGCGTGACGTTCTGGATGTTGATCTGGTTGGAGAGCAGCTGGACGCCCTCCTCCACCACCGCGTCCAGGTCCACGTCCTTGAGGGTGAGCGGCCGCTCGCGCGCGAAGTCGAGCAGGTTGCGCACGATCGCGCTGCAGCGCTCGGTCTCGCGCTGGACGAGGAGCAGGTGCTTCACCAGCGTCTTGCGCGTGGCGTCGTCGGGCACGCCCTGGTCCAGCGTGCGGACGATGAGCTTCGCGAAGGTGAGGATCCCGGCGAGCGGGTTGTTGATCTCGTGCGCGATCGACGCGGACAGCTTGCCCAGCGAGGAGAGCTTCTCGGAGCGGACCAGCTGGTCCTGCGCGGCCCGGAGCGCGGCGGTCCGCTCCAGCACCTGCTGCTCGAGGCTCGACATGAGCGCGTCGAGGTCGCGGCGCGCCGACCGCAGCGAGCGCGTCATGTCGTTGAAGGACGCGGCCAGCAGCCCCAGCTCGCCGCTCCAGGTGATCGGCACCTCGAGCTCCAGCTGCTCGCGCGCGACGCGCCGGGTGGCCTGCACCAGCGCCGCGATGGGCCGCATCAGGTGGTGGCGGGTGAACAGCCAGGCGAACAGGCCGAGCAGGAACGAGGCGAGCGCGGCCGCGGCCAGGGTGCGCCACCGGAAGGTGTGGGTCTGCGCGTCGAGGCGCGCGAGCGAGACGTCCAGGTCGATGACGCCAAGCACCTCCTTCGCGGCGGGGTGCGCGTGGCAGGCGCCGGTGGAGCAGGACGCCTCGTTGTAGACCGGGGTCATGATCCCCAGCACGCGGTGGTCGCCGGAGCGGAACACGCGGCTCCGCTCCTCCAGCTCCAGCTTGCGCAGCGGCTGGCCCGCCGCGTGGCAGCCGGAGCAGGCCTCCGCGTCGCGGTCCACCATCAGGCCCACCTCCTCCGGCACGGTGGAGAAGGTGACGCGCCCGTTCGCGTCCATCATGCGGACGCGCTCGATCCCGGCCTGCCGCGCCACGTCCTGCATGATGAGGTAGGCGTCGCCGCGGCGGTCCTGCAGCATGGCGCGGTGGAGCGCGTTGCGGACCGTCTGGCTGAGGAGGTCCGACTCCTGCACCACCTGGCCGAGCAGGTGCCGCTGCACCGCGATCTCCGCCAGGAAGAACAGGCCAACGGTGGCGAGCGCCACCGCCCCGATCATCGCGAACAGCTTGGTGGAGAGCCGCTGCTGCCAGGGGATCTCCAGGCCGAGCGCGCCGAGCGACGCGGGCGCGATGGCCCGGGCGAGGCGCTCCAGCGCCCGGTCCTCCTCCGCCGTGCGGCCGTTCTCCTGGGTACGCGCCGCGGGCTCCGCCGGCGGGGGCGGGTCGGGGGCCGGGGAGATCCCGGGCGAGGTTCCTGGCGATGCGCTCACGGCGTGCTCGGCCGCCCACCCGTACCGCCGCGGCGAGGGTGCGCGCCTTGCGGTCCGTCAACGATTGTTCAATTTCTCGTCGCCCCGATGCAATCCTGGCCGGCCGAAAATTGCGCGCGAATTGACGCACCCTGCGCGGTCCTGCCGCGCCCCCGCCGCCCGGCCCCTCCGCCGGCCCGGCCGCCCGTCCCCCGGCGCGGGGTGCGCCGCCGCGCGCAGGGGATTTGATCCCGGGCACGCCTCCGTCTACCCTCTCGGGTCCCGTGACCCAGCCCCGCGCCATCCTCCTCGTCCAGTGCCCCGACCGCCCCGGCATCGTCGCGGCGATCTCCAGCTTCCTCTACCGCCACGGCGCCAACATCCTCGACTTCGACCAGCACACCTCGGTGGACAACGGCGGCGCCTACTTCACCCGCCTCGAGTTCCAGACCGACCGGCTGGACCTCCCGGTGGAGGACCTGCAGCGCGCGTTCGCGCTCGACGTCGCCCGCCCGTTCGCGATGGACTGGCGGCTCACGCTCTCGTCGCAGCGCAAGAAGGTCGCGATCCTGGTCTCGAAGCACGACCACGCCTTGCTGGAGCTGCTCTGGAACTGGGACCGCGGCGACCTGCACGCCGACGTGTCCACCGTGATCTCCAACCACCCCGACCTGCGCGAGGCGGTGGAGTCGTTCGGCGTCCCGTTCGTCCACGTGCCCAACACCCGCGACACCCGCGCCCAGGCCGAGGCCCGCATGCTGGAGCTGCTCGACGGCAAGGCCGACCTGGTGGTGCTCGCGCGCTACATGCAGATCGTCTCGCCGGAGCTGGTGGCGCGCTGGCCGGGCCGCATCATCAACATCCACCACTCCTTCCTCCCGGCGTTCGTGGGCGCCGACCCGTACCGGCAGGCGTACGAGCGCGGCGTGAAGATCGTGGGCGCCACCGCGCACTACGTCACCGCGGAGCTCGACGCCGGGCCCATCATCGACCAGGACGTGGGCCGGGTCTCGCACCGCGACGCGGTGGAGGACCTGAAGCGGCTCGGGCGCGACCTGGAGCGCCGGGTGCTGGCGCGCGCGGTGCGCTGGCACTGCGAGGACCGCGTCATCGTGAACGGCAACAAGACCGTCGTGTTCAGCTGACGGCGCGCGGGGCGCCCGCCCGGCCGCGGCGCCGCGTGCCCGCGACCGCGGCCGGCCGCACCTTCCCGAGGGAGGTGCGCCATGGCGGCCCGGACGCTCACGCTCATGCTCGGCCTGTGGCTGTTCGTCTCCGCGTTCCTGTGGAGGCGGGCGCCCGCCTCCTTCGCGAACGCGTGCGCGGTGGGGCTGCTCGCCTGCGCCGCGGCGCTGTGGGCGATGTGGCGGCCGCGCGTGCGCCTGGCCGGCGTCGCCCTGTCCGCCTGGCTGCTGGCGGCGGCGCTGCTCCTCCCGCCCCCCTCGCCGTCGGCGCGGTGGAACGACGTGGCCGTGGCGCTCGCCATGTTCCTCACCGCGCTCGTGCCCGGCACGATGTACTCCTCGCGGCGCGCGGTCGCGGCCGGCGGCGCCTGAGGGCGGCGCCGCGGCCCCGCGCGGGAGGTGCGGACGCGGCGCGCCCGCGGCAAGGGTTCCGCCGTGCCCACGCCCGCGTCCCCCGAGCTGCTCGCCCGCCTGCGCGCGGGCATGGCCGAGACCGTCCGCGCGCTGCAGGAGGAGATCTCCGCCGCGCTGGAGCGCGCCGACGGCGCCGCCCGCTTCGCCGCGGACCGCTGGGAGCGCCCCGGCGGCGGCGGCGGCGAGAGCCGCGTGCTCCAGGACGGCGCGCTGCTGGAGAAGGCGGGCGTGAACGTCTCGGAGGTCCACGGGGAGCTGCCCGACGCGCTCGCGCGCAAGGTGCAGGGCGAGGGCGGCGCGTTCACCGCGGTCGGGCTGTCGGTGGTGGTCCACCCCGCCAGCCCCATGGTCCCGACGGCGCACATGAACGTGCGGCTGCTGAGCCGCGGCGGCGGCGCCTGGTTCGGCGGCGGCGCCGACCTCACCCCGTACTACCTGTTCGAGGAGGACTGCCGGCACTTCCACGCCGTGCTGCGCGACGCCTGCGAGCGCCACGAACCCGGCAGCTACGCGCGCCACAAGCGCGCCGCCGACGCGTACTTCTACCTGCGCCACCGCCGCGAGCACCGCGGCGTGGGCGGGATCTTCTACGAGGACTCCGGCGACGACCTGGAGCGCGAGCTCGCGTTCGCGGGCGAGATGGGCCGGGCGTTCCTGCGGGCGTACCTGCCCATCCTGGAGCGCCGCCGCGCGGCGCCGTTCGGCGAGGCGGAGCGCCGCTGGCAGGAGATCCGGCGCGGGCGCTACGTGGAGTTCAACCTGGTCTGGGACCGCGGCACCGTGTTCGGCCTGGAGACCTCCGGCCGCGCCGAGTCGATCCTGATGTCGCTGCCGCCGCGGGTACGCTGGGTGTACGACCACCGGCCGGCGCCGGGCAGCCGCGAGGCCGCGCTCCTCGACGTGCTGCGCGCGCCGCGCGACTGGGCGTGAGCGGCGCGGGCGGGCGCGTTAACCCACCCGGATGCAGCTCGAGCTGGTCCCCTCCCCCGTCCCGGCGCTCCCTCCGGGCATGCGCCTGTGGCCCGCGCTGCTCCCCGTGGAGGAGCAGCAGGCGCTCCTCGCCGCGATCGCCGGCGTCGAGCTCGGCGAGGTCCGGATGCACGGCGTGACGGCGCGCCGCCGCGTGGCCCACTTCGGGCGCGCCTACGCGTACGACGCCCGCGCGCTGGAGCCCGGCCCACCGCTGCCGCCGGCGCTCGAGTCGCTGCGCCGGCTCGCGGCCGGCCTCGCCGGGGTGGAGCCCGCCGCGCTCGTCGAGGCGCTCGTGACCCGCTACGCGCCGGGCGCCGGGATCGGCTGGCACCGCGACGCGCCGGCGTTCGGGGAGGTGGTGGGCGTGTCGCTCGGCGCGCCCGCGCGCTTACGGATGCGCGAGGGCGGGCCGGGCGGCCGCGCGCTCGAGGTGCGGCTCGAGCCCGGCTCGGCCTACCTGCTCGCCGGCGCGGCGCGCTGGCGCTGGCAGCACGCCATCCCGCCGGTGCGGTCCGAGCGCTGGTCGGTGACGTTCCGGACGCTGCGCGACGCGCCGGCGCCGCCGTGACGGGGCGGCGCCGCCGGGGAGCCCCCTACGCCTCGGGCGACCCGGCCTCCTCGCGCCGCGTGCGCCAGAGCGAGTAGCCCATCGCGCCGCCGAGCAGCGCCACGACCACGCCCAGCGACGCGAACGCGTTCACGTGCACCCAGCTCGAGACGACCATCTTCAGGCCGATGAACACGAGCACCAGGGCGAGGCCCGCCTTCAGGTACTCGAACCGCCGCAGCAGCTGCGCCACCGCGAAGTAGAGCGAGCGCAGGCCCATGATGGCGAAGATGTTCGAGGTGAAGACGATGAACGGGTCGAGCGTGATGCCGAAGATCGCCGGCACCGAGTCGAGCGCGAACACGACGTCGGAGACCTCGATCATGCACAGCGCCAGGAACAGCGGCGTCGCCACCCGGCGGCCGTTCTCCACCAGGAAGAAGTGGTGCCCCTCCATGCGGCTGGTGGACGGGACCAGCCGGCGCAGCACCCGGAACGCGACGCTCTTCTCCGGGTGGTGCTCCTGCTCCTCGTGGAAGAAGATGCGGATCCCGGTCACCACCAGGAACGCGCCGAACACGTAGATGAGCCAGTGGAAGCGCGTGAGCAGCGCGGTGCCGCCCACGATCATCACCAGGCGCAGCACGAACGCGGTGGTGATGCCCCAGAACAGCACGCGGTGCTGCAGCTTCGGCGGGATCGCGAAGGTCGCGAACACGAGCACGAAGACGAACAGGTTGTCCACCGAGAGCGACTGCTCGATGAGGTAGCCGGTGACGAACTCGATCGCCTTGTTCGCCCCGAAGCGCCACCACACGAACCCGGCGAACACCGCCGCCAGCGCCGCCCACACCGCGGTCCAGCCCAGCGCCTCGCGCGCGCGGATCACCTCGTCGCGCCGGTGGAACACGCCCAGGTCGAGCGCGAGCAGGACGAGCACCAGGACCAGGAAGCCGAGCCACAGCCAGGGGTTTCCGACGGTCTCGAGCGCGAGGGCGGGAGGGTGCATGAGGCGGCCTTTTTAGACCTTCCGGCGGGTTCGCGCCGGGGAATTCGGGATCCGGGTTAGATTTTCTCCATGGAATGGCTCAACTACCATCACCTCTTCTACTTCTGGACGGTGGCCCGCGCCGGCAGCATCGCCCGCGCCAGCGAGGAGCTGCGGCTCGCGCAGCCCACCATCTCCAACCAGCTGAAGACGCTCGAGGCGAACCTGGGCGTGAAGCTCCTCGAGCGGCAGGGGCGGCGGCTCGTCCTCACCGACGTGGGCCGGACCGTGCTCCGCTACGCGGACGACATCTTCCGCACCGGGCGCGAGCTGCAGCGCGCGGTGAAGGGGCTCCCCACCGGCCAGCGCCTGCGCCTGGTGGTCGGCGTCGCCGACGTGATCCCGAAGCGCATGGCCGCGCTGCTCCTGCAGCCCGCGGTGGACGCCCACCCGGACCTCACGCTCGTCTGCCGCGAGGGCCCGCTGCCGCAGCTGCTCGCGGCGCTGGCGCTGCACGAGCTGGACGTGGTCATCGCCGACGTCCCCGCGCCGGAAGACGTCAAGGTGAAGGCGTTCAGCCACCGGCTGGGCGACTGCGGGACCTCGTTCCTGGCGGCGCGCCCGCTCGCGCACCTCAGGAAGGGCTTCCCGCGCTCGCTGCAGGCCGCGCCCATGCTCCTGCCCTCGGAGGGCACCGCGCTCCGCCGCGGGCTCGACGCCTGGCTCGAGCGCACCGGCGTGCGCCCGGTGGTCGCCGGCGAGTTCGACGACAGCGCGCTCATGCAGGCGTTCGGGGCGCGCGGGCTGGGCGTGTTCGCCGCGCCGCGCGTGCTGGAGGAGGACATCCGCTCGCAGCTCGAGGTGGGCGTGATCGGGCGGGCCGAGGACGTGCGCGAGTCCT
Organism: Anaeromyxobacter dehalogenans 2CP-C; assembly: GCF_000013385.1. Lineage (GTDB taxonomy): Bacteria > Myxococcota > Myxococcia > Myxococcales > Anaeromyxobacteraceae > Anaeromyxobacter > Anaeromyxobacter dehalogenans_B. The sequence goes on from NC_007760.1 coordinate 2,257,653, forward strand.
ACCACGCCATCACGGTGGAGCGCCGCCTGCGCCACCCGGCGGTGGTCACGCTGGCCGAGGCGGCGCGGGACGCCATCTTCGGCGCGCCGCAGGCCTGAGCGCGCGGCGCGGCAGGATCGCGGGCAGCCCGAACCCCTGATTTTCTCGCAGACTCGCGCCGTCATTTTCTATTTGTCTGCGTCTCGCCAGCGACTAGGTTCTCCCTGCGCGCGCACCGTCGCGCGGCGGAGGCCACACCCTTGAAGAACCAGCTGAAGACCATCCTGCTCCTCGGCACGCTCTCGGCCCTGCTGGTCGCGTTCGGCGCCAGCCTCGGCCCGGGCCCGTTCTGGCTGTTCACGGCGATCGCGGTCCTGATGAACCTCGGCGCCTACTTCTTCTCGGACAAGATCGTGCTGCGCATGCACGGCGCCCGCGAGCTGGCGCCCGGGGAGGCGCCGCGGCTGCACGAGATCGTCCGCGAGCTGTCGGGCCGGGCCGGGATCCCGCCGCCGCGGCTGTTCCTCGTGGACGAGCCGCACGCGAACGCGTTCGCGACCGGGCGCAACCCGCAGCACGCGGTGGTGGCGGTGACGCGCGGCATCGTGGACCTGCTCGACGAGCGCGAGCTGCGCGGGGTGATCGCGCACGAGCTCGCGCACGTCGCGAACCGCGACATCCTGGTGGCGAGCGTGGCGGCCGGCATGGCCGCGGCCATCTCGAACCTCGCCAACATGCTGATGTTCTCGAGCCTGCTCGGCGGCGGCCGCGACGACGAGGAGGGCGGCGGCGGCGGGCTGCTCATGATGCTCGTCGCGCCCATCGCGGGCACGCTGGTGCAGCTCGGCATCTCGCGCTCCCGCGAGTACCTCGCGGACGAGACCGGGGCGCGGATCAGCGGCGACCCGCTCGCGCTGGCGAGCGCGCTCGAGAAGCTCCAGCGCGGGGCCGAGGTGCTGCCGTCGGCGGCCGGCGCGCCCGCCACCGCCAGCCTGTTCATCGTCAACCCGTTCGGCGCCGGCGCGGTGCTGGGCGGCCTGGCCCGGATGTTCTCGACGCACCCGCCCGCCGAGGAGCGCATCCGCCGGCTCCGCGAGCTGGCCCGCGTGTCCGGCGGCGCCGACGGGTACGGCCCGCGCACGCGGATGGTGCGGGGCTGATCGCAGCTTCCCTGCATCGGACGCCGGCGCGGAACACGGACCGCGCCGGCAGCCGCGGGGGCGGCGCCCGGTCCCGCTGCGCGGGGACCGGGCGCCGCGTTATCCTAGGAGAGGTCATGAGCGCACCCAAGATCACCGTCTACACGAAGCAGAACTGCCCGTACTGCGTGCGCGCCAAGCGCCTCCTCGAGAAGAAGGGCGTCGCGTTCGAGGAGATCTCCGTCGAGGGCCGCGACGAGCTGCGCACCTGGCTGTCCGAGAAGACCGGCCAGCTCACCGTCCCGCAGATCTTCGCCGGAGAGCGGTCGCTGGGCGGGTTCTCGGACCTCGACGCGCTCGAGCAGCGCGGCGAGCTGGACCCGATCCTGCGCGGGGAGTGACGCGCCGCGCAGCGCCGGGCGCCGACGCATCGGCCCCGCACGCGCGACTTCCTTCCGGAAATCCCGCGCGCCCCGCGCCACTCCGCCGTTGACGCGCGGGCTGGCGTCCTTCAAATAGGGCAGAGCATGGTCGCCGCCCGCACCCGCACCGCCGCCGTCCTCGCCGTGCTCGTGTCGGCGAGCGGCTGCGGCACGCTGGCGCCCTCGCGCTTCGTGGACGGGCGCACCGCGCCGCCGGCGGAGGTGGCGCGCCGGGCCGCGGCCGAGCCCGGGCCGCCGCCGGCGCGCGCCGGGGCGGCCGCGCCCCCGCCCTCCCCCGCGCCCGCGGCGCCGCGCTCGATCCCGGAGCTGGTCGCCCGCGCGCTGGAGGTCGATCCCGCCACGCGCGCCGCCTGGCACGACGCCCGCGCCGCGGCGGCGGCCGCGGGCGGCGAGCGCACCGCCTACCTGCCCTCGGTCTCGGTCGGCGCCGGGCTCCAGCGCGCCGAGACCGCGCGGACGCTGACGCGCGCCGGCACCACCGCCACCACGGCCGGGCCCTCCGGCGAGCTCACCTGGATCCTGCTCGACCTGGGCGCGCGCGGCGCGCGGGTGGACCAGGCCGATCAGCTCCTGCTCGCGTCGCGCCTCGCCGAGCACGCGGCGGTCGCCGACCTGGTGCTGCGCGTCCAGGAGACCGCCTACCAGTACCTGGGCAGCCGCGCGCTGGTCGAGGCGGAGGCCGCGGCGGTGAAGCAGGCCGAGGAGAGCCTCGCCGCCGCCGAGGGACGGCGCGGCGCCGGGGTGGCCACGGTCGCCGACGTCCTGCAGGCCCGCACCGCGCTGTCGCAGGCGCGCCTGCGGCTGCAGCAGCTCGAGGGCCAGGCGCTCACCGTCGCCGGCGCGCTCGCCACGCTCGCCGGGCTCCCGCCCACCGCCACGCTCGACCTCGGCGCGCTGCCCGCGGACGTCCGGGTCCCGGAGACGTCGCCGGCGGTCGAGGCGCTGCTCGACGAGGCGGCGCGGCGGAGCCCCGACCTGGCCCGCGCGCAGGCCCAGGCCGGCGCGGCCGCCGCCGGCGCGCGGGCCGCCGAGCGCGCGTGGCTCCCCGTCCTCTCGCTGAACGCCGCCGCCAGCCGCTCCTGGTACCTCGACCCGTCGGGCGTCCCGCCCTCGACCGCCTGGACGGTGGGGCTCGCGCTGCGCCTCCCGCTGCTGGACGGGCTGCTCCGCCCGGCGTACGACGCGCTCGCCGCCCGCGCCGCCGCGGACGCGGCCGAGGCGCGCGCCGCCGCCACCGCGCAGGCGGTGGCCCTCCAGGTCTGGACCGGCTACCAGGCGTTCCGCACCGCCGGCCTCCGCGTCGAGACCGCGCGCGACCTGCTCGCCTCGGCCCAGGCCTCCAGCGACGTCGCCGCCGGCCGGTACCGCGAGGGCGTCGGCTCCATCCTCGATCTCCTCACCGCGCAGGCCGCGCTCGAGGGCGCCCGGGCCGAGGAGGTGCGCGCCCGCGCCGACTACCTCGTGGCGCTGGCCCAGCTCGCCCGCGCCACCGGCCGCCTCGCGCTGCCCGCGCCCGCGGCCGCCGCGCCGGCGCCCGCCCCCGCACCGGAAGGGAACCCATGACCCCCCCTCGCGCCGCGCCGCTCGCGCTCACCCTCGCCGCGCTCGCCGCCGCCTGCGGGCGGGGCGGCGACGCCGGGCCGAAGGGACCGCGCCCGGTGGCGGTGCGCGTGGCGCAGGCGGAGCAGCGCGACGTGCCGGTGGAGGTCCGCGCCGTCGGGCGCATCGTGGCGAACCAGTCGGTGGCGGTGCGGGCGCAGGTGTCCGGCCCCATCGTCGCGGTGCGCTTCACCGAGGGCCAGGCGGTGCGCCGGGGCGACGTGCTGCTCGAGCTCGACCCGCGCCCGTACCGCGCCGCGCTCGACGAGGCGCGCGCCCGGCTCGCCCAGGACGATGCCCGCGCCGCGAGCGCCCGCGACGACGCGCGCCGGTTCGCCGAGCTGGTGAAGAAGGAGTACGTCACGCAGCAGCAGGCCGAGCAGGCCTCGGCCGCGGCGACGGCGGCCGCGGCGGCGGTGGCCGCCGACCGCGCGCAGGTGGACCGGGCCGCGCTCGACCTCTCCTACTGCACCGTGCGCGCGCCGGCGGCGGGCCGGACCGGGCGGCTGCTCGTGCACGCCGGCAACCTCGTCACCGCGTCGGCGCAGACGCCGCTGCTCACCATCGAGCAGGTGAAGCCGGTGTACGCGGCCTTCTCCGTCCCCGAGCGCCACCTGCCGGCGCTGCAGGGCTGGCGCGCCCACCCGCCGCCGGTGCGCGTGCGCGCCGGCGACGGGCCCGAGATCGCGGGCGTGCTCGACTTCGTGGACAACGCGGTGGACGCCGGCACCGGCACCATCCTGCTCAAGGCGCGCCTCGCCAACGAGGACGAGGCGCTCTGGCCCGGGCAGGTGGTGGACGTCGCGCTCCGGATCGGCGAGCGCCGGGGCGCGGTGGTGGTGCCGGCCGCCGCGGTCGCGCAGGGGCAGCAGGGCGATTACGCCTACGTGGTCGGCGCGGACGGGAAGGCGGAGCTGCGCGGCGTGACGGTCGAGCAGGCGGGCGACGCCGAGTCGGTGCTCTCGAAGGGGATCGCGCCCGGCGAGCGGGTGGTGGTCGAGGGCCAGCTGAAGCTGCGGCCGGGCGCGCAGGTGGAGGTGCAGGGGCCGCGCGAGGAGGGCCGGAAGGCGCCGGGCACATGAACCTCTCCGAGCCCTTCATCCGCCGGCCCGTCATGACGACGCTCGTCATGGCGAGCTTCATCGCGTTCGGCCTGGTCGCGTACCAGAAGCTGCCGGTCTCCGACCTCCCCAACGTGGACTTCCCCACCATCAGCGTCTCCGCCTCGCTGCCCGGCGCCAGCCCGGAGACGATGGCCTCCTCGGTGGCGACGCCGCTGGAGCGGCAGTTCTCCACCATCGCCGGCCTGACGGCGATGAACTCGTCCTCGGGCCTGGGGACGACGCAGATCACGCTGGAGTTCGACCTCGACCGCAACATCGACGCCGCCGCGCAGGACGTGCAGTCCGCCATCTCGGCGGCGGGCCGGCAGCTGCCGCAGAACATGCCCAGCCCGCCGACGCTGCGGAAGGTGAACCCGGCCGACGCGCCCATCGTCTACTTCTCGCTCACCTCCCCCACCCTGCCGCTCTCCGACCTGAACCGGTTCGCGCAGGACGTGGTGGCGCAGCGGGTCGCCACCATCGCCGGCGTCGCGCAGGTGCTGGTCTACGGGCCGCAGAAGTACGCGGTCCGGATCGAGCTCGACCCGCAGGCGCTGGCGGCCCGCGGCATCGGGCTCGACGAGGCCACCGCCGCCATCGCGGCCGCGAACCCCAACCTCCCGGCCGGCCTGGTGCAGGGCGGCGCGCGCGCGTTCACCGTGGAGGCCACCGGCGGGCTGATGCGCGCCAGGGACTTCGCCGACGTGGTGCTCGCGTTCCGGAACGGCGCGCCGGTGCGCGTCGCCGACGTGGGCCGGGCGCGCGACGGCGTGGAGAACGAGCTCGCCGCCGCCTGGCTCTGGAAGGACGGGCGCGAGCAGCGCGCCATCGTCCTGGCGGTGCAGCGCCAGCCCGGCACCAACACGGTGGCCGTGGCCCAGGCGGTCCGGCAGCTCCTCCCCACGCTGCGGGCCCAGCTCCCCGGCGCCGCCCAGCTCGAGCTGCTCTACGACCGCTCCGAGACCATCGAGGAGTCGGTCACCGACGTGAAGTTCACGCTGCTGCTCACGCTCGTGCTGGTGGTCCTCGTCATCTTCGTCTTCCTGCGCAACCTGCCCGCGACCGTGATCCCCAGCCTGGCGCTGCCGGTGTCGCTCATCGGCACGTTCGCGCTCATGTTCCAGCTGGGCTACTCGCTCGACAACCTGTCGCTCATGGCGCTCACGCTCGCGGTCGGCTTCGTGGTGGACGACGCCATCGTGATGCTCGAGAACGTGGTCCGGCACATGGAGATGGGCGAGCGGCCGTTCGAGGCCGCCCTGAACGGCTCGAAGGAGATCGCGTTCACCATCGTGTCGATGACGATCTCGCTCGCGGCGGTGTTCCTGCCGGTGCTGTTCATGGGCGGGATCGTGGGCCGGCTCTTCCACGAGTTCGCGGTCACCATCGGCGCCGCGATCCTGGTCTCCGGCTTCGTCTCGCTCACGCTCACGCCCATGCTGTGCAGCCGCTTCCTGCGGCCCGGCAAGGAGGCCCACCACGGCCGGCTCTACGCCGTGACCGAGCGCGCGTTCGACGCGAGCCTGCGGCTCTACGACCGCGGCCTGGTCTGGTCGCTGGCGCACCCGCGCACCGTGCTGGCCGGCTCGGTGGTGGTGCTGGTGGCGATGGTCCCGCTGTTCGCGGCGGTGAAGAAGGGCTTCCTGCCGAGCGAGGACACCGGCCGCCTCCAGGTCATCACCGAGGGCCCGGAGGGCGCGAGCTGGGACTACATGGTCCGGGCGCAGCGCGGCGCGGCGCAGGTGGTCGCGACGCACGCCGAGGTGGAGATGTTCATGTCCAGCGTGGGCGGGCGCGGCACCGCCGGCGTCACGCAGGGCAACATGTTCCTCCGGCTGCGCGGCCGGCACGACCGGGAGGCGAGCGCGGACGAGCTCCTCGCGCGCCTGCGCGCGGAGCTGGCCCGGTACCCGGCGCTGCGCGTGTTCCTGGTGAACCCGCCGCCCATCAACATCGGCGGCCAGCAGAGCCGCGCGCAGTACCAGTTCACGCTGCAGGACGCCGACACCGAGGGGCTGTACCGGCACGCGCAGGCGCTGGAGGAGCGGCTGCGCGCGCTGCCCCTGCTCCAGGACGTCACCAGCGACCTGCGGCTCGCCTCGCCGCGCGTCACCGTCCGGATCGACCGCGACCGGGCCGCGGCGCTCGGGGTGACGCCGGACGCGATCGAGGACGCGCTCTACACCGCCTACGGCGACCGGCAGGTCTCGACCATCTTCGCCCCGGAGGACCAGTACCAGGTGATCCTCACGCTGGGGCCGTCGTTCCGGCTCGAGCCCGCGGCGCTGGCGCTGCTGCGGGTGCGCTCCACCACGGGCGCGCCGGTCCCGCTCGACACCGTGGCGCGGCTGGAGCGCGGCGTGGGGCCGCTGACGGTGAACCACTCCGGCCAGCTCCCCTCGGTGACGCTGGCGTTCAACCTCCGCGAGGGCGCCTCGCTCGGCGAGGCGGTGGGCGCGGTGCAGGCCGAGGCCGACCGGATGCTGCCCGCCACCGTCGCCACGCGGTTCCAGGGCACGGCGCAGGCGTTCCAGTCCTCGCTGTCCGGCCTGGGCCTGCTGCTCGTGATGGCGGTGCTCGTCATCTACGTGGTGCTCGGCATCCTCTACGAGAGCTTCGCGCACCCGTTCACGATCCTCACCGCGCTCCCCTTCGCCGGCCTGGGCGCGCTCGTGACGCTGCTCCTGTTCCGCGTGGAGCTGTCGCTCTACGCGTTCGTCGGCATCGTCATGCTGGTGGGCCTGGTGAAGAAGAACGGCATCATGATGGTGGACTTCGCGGTGGAGGCGCAGCGCGGCGGGCGCACGCCGGGCGAGGCCATCCGCGAGGCGTGCCTGGTCCGCTTCCGGCCCATCATGATGACCACCATGGCCGCGCTGATGGGCACGCTGCCCATCGCGCTCGGCTTCGGGGCCGGGGCCGAGTCGCGCCGGCCGCTCGGCCTCGCGGTGGTGGGCGGCCTGGTGTTCTCGCAGCTGCTCACGCTGTTCGTGACGCCGGTGTTCTACGTCGCGATGGAGCGGCTGCGGGGCCTGCGCCGCCGCGGCGGCTCGTCCGGCGCCGGCACGCCGGAGCGCTCGGCGGCCGCGCCGCAGGGCTGACCCCCCGCCTGGCCGCGGCGCGCGGCGGTGCCCAGGCTACGGCGCAGGGAGGCACACGTGAACCGCGACCAGATCAAGGGCAAGCTCGACGAGCTGAAGGGCAACGCGAAGAAGCGGATCGGCGGGGCGACCGAGAACCCGTCCAAGCAGGCCGAGGGCTGGGTGGAGGAGCAGCAGGGGAAGATCCGCAAGGGCGTGGGCGATCTGAAGGAAGACGCCGAGCGCTCGCGGCGGAGCGACCCGGACCGCGACCTGGACCGCTGACGCGCGGGGCAGGAAACGGCGCGCCCCGGCGACCGCTCGGCCGCCGGGGCGCGCTTGCTCCGCTCCGGGCCGCGAGCGCGGCCGGGGGCGCCGGCTACCAGCCGCAGGACTGGCCGGCGGTCTGCTTGCGCAGCCAGGCGCGCAGCGGCGCGAAGTACTCGAGCATCGCCGACGCGTCCGCCTGGCGCGAGCCGGTCAGCGCCTCGTACGCGTCCGGCCACGGCTTCGACGCGCCCATGGCCAGCATGGCCTCGAGCTTCTTGCCGGCCGCCTTCGAGCCGTAGATCGAGCACTCGTGCAGCGGGCCCTTCCAGCCGGCGGCCTCGCACAGCGCCTTGTGGAACTGGAACTGGTACACGTGCGCGAGGAAGTAGCGCGTGTAGGGCACGTTCGCGGGCACGTGGTACTTCGCGCCCGGGTCGAAGTCCGCCTCGCTGCGCGAGACCGGCGCGTCCACGCCCTGGTACTTGCGGCGCAGCTCCCACCAGGCGGCGTTGTAGCGCGACGGCGGCGTCTTGCCGGAGAACACGTCCCAGCGCCACTGGTCGATGAGCTTGCCGAACGGCAGGAACGCGACCTTCTCGAGCGCCCGCTTCATCTGCACGTTCACCACGCCCTTCTCGTCCTTCGGCACGGTCTGGATCAGGCCGACCTGCTTCAGGTAGCCGGGGGTGATGGACAGCGCGATGGCGTCGCCGATGGCCTCGTGGAAGCCGTCGTTCGCGCCGTTCTGGAACAGCACCGGCAGGTGCACGTAGGCGCGCTGGTAGAAGTTGTGCCCCAGCTCGTGGTGGATGGTGACGAGGTCCTCCTCGGTCGGCCGGATGCACATCTTGATGCGCAGGTCGGCGGAGTAGGTCACGTCCCAGGCGCTGGCGTGGCACACCACGTCGCGGTCGCGCGGCTTCGTGAACTGCGAGCGCTCCCAGAACGTCTTCGGGAGCGGCTCGAAGCCCAGCGAGGTGAAGAACGCCTCGCCCAGCTTCACCATCTTGATCGGGTCCGTCTTCTGCCGGCGCAGCGCCGCGTCCACGTCGAGCGACGGCTGCCCGTGGTACGGCTCGACCAGCGGGTAGAGGTTGGCCCAGTCCTGCGCCCACATGTTGCCGAGCAGGTGCGCCGGGATGGGCTTGCCGTCCGGCACCCGCGCCTTGCCGTACGCCCGCTGCAGCTTGCTGCGGACGTAGCAGTGCAGCTCCTCGTAGAACGGCTTCACCTGCGCCCAGAGCCGGTCGGTGTCGGCCTCGAACGCGTCCGGCGGCATGTCGTAGCCGCTGCGCCACAGGTCGCCGAGATCGCGGAAGCCGATCTCGCGCGCGCCCGCGTTGGAGATCGTCACCATCCGCTCGTAGAGCGGACGCATGTCGCGCGAGATGGTGTGCCAGCCGGTCCAGGCGTCGAGCAGCGCGTCGTAGTCGCGGCTCTTCGCCATCACCTGCTCGAGGTCCTGCAGGTCGCGGCACTTCTCTGCCCCGCGCGCCGCGCTGCCGGGCGCGCCGCACCACTTGCCCTTGCCGTACATGCCCTCGAGCTTCGCCGCCAGCTGCGCCAGCTCGGCGCGCTGCGCGGCGTCGCTCGGCGCCGGCAGCGGCGAGGCGATGCGCAGCAGCATCAGCATGCGCTCGGTGTCCGGGTCGGCGCCGACGCCCTGGAACCGGACCGCGCCGCGGATGGCGTCGGTCAGGTACGCCATCTGGTCCTCGTTGAGGGCCGCGGCGTTCCGCTCGGTGTCGTCGGTGATGTACGTGGACTTGATCCACTCCGCGGTGGACCAGCGGATCCAGAGCTTCTTGAGCTCCGCGTTGGCCTCGCCCACGAACGCCTTCGCGTCGGCGGCGGTGGGCTTCGCGGCGGCTGCGGCCTGCGGGGGGGCCGCCGGCGCGGAGGGCGCGGCGGCGAGGAGGACGGCTGCGAGCTGCAAGACCGGGAGTGTCGTCATGCGCGCGGATCCTAGGACGGGGTCGGCGATCCCGCCAGCGCGGTGGGACCGGACCGTTCCTGAGACGCGAGCGCGCCGGACGTGACCGCCGGGGGCACCCCCGCGACGGGCGCGGGGCGCCGCGCCCGGGGTCGGGCCGCGGACTAGTGAGCCTGCCCGCCGCCGCGGCGGTCGTTCGCGAAGCTCCCCGCGAACGCGCGCGGCTCCTCCTGCACCCGGAACAGCGGGCACTTCTCGCAGGACCAGCTGTCCCAGTCGAGCTTCACCGCGACGTCGAGGCACGCGTCGTAGTGGAAGCAGTACAGGTTCCGGTGGCCGGAGACCGTGGTCTCGGAGCGGATGAGCGCGGCGAGCGGGGTCGGATTGGGCTGGGTGTGCACGCTGGAGGTCTCCCGGATGGCTGCTCGGGTCGGAAACAGGCAAGCGCCGTCGCCATTCCCACTTTCGGCGTCGTGTGAGCCCGAACGTGAGCCTTGACCACACGAGGGGGAAGCCCCCTCCGGGTCGCACCCGGCACGCCTCGCCCATCGAGGTCTGCTATGACGGACGGTTGCAGCCGCCCGCCCGTCCGCCGCGCTCCGTCAGGGATTCGCTCTCGGCGCGACCGGCGGTTCCGCGCCCCCGCGAGCGCGGCCTCGCGCCGCACCGGAGCCCCCATGTCCACCGCCGAGCCGTGCACTGCTTGTGAACTCCTCCTGGGCCGCGGCCGCGTGCCCGGCGGGCTGCTGCGCCGCGAGGGCGGCTTCGCGCTGCACGCGCTCGCCGACGCGTCGCCCATCCCCGGCTGGCTGGTGCTCACCAGCGAGCGCCACGCGCGCGCCTGGTACGACCTCGCGCCCGCCGAGCTCGCCGCCCTCGGGCCGCTCGCCGCGCGGGTGATGAACGCGCAGCGCGCCGTCCTCGGCGCCGAGCACGTGTACGCGTTCGCGATCGGCGACGCGCTCCGCCACTTCCACCTGCACCTCGTCCCGCGCGCCGCCTCCACCCCGGAGCGCCTGCGCGGCCGCCGCTGCTTCGAGGGCCGGCCGGAGGACATGCTGGGCGAGGACGCGCTGGCCGCCGCGGCGCGCGCGGTGGCCGCCGCGCTGTGAGCCGGCCCGCGCCTCAGGATCGCCGCGCCTCGGGCACGAGCGGGAGGAGCCCCTCCCGGAAGCTCGGGTAGGCGAGCGTCACGCCGAGCGCGGCGCGCGTCCGCTCGGAGAGGACGCGCCGGTCCGGGCCCGGCGGCGCCACCGTGGCGCGGGCCGGCTCGACGCCGATCCGGTCCGCGATCCAGCGCACCACCTCGCGCCGCCGCGCCGGCGCCGCGTCGCTGCCGTGGTAGACCGCCCCCGGCGCGCCGCGGGCGATGGCGGCGAGCACGAACGACACCGCGTCGTCGAGGTGGCAGAAGTTCATCCAGGCCTGCTCCCCCGCCCCGAGCGCGAGGCGCCCGCTCCGCACCCGCTCCACGATGCCGGCCCGGCCGGGCCCGTACAGGCCGGACAGGCGCACCACGCACGCCTGGAGCCCCGCCGCGCCCGCCGCCTGGATGGCCCGCTCCGCCTCCGCCAGCACCTCGGCCGTCGGGCCGAGCGGCATCGGCGGGCTGGACTCGTCCACGTCCAGGCCGTCGCTCTGGCCGAGCACGCCGGTCGAGCCGGTGTAGACGAGCCGCGCGCCGCAGCGGCGGGCGTGGGCGAGCAGCGCCCGGTTCGCGTCCAGGTAGGCGGCGCGGTACGCCTCGGGCGTGTCGGAGGTCGCCGACTGGCAGGCGACCACCGCGTCCACCGCCGGGAGCCGCTCCTCCGCGCCGGGCGCGGCGAGATCCAGGGCGAGCGGCGCGATGCCGGTCGCGGCCAGCGCCGCCGCCCGGGCCGGGTCGCGGCGGATCCCCGTCACGCGCCTTCCCTCGAACAGCAGCCGCCTCGCGATCGCCGAGCCGAGCCAGCCGCACCCCGCCACCAGCACGTGCATGCGTCACCTCTCCGGGGGATCATCCCACCGCCGGGCCCGGCCGCGAAACGCGGGCGGTGCGCGGCGGCGCGGCCTGCGTCATTATGTCGTCTCGACCCTCGGTTCGCCGTTCCGCCGCGGGGGTGAGGAGCCATCATGGCCGGCGCCTGGACGATCCGATCGACCGTGGAGCTTCGCGGCGGCGTGCGCATGCCCGTCCTCGGGCTGGGCGTGTGGCAGTCGCCGCCCGGCGACGAGACGCGCAACGCGGTGCTCGCCGCGCTGCGGCTCGGGTACCGGCTGGTGGACACCGCCCGCGCCTACCGGAACGAGGAGGACGTGGGCGCGGCCATCCGCGAGAGCGGCGTGCCCCGCGACGAGGTCTTCGTCACCACCAAGCTCTGGAACTCCGACCACGGCTACGACTCGACCCTGCGCGCCTGCGACGAGAGCCTGCGCCGGCTCGGGCTCGACCGGCTCGACCTGTACCTCATCCACTGGCCGGTCCCGAAGCTGCGCGGCGAGACGTGGCGGGCCATGGAGCGGCTCCTCGCCGACGGGAAGGCCCGGGCCATCGGCGTGTCGAACTACACGGTGCGTCACCTGGACGAGCTGCTGGCCTCGGCGAACGAGCCGCCCTCGGTGAACCAGGTCGAGCTGCACCCGTTCCTGCTCCAGCGCGAGCTGGTGGACCACTGCAAGGCGAAGGGCATCCAGGTGGAGGCGTACGGGCCGCTGGTGCGCGGGCACAAGATGGAGAACCCGGTGCTGCAGCGGGTCGCGCACCGGGTCGGGCGCACGCCGGCGCAGGTGCTCGTCCGCTGGGGCATCGAGCACGGCCTGGTGACCATCCCGAAGTCGGTGCACGAGCACCGGATCCGCGAGAACGCCGACGTGTTCGGGTTCTCGCTGTCGCCGGCGGACCTCGCCGCGCTCGACGGGCTCGACGAGGGCTACCGGACGAGCTGGGACCCCACCGACGCGCCCTGACGGCCGCGGCGCGCCGCCCGCGCTCACGCGCGCAGCGCGGCGGCCACGATCGCCCTCGCCTCCTCCAGGATGCGCTCGAGGTGGGCCGCGTCGCGGAAGCTCTCCGCGTAGATCTTGTAGACGTCCTCGGTGCCGGACGGCCGCGCCGCGAACCAGCCCTGCTCCGTCGTCACCTTGAGCCCGCCGATGGCCGCGCCGTTCCCCGGGGCGCGCGTCAGCCGCGCGGTGATGGCGTCGCCGGCGAGCGTGGTGGCCGCGACCGCCTCCGGCGAGAGCCTGCCCAGGATGGCCTTCTCGGCGGGCGTCGCCGGCGCGTCCACGCGCGCGTAGACCGGCGCGCCGAGGTCGGCGGCGAGCGCGCGGTACCGCTCGGCGGGATCGCGCCCGCTGCGGGCGCGGATCTCCACCGCCAGCAGGTCCATCACGATCCCGTCCTTGTCGGTCGTCCAGGGGCTCCCGTCGCGCCGCAGGAACGTCGCCCCGGCGCTCTCCTCCCCGCCGAAGCCCAGGCTGCCGTCGAGCAGGCCCGGCACGAACCACTTGAAGCCGACCGGGACCTCCACCAGCCGCCGCCCGAGCCGCCGCGCGACCCGGTCGATGAGCGCCGACGAGACCAGCGTCTTGCCCACGCCCGCCGCCGCCGGCCACCCGTCGCGGTGCGCGAACAGCCAGTCGATCGCGACCGCCAGGTAGTGGTTCGGGTTCATCAGGCCGCCGGACGGCGTCACGATGCCGTGGCGGTCGGAGTCGGCGTCGTTGCCGAAGGCGAGGTCGAACCGGTCCTTCAGCGCGACCAGGTTGGCCATGGCGTACGGCGACGAGCAGTCCATGCGGATCTTCCCGTCGTGGTCGAGCGGCATGAAGCCGAACGTCGGGTCCACCACCGGGTTCGTCACCACGAGGTCGAGCCCGTAGGCCTCGGCGATGGCGCCCCAGTAGTGCGCGTTCGAGCCGCCCAGCGGATCCACGCCCACCCGGAGCGGCGCGCCGCGCGCGGCGTCCAGGTCCACCGCCGCGGCGAGGTCCTGCACGTACGGCCGCACGTAGTCGCGCTCGCGCACCGTGGCGGCCCGCCGCGCCCGCTCCCACGGGACGCGCCGCACCTCGCGGTTGCCGTCCGCGAGCAGCGCGTTCGCGCGCGCCTCGATGGCCGCGGTCACGGCGGTGTCCGCCGGGCCGCCGTCGGGCGGGTTGTACTTGATGCCGCCGTCCTCGGGCGGGTTGTGCGACGGCGTGATCACGATCCCGTCCGCCAGCCCCGCGGTCCGCCCGCGGTTCGCCGTGAGGATGGCGTGCGAGATGACCGGGGTGGGGACGGGCGCCCCGCCCTGCGAGAGCACCACCTCGACGCCGTTCGCGGCGAGCACCTCCAGCGCGGTGCGCTCCGCCGGCTCGGACAGCGCGTGCGTGTCGCGCCCCAGGAACAGGGGACCGGTCACCCCGGCGCGGGCGCGGTGCTCGCAGACGGCCTGCGTCACCGCGAGGATGTGCGCCTCGTTGAAGCTCCGGCGCAGCGAGGAGCCGCGGTGGCCCGAGGTGCCGAACGCGACCCGCTGGGCGGGGACGGACGGGTCGGGCGCGTCCGAGGCGTAGCGGCGGAGCAGGTCGGGGACGTCCACCAGCGCGTCGCGCGGCGCGGGCTTTCCGGCGAGGGGATGTGCCATGGAAGGATCCTGGCACGCCCCCGGCCCTTGTCACGACCTCGTGCGGGCCCGACAATGCGCGGGATGCCCGCGCTCGCCCTCGCCGCCCTCCTCGCGCTCGGCGCCGCCCCGACCGCCGCCCCGGCCGGCTTCCAGGCGCTCGAGCCCGGGCTGGAGCTGGGCCAGTTCGACGGCCCGCCCGGCGTCGCGGGCGACGGGAAGATCGTGGTGGTGCGCATCGACCCGGCCCGCTTCGAGCTGCGGCTCCTGAACGCCTCCGCGCCCAGCCACGGCGGGCTGCTCACCGCGCGCGCCTGGGCGGAGCGGGCCGGCGCGTCGGCCGCGATCAACGCGAGCATGTACCAGGAGGACTTCCGCACCAGCGTCTCGCTCATGCGGACCCGCGAGCACGTGAACCAGCGGCGCGTCTCGCGCGACCGCACCGTGCTCGCGTTCGACCCGCTGGAGCGCGGCCTCCCCGCGGTGCGGATGATCGACCGCGACTGCGAAGACCTCGACGGCGCCCTGCGCGGCTACGGCGCGGCGGTGCAGTCGATCCGGATGGTCTCCTGCCAGCGCAAGAACGTCTGGGCCCCGTCGGCGCGCCGGACCTCCGCCGCGGCCGTCGGCGTGGACGGCAAGGGGCGCGTGCTGTTCATCCACGCGCGGAGCGCCTGGCCGGTGCACGAGCTGGTCAACGCGCTGCTCGCGCTGCCGCTCGACCTGCGGCAGGCGATGTACGTCGAGGGCGGCCCGGAGGCGCAGCTGTTCGTGCGCGGCGGCGGGCGCGAGCTGGAGCGGGTGGGCGCGTTCGAGGCGGCGCCGGCGGCCGACAACCGAGACGCCTGGCCGGTGCCGAACGTGATCGCGGCCGTGCGCCGGCGCTAGCGGGCGCGGCCCCGCCACGCCCGGCGAGCCCCGCGGCGTCCGCCCCGACGTGGGCCCGCCCCCGGCGCGGCGCTTCCCCCGGGCGGCACGGGCCCCCACCGTGCGCCGCGATGCGGCCGACCGCGCGGAACCTCGCCCCCCTGCTCGCCGTCCTGTGCGCCCCGCCCGCCCTGCTCGCGGGGTGCGGCCACGCGGAGCCGCGCCCGCGGGCGGCCGCGCAGGACCGCGACGGGCTCTCCGCCCTGTGGAGCTACTACCGGTACACCCACGTGCAGGGCGGACGGGTGGCGGCGCTCGACGAGGGCGGCGTCACCACCTCGGAGGGCCAGGGCTACGCCATGCTCCGCGCGGTGTGGATGGACGACCGCGCCACGCTGGACGCGGTCTGGCGCTGGACGCGCGAGAACCTGGCGGTGCGCGAGGATCGGCTGCTGGCGTGGCGCTGGCTGGACGGCAAGGTCAAGGACCGCAACGCCGCCACCGACGCGGACCAGGACGTGGCCCTCGCGCTGGTGCTCGCGTCCCGCCGCTTCGGCGACCCGCGCTACCTCGAGGCGGCGCGCCCGCTGCTCGCCGACATCTGGGCGCGCGAGGTGATCCGCGCCGGCGGCCGCTGGCTCCCCACCGGCGGCAACTGGGCGCCCGCGGAGCGCTACCCCACCCTCCACGTCGCCTACCTCGCGCCGTACGCCTACCAGGTGTTCGCCGACGTCGATCCGGAGCGGCCCTGGGCCGAGCTGGTCGAGTCGAGCTACCAGGTGCTGCGGTTCCTGATGATCGAGAAGGGCCTGGCGCTCCCGCCCGAGCGCATCTGGGTGGACCCGCGCACCGGCGAGCTGCTGCTGGCGCGCCCGGGCGGGCAGCCGGACGCGTTCGGCTACGACGCGGTGCCCGTCTACTGGCGCGTGGCGCTCGACGCGCGCTGGTTCGGGCGGCGAGGCGAGGCGGAGCTGCGCGCCCGGCTGCTCCGCTTCCCGGCCGAGGCGTTCCGCGACGAGGGGCGCCTGCGCGAGCGGTACACGACCTCGGGCCGCCCCCTCTCCGAGCTGGACGGGCTCCCCCACCTCGCCTCGGTGCAGGCGCTCGCGCAGCTCGAGGATCCCGAGCTGGCGCGCGCCATGCGGGCGTCGAAGCTGGACGCGCTGTTCGACCGGGCCCTCTCCGGCGAGGCGACGCCCTACTACCTCCACAACTGGCTCTGGTTCGGGCGCGCCCTGGAGGCCGGGCTCCTGCGCCGCTTCGACGAGCCGCTCGCGTTCCTCTCCTCGCTGGACTGGGGCGCGTTCCGCGACCGCTTCCCGCTGCTCCCGGTCGCGCTGGCGGTCGTGCTCGCGCCGCTCGCGCGGCGGCTCTGGCCGGCGCGGGCGGCGCTGGTGGCGCTCGCGCTCGGCCTGTCGATCCGGTACCTCGCCTGGCGCGCCGGCTCGACGCTCAACTTCGTCGAGCCGCTCGGCCCCGCCCTCTCGCTGGCGCTCCTCGCCGCGGAGGCGTACGCGCTCTCCACCGTCGCGCTCCTCGTGGTGCAGGTCGGGCTCCGCCACCGCGCCCGCCCGCCCGAGCCGCCGCTCGGGGCCGGCGAGCCGCACCCGTCGGTGGACGTGATGGTGCCCATCTACTCCGAGCCGCTCGACATCCTCGACAAGACGCTCGCCGCCTGCGCCGCCCTGCGCTACCCGCGGAAGACCATCGTGGTCTGCGACGACTCGCACCGCGAGGAGGTGGCCCGGCTCGCGGCCGAGCACGGCGCCCGCTACCTGGCCGGCCCGCGCCGGCACGCCAAGGCCGGCAACCTGAACGCCGCGCTGGCCCGGACCGACGGCGAGCTGGTGGTGGTGTTCGACACCGACCACGTGCCCACCGCCGCGTTCCTGGAGCGGACCGTGCCGTGCTTCCGCGACCCGCGGCTCGGCGTGGTCCAGACCCCGCACCACTTCTACAACCCCGACGTCTTCCAGCGCGCGCTCGGCGCGCCGGCCTCGGTGCCGAACGAGGCGGACCTGTTCAACCACGCCATCCAGGGCGGGCGGGACCGCTGGGGCGGGGCGTTCTTCGTGGGCAGCGGCGCGGTGTTCCGCCGCGAGGCGCTCGCCTCGGTGGGCGGCTTCCACCTGCTCTCCATCACCGAGGACATCCACACCAGCCAGAAGCTGCACGCGGGGGGCTGGCGCACGCGCTTCGTGGACGAGGACCTCGCCGCCGGGCTCTCCGCCGAGGACCTGGCGAGCTACGTGGTGCAGCGGCGGCGCTGGATGCTCGGCTGCCTGCAGATCTTCTTCCGCGACAACCCGCTGCTCCAGCGCGGGCTGCCGCTGCGCCACCGCCTCGGCTACCTCGCCTCGCTCTGGTACTTCTTCTTCCCGCTGGCCCGGCTGGTGTTCTTCGCCACGCCGCTCGCGTACCTCCTGTTCCACCTGCACCCGCTGTTCGCCGAGCTGCCGGTGCTGCTCGCCTACCTCGTCCCGCACCTGGTCGCCGCGCCGCTCGCGGCGTCCGCGCTGGTGCCGGGCTGGCCGCGGCTGCTCTGGGGCGGCCTGTACGAGGGCGCGGTGGCGTTCCCGCTGGCGCGCGCCACGCTCGACCTGCTCCTGCCGAGGCGGCTCGGCTTCAAGGTGACGCCCAAGGGCGTGCGCTCCGAGCGGCGCCGCTTCGACCTGCGCACCTCGGCGTTCACGCTCGCCGCCGCGGCGGTCGGGCTCCTCGCCATCGCCAAGGGCGCGGCGGAGCTGTGGGCGTTCGGCATCGAGGTCGAGGCGTACGCGTTCAACCTGGCCTGGGCGGGCGCGAACCTGGTCTCGGTGCTGCTCGCGCTGCTCGTCGCCTGGGAGCGCCCGCAGCGGCGCGAGGACGAGCGGATCCGGCGGCGCGTGCCGGTGCGGCTGGAGGCGCCGGGGCTGTCGCTCGAGGCGAGCACGCTCGACCTCGCCCGCGGCGGGGCCGCGGTGGCGCTGCCGCCCGGCGCCGCGCTGCCGGCCGAGGTCGAGGTGACGTTCGACGGGCCCGAGGGGCTCCGCCTCCGCGCGCGCGTCGCCTACGTCGAGCCGGTGGACGGGGCGCCGCGCGCCGGGCTCGCGTTCCAGGGCGTCGGCGCGGCCGAGGCGCGCGCGCTGGTCCGGATCGCGTTCTCGGCCGACGGGGCGCACGCGGGCGCGCACGACGGGCGCAGCCGGTGGCAGGCGGCCATGGCCTGGCACCTGCTCGCCGGGCTGTGGCGGGCGGTCCGGCCGCTCCGCCCGCGGCGGCGCCTCGGGGCGCGGCGCCGGACGCTGCGCCCGCTCCGGCTGTGCGGCGCGGGGCGCGCCTGCCGGGCCCTCGCGGTGGACGCGTCGGCGGGGGGGCTGGGGCTCGTCGCGGCCGGCGCGAGGGGTGCGATCCCCGCGCCGGGCACGGCGCTGGCGCTGCTCGCCCCGGAGGGGATCGGCTGGGCCCGCGTGGTCCACGCACGGCGCATCCTCCCGGGCCTGTGGCGGCTGGGGCTGGCGCTCCAGGCGGAGCCCGTCCCGGGCGCCGAGCCGCATGCCTACCTTGCTGCCTGACGACCTGACGCTCGAGGGGAGTCCCGCCCGATGATCCGAACCCTCCGCGCCGCCGCGCTCGCGGCCGCGCTCGCGCTGCCCGCCGCCGCCCGGCCCGCCGGGATCTCCGAGGCCTGGTACCTCGCGCGCGGGCGCGCCAACCTGCGCATCGGCAACTGCGCCGCCGCGGTGGAGGCCTACCGCAAGGCGCTCGCCGAGAACCCGCGCGGCCGCGAGGCGTCGCGCGGCGTGGCGCTGGCGCTGCTCCAGAACGGCGACACCGACCTCGCGGTCGCGGAGCTGGACCGCCACCTGGCGCGGTTCCCCGACGACGCGGAGCTGGCGTTCCGGCAGGCCGGGCTGCTGCAGTGGTCGCGCTACGCCTACCGCTCGAGGGACGCGGTGCGCTACCTGCGCATGGGCCTGGCGGTGCGGGACGATCCCGCCCGGCGGCGCGAGCTGGCGCGGCTGCTGGCGCGCGAGCGCGCCGCGCTGGGCGAGGCGCTCGCCGAGTACGACCGGCTGCTCGCGGCGGCCCCGGACGACCGGACGCTCCGCGACGAGCGGCTGCGGCTGCTGCTCTGGGATCCGGCGCGGCGCGAGGCGGCGGTCGAGGAGCTGCGCCGCCGCCGGCGCGAGGCGCCCGGCGACGCGGCCGCGACCCGCGCGCTGGCCGGGCTGCTCGCCGCCGACGCGCGCACCGCCGGCGAGGCGGTGGGCCTGTACGACGAGCTGCTCGGGCGCCGGCCCGACGACGCGGAGCTGGCGCTGGGTCGTGCGCGGGCGCTCTCGAAGGCCGGGCGGCGCGCCGAGGCGCGCGACGCGTACGCGCGGGCGATCGCGCTCCGCCCGTCGGCCGAGGCGCGCCTGGAGCGGGCCGAGCTGCTCGCGGCCGACCCGGCCACCCGCGGCGAGGCCCGCGCCGAGTACCAGGCGGTGCTGCGGGCCGAGCCGCGCTCGCGGCGCGCGCGGCTCGGGCTGGCGCGCGTGCTCGGCGCCCGCAAGGAGACGAGCGGCGAGGCCATCGCCGCTTACGAGACGGTGCTCGCCTCGGCGCCGCAGGACGCCGAGGCGCACCGCGGGCTGGCGCAGGCGTACGCGTGGAACGGCGACCCCGACCGCGCGCTGGCCCACGGGGACCTGGCCGGCCGCTACGGCCCGGCCCGGCCCGAGCTGGCGGCGCTGGAGCGCGACCTGCGCCGCGGGCGCGAGCCGGCGGCGGGCGGCCTGGCGCGGGCGCTGGCGCAGACGGGCGGGGACTTCGCGATCTCGTCGGCCGGCGCGTTCGCCACCGGCCGCACCGACCCGACGCCGTTCACGACCGGCGCGGTGGAGGCCGGCGCCGCGGCGCACCGCGGCCCGGACGGCGCGCGCGCCGAGGGCGCGCAGGTGCGCGTCACCGGCCGCTGGCGCCCCGACCCGGCCTGGCGCCTCGACGCGGCGGGCGGGTGGGACGGCGCGCGGCGCGCCGGCCAGGGCTTCCAGGGCGCGCTCGGGCTCGAGGCGACGCTCGGGGCGGCCACCCTGGCGGCCTCCGTCTCGCGCGCGCCGCGCCTGGACTCCTTCCGCGCCTACGCCGGCGAGCTCGTGGACGGGCGCGTCGTCGGCGCCGCCTCCGAGACCGTCGCCGCGCTGCGGGTGGCGCTCGCCGGCCGGGACCTCCGGGGCGAGCTGTCGGCGCGGGCGGGGACCGTGTCCGGCGCCGGCTTCCGCTCCACGCTCCTCGCCGGCGTCGCCGCGCGCGCCGATCGCGTGCTGGCCCGGCCCGGCGGCTTCGAGCTGGCCGCCGGCGGCGCGGTCGAGGCGGTGCACCACGCCCGCGATCTCTCCGGCGACGGGCCGGTGCCCGACCCGGCCGCCCCGCGCCTCTTCTCGCCCCCGCTGCACGCCACCGCCTCGCCGCGCCTCTCGCTGGCGCGCGACGACGGCCTGGCCGGGCGCCTCGTCCTCGACGCCGGCCCGGCCGTGCAGCTCACCACCGGCGCGCGCGGCGCGGTCCGCGCCGGCGGCGACGCCCGCGCCGCGGTGCTCCGCCGGATCGGGCGGCTCCAGCTCTCCGCCGAGGCCCGCTACGGCCGGCTCGCCTCGGTGCACGCCGCGTTCAGCGGCGCGGTCGGGGCGGAGATCCTCTTTCCGTGAACACCGTCCCGCCGCTCCCCGCGCCGGGGTCCGCGCCCCGCGCCTCGGCGGTCCCCGCGCCCGCCGCGCCGGGGCGGCCGGTCCCGCCCCGCGCGCCCGCGGCCGCCGCGGCGCTCGACGCGCCGCGCCCGGCGGCGGAGCCCCTGCGGGCGCTGGCGGAGGTGCTGGCGGCGCGCCCCGAGGGCGCGGCGCGGCTGGCGATCGCGCGCGGCCTGGCCGCCGCGGTGGCGGCGCTGCACGCGGAGGGGCGCGTCCACGGGGCGCTGCACCCGGGCACCGTCCGGATCGCGCCGGGCGGCGCGGTGGCGCTCGGGGCGCGCGGCGCGGCGCGCCCGGGGCTCGGGCCGGGCGCGCCGGTCGAGCCCGCCGGCTTCGCGGCGCCGGAGGTCCTCCGCGGCGCGCGCGCCGGACGCCGCGCCGACGTGTTCTCCACCGCCGCGCTGGTGCAGGCGATCCTCTGCGGCGCGCCGCCGTTCGACGCGCCGACCGCGCTCGAGGCCGCCCACCGCGTCCTGTACCGGCCGCCCGCACCGCCCGGCCCGGAGGTGCCGCCCGCGCTGGAGGACGCGATCGCGGCCGCGCTCGCGAAGCCGCGCTGGCGCCGGCCGGGCAGCGTCCTGGCGCTGTGCGCCGCGCTGGCGGCGCCGGCCTCGGCCCCGGCGCCCGCGCCGGCGCCGGCGCCGAACGCGTGGGACGGCGCGCTCGACCGCGCGCGCTCGGCGCTCGCCTCGCTCGTCGCCGCGGCCGCCGTCCGGCGCGCACCCGCGCTCGGCGCCGCCGCCCTCCGCGCCCTGGAACGGCTCCGGCCCCTGGTCGCGGCCGCCCGCGTTCGCCTGCCCGCCTCGCGCCGGGGCCGCGCCGTGCTCGCGGTCGCGCTCCTCGCCCTCGCCGGCCTCCTCGCCGTCCCGCGCGGCGAGGCGGACCTCGCCGCCGGCGTGGCGGCGCGCCTGGCGGCCGGCGACGCCGCCGGCGCGCGCGCCCTCCTCGACGAGGCCGAGCGCGCCGGCCGGCGCGGGCCGCTCCTCGACAAGCTCCGCGGCGACGTGGCTTGCGCCCGCCGCGCCTCCGGCGAGTGCCTGCGGCGCTACCGGCTGGCGCTCGCCGCCGACCCCGCGCTGCGGACCGACCCGGTGATCCGCGAGAACGCGCGCCGGCTGCTCGGGGCCGACGGCTGCGGAACCCGCCGCGCCGCCGCCGAGCTGATCGGCGAGCTGCGCGACCCGGAGGCGCTGCCGGCGCTGCGCGCGGCGCGCGGCCGCGGCGGGCTGCTGGCGTACTTCTGCACCGGCGACTCCATCGACCGCGCCATCCGCGAGGTCCGCGCCGACGCGCGCCCGTGAGGGCTCAGGGGAACGCGCGCCGGGCGCTCACGGCCCGTCGCTCCGGCGCGCCACCCACCCGTGGATGAGGACGCTCTGGAAGCACCGGAGCGGCGCGTCGAAGCCGCCCGCCGCGACGAGGGCGGCGACCTCGTCCGGCGGGAGCACCGCCACCTGCTCCGCGAACGTCTCGGGCATCCGCGCGACCTGCTCCGCCGGCACGCCCGCGTGCAGCCAGGCCCGCCCCCACAGCGCGGCCAGGCCGCCCGACAGCGACGGCGCGGCCAGGTCGGCCACCACCAGCGGCGCCCCGGGCCGCAGGCGATTGGCGATGGCGCGGAAGAACGCCTGCCGCGCCGCGCGATCGACCAGGAACTGCGACACGAGCAGCGCCGTCGCGCCGTCGTGGTCGCCCGCCGCGCCGGGGAGGTCACCGACGGTGCCCACGTGGAACTGGCACCGGTCGGCGACCCCGGCGGCCTCCGCCCGCGCCCGGCAGCGGCGGAGCATCGGCTCCGAGGTATCGACCGCGGTGAAGCGCCACCCCGGGAACGCCGCCGCGAGGTACAGCAGCTCCGCCCCGGTGCCCGCGCCGGCGCACAGGATGCGGGCGTCGGCGGGCAGCGCGTCGAGCGCGATCCGCGTCACCAGGTGCAGCGCGTCGCGAAACGGGGCGAGCGCGGCGAACTGCGCGTCGTAGGAGGCCGCGTGCGACTCGTCGAAGGGTTTCGGCATGGTGCCCGGAGGCTAGCGCCGCGCGCCGCCCGGCGGTAGGGCGCGGCGTGCGCCCGCATCGGCGGATCGTTCGATGGACGGCCCATCCGGTGCCCGCGCCGTCGCGACGGCGGCGCCCGGGAAGTACGCCCGGAGGATCTCCCGGTACCCCTGCCCGGCCCGCGCCCGCCGCGCGGCGCCCGCCTGGCAGAGCCCCACGCCGTGGCCGCGCCCGGCGCCCTCCAGCACCGGGCGCCCTGCGCCGGAGGCGGAGGCGAGCCGGAACCGCGAGCTGCGCACCACCCCGCGCCCGGCGGACGCGTCGGCCGCGCGCGCGAACGCGTCCCCCCCGAGCGCCCAGCCGCCGTCCGCGCCCGCCACCTGCGCCACCCACCCGCCCGCGCCGGCGCGCACCGCGAGGTCGGCCGCCCGGAGCCGCGCCGGCACCGCCGCCGCGCCGCCCGGATCCGAGGCCGCGAGCGCCGCGCGCACCGCCGCCGCCAGCGCGGCCGGATCGAGCGCCGCGCGCCAGCGCTCCGGCGCGCAGCCCGGGTCGGCCACCGCCGCCGCGCCGATGCCCGCGCCGCCGAATGCCTCCCGCGGATCGGCGGTGTGGCCGCCGCAGGCGGCGTGGAACGGCGCCGCCGCCACCGCGCCGCCCGGCAGGCGCAGCGCCTCGCCCGCGGTGGCGCGCGCCGCTGCCCTCGCCGCCGCCTCGTGCGCGCGATCCGCCCCGCCGCCGCGCAGGAGCTGGCAGTGGGCGAGGTCGCACCGGGCGCCGTCCGCGTGGCGGGGCGGCGCGGCGAGCGCGTAGGAGCGGACCACCACCGCCAGCGCGCGCAGCGCCTCGCGCGGCGTGCCCGGCAGCGCCTCCGAGGCGACCACCCCGGCCACGTAGTCCTCGAGCGCCATCGTGGCGCGCACCCGCAGCACCCCGCGCTCGGCGCGGATCCGGAGCGCCGCGCGGTAGGTGCGCGCGCGGGTCGCGAGGCCGTCCCGGTGGCCGGCGACGACGCGCCAGGTGCGGGCCGGCAGCGCGAGCGCCGCGCCGGCCGCCACCCCGTCCACCACCAGCGCGTCGCCGCGGGCCACCACCGACCGCCGGCGCCCGCCGGCCTCCAGCTCGAGCCGCCGCGGCGCGAGGCGCGCCAGCAGCTCGACGTCCACCGGCGGCGCCGCCGTCGCGGCGACCGAAGGCGCCGCAGGCGCGGCCACCGAGCGCGCCGACGACGCGGCGGTCGGGGCGGCCGTCAGGAGCAGCAGCGCCGCGAGGATGCCCGGCGCGCTCACGGCGCGCCCCGGACGGTGAACGTGCTGACCGCGGCCGGCGCGGCGCCGCCGGGGAGCCACACCTCCAGCCGGTGGCGGCCGGGCCGGGCCGCGAGCCGCGCCGCGAACGGCGGCCCGAGCGCGAGCCGCTCGCCCCCGACCCGCACCTCCGCCCGCGCCGTCCCCGGCGGCAGCGCCAGCCGGAGCGGGATGCCCTGCGCGCCCTCCGGATACCCGGCCTCGACCAGGTACTCGTCGCCGTCGGCGGGCAGCAGCACCCGCGGCGCGCCAGCGTCCGCGGCGGCGCCGTCCGCCACCGCCGCGATCCCCTCGGCGCGCGCCCACCCCAGCAGCTCCGGCGCGAGCGCCACCGGCGCGCCTGGGCCGTGCGCGTGCGCGGCGCAGGCCGCCGAGGGCGCGGTGCCGGGCAGGAAGACCTCCTCGAGCGCCCCCGGGCAGCCCGTCCCCGCGCGCAGGCCGGTGAGCGGGCACACGCGGGCGCGGGTGAAGCGGCCGCGGTCCACCAGCGGCGCGGGCTCGATGCCGCGCATCGCGCGCACCATCACGCGCGCGAACACGGGCCCGGCGCCGGTGATCCCCGAGACGCCCTGCATCGGCCGCCCGTCGAAGCTCCCCACCCACACCGCCACCGTCCGCTCCGCGGTGTAGCCGGCGGTCCAGTTGTCCACGTACGCGCGCGAGGTCCCGGTCTTGGCCGCCACCGGGAACGGGAGCCGGAGCGCGTTGTGCACGCCGAACGCGGGCGCCCGCGCCGCCTCGTCGGAGAGGATGTCGGTGAGGAGCGCCACCGCGCCCGCCGGCAGGAAGCGCCGCGGCGCGAGCTCGCGCGCGACCGGCAGCGGCCGCCCGGCCGCGTCGCGCGCGGCCCGCACCTCCCGGAGCGGCTCCAGCAGGCCGCCGCGGGCGAGCCCGCGGTACGCGCGCGCCAGCTCGCGCAGCGTCACGTCGCCGTTGCCGAGCACCACCCCCGCGCCGTACCGGTCGGCGCCGCCCGAGAGCGACTCGAACCCGGCGGCCCGCAGCGTGCGCAGCACCCGCTCCGGCCCGAGCGCCTCGGCGAGCCGCACCGCGGGCACGTTGTAGCTGTTCTGCAGCGCGGCGCGGAGCGGCACCGGCCCGTGCGCCCGCCGGTCGTAGTTGCGCGGGACCCAGTCGCCGGTCGGGGTGGCGAGCCGCACCTCGACGTCGGACAGGACCGACGCGGCGGTGTACCCGCGCGCGAGCGCCAGGCCGTAGGCGAACGGCTTCAGCGCCGAGCCCGGCTGGCGCCGCGCCCGCACCCCGTCGTTCTGGCCGAGGCCGGCCGCGTCGAGGAAGTCGGCCGAGCCCACGTACGCGAGCACCTCGCCGCTCGCGTTGTCCACCACGATCACCGCGACGTTCCCGAGGCGCGGGTCGCCGGCCAGCTCGGCGCGGACGAGCTCCTCCACGTCGCGCTGCAGGCCGCGATCGAGCGCCGTCTCGACCTCGGCGGCGGCGTCCAGGCCGAGGGCGCCGAGCCGGCCCGAGAGCGCCTCCACCAGGTGCGGCGCCTCGAAGCTCCGCTCCGGCGCGGCGAGGTCGAGCGGCGCCTCCCGGGCGAGCCGCGCCTCCTCGGCGCCGACGAGGCCGAGCGCCTCCATCCGGCCGAGCACCGCCAGCGCGCGCTCGCGCGAGGCCTCCGGGCGCCGGAGCGGGTCGAGCGCGGAGGGCGCGCGCGCGAGCCCGGCGAGCAGCGCCGCCTGCGCCGCCGAGAGCGTCCGCGCCGGCCGCCCGAAGTACAGCGCGGCCGCCGCCTCCACGCCGTAGAGGTCACCGCCGAGCGGGACGCGGTCGAGGTAGGCGCGGAGGAGCTCGTCCTTGCCGAGGTGCGCCTCGAGCCGGAGCGCCCACAGCGCCTCGACCAGCTTCCCGCCGGCGGTGCGCGGGTGCGGCACGAGCGCGCGGGCGAGCTGCATGGTGAGGGTGGACGCGCCCGAGACCACCCGGCGGTGCCGGACGAGCTGCCAGCCGGCCCGCGCCACCGCCAGCGGATCGACGCCCGGGTGGCGCTCGAAGCGCGCGTCCTCCGCGGCGACGAACGCGGCGCGGACCCGGGGCGGCACCGGCTCGCCGCGCGGCAGGGGCACGCTCCGCCCGTCCGCCCGCGAGGCCACCTCGCGCAGCAGGCCGCCGTCGCGGTCGGTGAAGCGCACCGCGGCCACCGGCCGGCGCTCGAGGAGGCCGTCCGGCAGCGGCCAGGCCACGAAGACCCCCGCCGCGAGCGCCGCCACCGCGGAGAGGCCGGCCAGCACCGCCGCGACGCGGACCAGGGCGGGTCGCACGGCCCTCGCGGCCCGCTGAGACGCCTCCCGCACCGCGGCCCCCTACCGGCCCCCGGCCCGCACCTCGAACGTGCCCGCGTCGGAGCGCCCGAACACCTCCGGCGCGTACATCTCCTCGGCCCGGGCCGGCGCGAGCAGGAACGTGCCCGGCGTCGTGGCGCGCGCCACGAACGTCGCCACGTGGAGCCCCGGCGGCAGCGAGTCCGCGAACAGCACCAGCCGGTCGTCCCGCCGCTCCTGGTGGTTGAACGGGCTCCAGAAGCGGAAGGCCCAGCCCGCCGGCGGCCCGGCCTCCTCCTCCGAGAGGTCCTCGGCCGACTCCCAGGCGTACCCCTCGCCCTCCTCCGCGTCCTCGCCGTCCGCCTCGGGCGCGGGCGCGGCCGGGACGGCGGCGGTGGTGGCGAGCGAGGTGTCCACGATCTCCAGCCCGGCGGGCACCGGCACCGAGACCGCCACGTGGTGGCGCTCCTGCGAGGTGCCGAGCCGCACCCGGATCCGCACCAGGTCTCCGGCCGCGACCGCGCGGACCTGCCCGCCGCCGGCCTGCCCGTCGTACGGCTCGATCCAGCGCTGCACGTGGATGCCGCGCTCGAGCGGCTCCCGCGGCAGCTCGGCCGGCGCCCAGCGCAGCACCGCCCCGTAGTAGAGGACGCCCGCGGCGCCGTCCCGCGCGAAGTCGAGCGCGCCGCCGCCGCGCGGCAACCGCGACATGGGGACCTCGCGGCGCACCGCCTCGGCGCTCCGGCCGGCGAAGCGCGCCGAGGCCACCTCGGCGCCCGCGAGCGAGACGCGGGCGGTGAAGTCGGGCACGTCCTTCTCGCGGGTGCGCAGCACCTCGGACAGCGCGAGGAGCGCGAACGCCGCCTCCTGCGTGTTGCGGAAGCGCCCGTCGGCGCGGCGCACCCCCGCCAGCCACGCGGCCAGCTTCGGCACGTAGGGGTGGTCCGGCATGGCCGAGGCGAGCGTGCCGAGCACGATGCCGGTGGTGCGCGTGTCCGACGACCAGAGCGGCGCGTAGGTGCGCGGGTCGGCCTCCTCGAGGTGCGCCCCGGTGGGCGACTCCTTCACGTGGTTCAGGACCTCCTGGAGCACCCGCCGCCCCTCGTCGCGGCTGCCGGTGACGAGCAGCGCGTCCGCCAGCATGGCCTGCGAGAACAGCGGCAGCGCCGCGCGGCGCGCCACCAGCTCGGCGTGGAACGAGGCCTTCGGCGCGCGCGTGCGCGCGAGCGCGTACAGCGCGAACACGCGGGTGGGATCGTCCGGCGTCGCGCAGGAGCCGCCGCAGCGCGTGCAGCGCCCGGCCGCCACGGTGCCGGCGAGGTACTTCTGCCCGCGCGAGAGCGCCGCGCGATCCACCGGGTAGCCCAGCTCGGCGGCCCGGCCCAGCGCCAGCACCGCGTACGACGAGGCCCACGGCGCCGAGCACTCCGAGGAGGGCCAGTACCGATAGCCGCCGTCCGGCCCCTGCAGCCGCTCGATGGCCTTCACCGTCCGCCGGACCACCTCGTCCGGATCGTCGGTCTCCTGGATGCGGAACACCTCGTCGCCGAGCCAGGCGCGCGCCCAGGCCGGCGGCGACGGCGCGCGCTCGCCGGGCAGGTGGCGCAGGCCGAGCCGGCCCTGCAGCTCGCGGAGCGCGATGAACGGCACGAGGCGCGAGGAGAGCTGCTCCAGGCAGCCGTAGGGGTACTCGACGAGCTGCCGCATGCCCTCGGAGAAGCCCGCGAGCGCGGTGGAGGCGAGCCGCACCTCCAGGCCGCCCACGTCCGGCCGCGCCCCGGCCGGCGGCGCCAGCGCCTCGCGCCGGCGGTCGCGCGTGTCGCCGGAGACGGCCACCGCCTCCTGCTCCACCGCGAGCCGCACCGGGAGCCGCTGCTCCACCCCGTCCTGCCCGGCCGCGCCGTGCGCCGCGAACCGGAGCACCGCCTCGCCCGGCGCGTCGGCCCGGAACGCGAACCGCACCTCGCGCGGCGCCCCGTCGAGCCTGACCTTCTTCACCGCCGGCCCGTCGAGGACGAGCCCGCTCGCCTCGGCGCGGACCTCCACCTCCTGCGCCGGTGCGCCGGGCGCGTGCACCACCACCCCGGCCTCGAACCGGTCGCCCACCCGCGCCAGCCGCGGCAGCGCCGGGAGCGCCAGGAGCGGCTTCGAGACCGTCACCTTCGAGCGGCCCGCGCCCATCCGATCGCCGCGCGACACCGCCACCGCCATGATGCGCCAGGTGGTGAGGTTGTCGGGGACCGTGAACCGCACCGTGGCCCGGCCCTCGGCGTCGGTGAGGACCTCCGGCGCGAACAGGACCGTGGTCTCGAAGCGCGTGCGGAAGCCGGCGCCGGCGCCCTCCCCGCCGCCGCCGCCGCCCGGCGACCGCCCCTTCTCGCCGTAGCGGGCCCGCTCCACCAGGTGGATGAGCGACTCGCCCAGGCGCACCGAGAGGCCGCGCTCCGGGTGGACCAGCGCCACCGGGTCGGGCGGCTCGTAGCCGGTGAGCCGGAGGATGCCCTCGTCCACCGCCCACACCGTGACCTCGGCCGGCGCGCCCTTCCCGGCGTGGTCGGTGACGTGGACCCGCACCTCCACCGGCTCGCGCGGCCGCTTCTCGGCGCGATCCGGCTCGAGCGCCACCTGGAGCCGCTTCGCCCGCCGCTCCACCGACAGCTTCGCGTACCCGACCCGCACCTCGGGGCGGCCCGGATCCGCGCCGGGGCCGCCCGGCGCCCCGCCCGCGTCGGCGGCGGCGACGCGGCCGCGCACGAGCAGCACCGACACGAAGACGTTCGGGAGGTCGTCCTCGGCGATCGGCACCTCCAGCGTGGTGGCGCTGCCCTCCAGCGTCACGCGGCGCGCGGAGCGCACGCCCTCGCGCTCGACGGTGAGGATGGCCTCTGCACGGGGGAACGGGCTCTTCACCAGCACCTTCGCCACCTCGCCCGGCTGGTAGCCCTGCCGGTCCGGCACGAGGTCGATCCTGCCGGTGTCCTCGCGCTGCCAGGACACCCAGCCCGCGCCGGCAGCGTAGAACGGGAAGCGCGTCACCTGCGTCCGCCCCTGCGCGTCCTTCAGCGTGGCCTCGGCCACGTACAGCGCCGGCGCCGGCGGCGTGAACGCGCACGCCACCGGCTCCTCCCGCGTGCGCAGCGCGCAGCCGCCGGCCCGCTCCTCCACCACCTCGCTCTCGGTGACCCAGCGCCCGCCCACGCCCTTCTTGCGGATCCAGCGCCACTCCCGCTTCTTCACCACCAGGTCCACCGCGATCCCGGCGCGCACCGCGCCGTCCGGCGCCGCCGCGATGACCTCCAGCTCGCCCGGCCGGCCCGCCTCGGCGAACCCGGCGCCGCGGCGCCGAACGCCGGCGTACACGGCCGCCGGGTGGACGGTGACCGCGGCGCGGGCGGCGATCCGCTGCCGGTTCACGTCGGTGACCTCGGCCTCGAGCGTGACCGCGAACGTCCGGCCGCCGGTGGCCTCCGCCTTGCCCGCGTCGATGGCGAGGTGGCCGGTGTCGCCGGTCTCGCCCGCGCCGGAGGCGACCACGTCCGCCGTGCGCTGCGGCGCCTCGTCGTCCCACCACCAGGTCTGCGGGCCGAACCCGAACCCCGGGTGCCCCGGCGGCTGGAAGTCGATCGACTCGCGGGCGGCGGTCCAGCGCACCGCCGCCTTGGGCATGGCCCCGCCGAACAGGTAGCGGGCCAGCACCTCCGCGCGCAGCGGTTCGCCGGCGGTCACCTCGCGCGCCGGCGCGGTGACGTCCACCTGGAACTGCGGCGCGCGGTACTCCTCCACGCGGAAGCCGGCGTGGTACGGCAGCACCGCCTTGCCCGCCGCGACCCGCGCCCGCACCTCGAACGCGCCCAGCGGCGCGTCGGCGGGGATGGGCACCTCGGCCGACCAGGTCCCGAACGGCGTCAGCGCCGCCTCGCCGGACCAGATCTCCTTCCCGCGGGCGCTCAGCACGGTGACCGCCGCCTTGCCGCGCGCCGGCGTCCCGATCCGGCCGAGCGCGCGGGTGCGGACGAGGCCCTTCAGGTGCACCTTCTCGCCGGGCCGGTAGATCCCGCGGTCCGCGAACACGCCGCCGAGCGGCCGCGGCTCGGTCCCGTCCCAGTCGGTGGGGACGTCCTGCGCCGACGGGTCGAGGCCGCCCGACCAGCTCGAGAGCGTGACGCCGAGGTCGCCGCCGGCCCGCGCCGACACGAGCGCGAACGGCGTGGCCCACGGGGACTCGGGCTCGCGCCCGTGCGGCGGGATGACCTCCGCCAGCCCCGGCACGTCGGCGAGCCCGTCGGCGCCGGCCCGCCCGCGCCAGCGCTCGATGCCGTCGCGATCGTGCAGCGCGACGTCGGCGCCCGGCACCGGCTGGCCGTCGGAGAGCCGCGTCACCCAGACCACGCCGCGCGTCGCGCCGAGCTTCGCGTGCACGGCGAGGTCGGTGAGCTGGCCGACGATCCGCCGCTCGCGCCGCCACCGCTGCCAGGGCTGCTCGACGCGGATCTCCGGCGCCACCACCCGCACCGCGAACAGCGTGGTGCCGCGGCCCGCCAGCAGCTCGCGCACCGGGAGCGGCACGGTGCGGCCGGCGTTGCGCGTCCCCGACACGTCCAGCGTCCGGGACACCGTCGGGCCGCCGCCCAGGTCGGTGCGATCCGGCTTCGCGAGCAGGCGCGCCAGCGCCGGGACGTCGAGCGGCGCGAGCGTCGCCTCCACCGTCCGGAGGTTGGTGGCGCCCACCGGGAGCGCGCCGTCCCCGCCCGCCTCGAGCAGCGCCAGCTCGTCCCCGGCGTCCAGCTCGGGCTCTAGGTCGGAGGTGTCGAAGGTGCGCTCGAACCGCTCCGCCGGCGCCTGGCCGAACACGTCGCGGAGCGCCGGCCCGATCGCGATCCGGTAGCGGGTCCCGGGCGCGAAGGCCGCCGGCAGGATCACCTCGGCGCCGCTCGCGTCGGGGCCGGAGACCTCCACGTCGTCCCAGTCGATCCTCACGGAGGGCGTGATGGTGACGGCGGCGGCGAGCGTGGCGCGGTCCACCGGGTTCGTGGTGCGGATCCGCACCGGGCCCCGCGGGCAGCGCTCCCCGCCCCACCAGCAGGGCTCCACCGCCGCGACGCGCAGCGGCCCGTAGGTCCTGAGCGCGAAGCGCGGCGCGCCCTCCAGCGTCAGCGGGCCCTCCGCGCCCGCGAGCTCGCCCTCGATGCGCAGCTCCACCGGCGTGTCGAGCGGGTACGGGCGCTGCGGGGTGAGCTCGTACCGGACGCGGCGATCGCGGCCGGTGCGCGCGGACGGGTCGGGCGGCGGGAGGCGGCGACCGGGGCCGGCGGGCTTCTCGTCCGCGACCGGGATCGCCTTCAGCGCGTACGGCCAGCCGTCCTCGCCCCCCACCTTGACGCGCAGGTGCGCGGCGAGGTCCTTCACCGGCTGGTCGAGCACGAGCGACACCGGCTCGCGCGGCGCCAGCCAGCCGTAGCCCTCGCGCGGCAGGAGGCGCTGCACCACCGGGCGCGGCGTCTCGAAGGTGAACGCGTACGGGGCGGCGAGCGCGGCGCCGTCCACCGCGCGCAGGCCGGCCGGGACGGTGACGGTGAAGCGCGTCGCGAGCGGGAGGAGCGCGCGCGGCACGAGCTCCACGGTGGCCGAGCCGAGCCAGCGCCACTCGCCCTCCACCGGCGGCGAGATCGTGATGCCGGCCGCGGGATCGTGCGCCGGGTCGGCGGCGCCGAGCGCCACCACCGGGCGCGAGAACGTGATGGCGGGCCGGACCTCGCCCTCCGCCGGCCCCACCGGGCGCGCCGCCACCACCGCGAGCTCGCCGGCCGCGGCCGTCGCGCCCTCGGGGATGACGAGCGGGGGCGGCTCGGGCAGCGGCGAGAGCGCCACGCCCTCGGGCGCAGGCGCGGGGCGGCAGCCGCGACCGCAGGCGGTGAGGGCGACGGCGGCCAGCAGGGCCGCGGCGGCGGCGAGCGGTTTGCGGAGCATGGGTCCTCCCGGTCCGGGCGACGGCGTTGCAGGCGGGAGGCCAGCGACCACCCCCGCGGAGTCCGGGAGCTTTCGGGCGCCGACCGCGGGGCCGTGTCCGCCGTGCCGCAGGTGCGCGCCGAGTAGGACACACCGCAGGCTGTGGGTGCAACGCTCGCGTGCGGCGCCGGGCCGCGCTCCGCGATCAGCCGCGCGATCCGGACCGGACCGCCGGGCCGGCGCCCGCGCCGAGCAGCGCGTCGCGCAGCCCGCCGTCCACCGGCCGGCTCCCGAGCCAGATCGAGAAGAAGGCCCGGGCGAAGTCCGCCCCCTCCACGCGCGCCAGCGGCCGGCCGTTCAGCGACAGCTCGGTGCCGCGGCCCGGCGTGTAGGTGAGCGCGTACCGGTCGCCGGGCCTCAGCCCGACGTACGCCGCGCGCAGCCGCGCCAGCCGGCCGCCCAGCGATCGCATCACCTCCGGCCCGTGCGCGCGCGCCAGCAGCCGCTCGGTGGCGCGGGCCAGCTCCGCCGCGCTGACGTTCACCAGGCACGCGATCTCGAGCCGCCGCGCCACGTCCGCGTCGGGCGGCGCGCCCGGTGCCGCGGCGTCGAGGTAGTGCGCCGCCGCGTAGACCTTCACGAACCAGCCCCAGCGGAACAGCCCGGCCCCCTGCAGCTTGAGATGCGCGCCGCCCGCGTCCTGCCAGGCCGGGAACGCCGCGCCCCCGATCCGCACCGGCGCGTCGCCGGAGGCGGTGGCCCGGGCCGGGAGCACGAGCAGGAGGGCGGCCAGCGCAGCGGTGGAGGCCAGGGAGGGCACGCGAGGGCGGCGCATCCTGGCACGCGGGGCCGGGGTTCGGGCCAGGTCCCGGGAAGGTCGGGTCGTCTCGGATCGGCTCATGGATGGGCGTGGCGGAGCCGCTGCTCCTCGCGGTACGGGAAGATGTCCACGATCTCCCCCGCCCGCAGCCGCGCCTGGATGTCGCGCCACCAGCGGCCCGTGAGCAGCTCCCCGTGGGCCCGCAGGAACACCTCGCGGAGCCGCCCCGTCAGCCCGAGGAACGGCAGCAGCTCCTCCGGGAACACGTCGGCGGGCCCCACGTAGAACGGCGGGTCGCCGCCGTCGTAGCCGGCGTCGGGGCCGCCGCCCCAGCCGTCGTCGCCGTCGCCGGGCCCCGCGCCGGGCAGGTCGCGGAAGTTGCAGTCGGTGACCCGGGTGAGCTCGTCGTAGTCGTAGAAGATGACGCGGCCGTGGCGCGTGACGCCGAAGTTCTTGAGGAGCAGGTCGCCGGGGAACGTGTCGGTGGCGGCGAGGTCGCGGAGCGCGCAGCCGAAGTCGAGCACCGCCTGGCGCGCCGTCCACTCGTCCGCCTCGCGCACGAACAGGTTGAGCGGCGTGACCCGGCGCTCGGCGTAGAGGTGCCGGATGGCCACCTCGCCGCCCGCCACCCGCACGCCGTCGCCGCACTCGGTGCGCAGCTCCTCGAGCAGCGCCGGCGAGAAGCGCGCGGCCGGGAACGCGAGGTGCTCGTACTCCTGCGCGTCCACCAGCCGGCCGGCGCGGTCGTGGCGGAACACGTGGCGGTACCGGTCCATCACCTCGCGCCGGGTGGTCTGCTTCGGCGGCGCGAAGCGGTCCCGGATGACCTTGAAGATCACGTCCAGGCCCGGGAGCGTGAACACGCACATCACCAGCCCGCGGTCGCCGCGCGCCGGCACGAAGCGGTCGTCGCCCTCGGCGAGGTGCTGCGCCACCTCGCGGTACAGCTCGGCCTTGCCGTGCTTGTGGTAGCCGAGGCCGGTGTAGAGCTCGGAGCGCCGCTTCAGCGGCAGCAGCGTGGACAGGAACGCCACCATGGCGCGGGGCCGCTCCAGCGCCACGTGGAAGTAGGAGCGCGTGAACCCGAACACGATCGACACGTCCTCCTCGGTGAACAGGACCGCGTCGAGCGCCACGCCGCGGTCGCCGTGCGCGAGCGCCAGCACCAGCGGCGTCAGGTGCCGGCCGCGCCGGATCCGGCCGACCAGGTACGCGCCCTTCCCGCGGTAGAAGACCGGCCGCGCCAGCTCGACCGCGTCGATGGGCTGGCGGTCCGGCAGGCCGCGCACGTGCGCGTCCAGCTCCAGCGCGGCGAGGCGCGCGTCGCGGGCCAGGTCCTCGAACGGCGCCGAGATCGGGGCCGCGCGCAGGATGCGCGCGAGCAGCGCCTCGGTGGTCGCCTCGCGCGCGAAGGCGCGGTGCTGCGGCGGGTCCTCGCGCGGCGGCGGCGCGTCGGCGGCCAGGAACTCGATGGCCGGGTCCACGCCGACGGTGGTGAGCACGCGCCGGGTGACCGAGTTGAAGAACGACCCGGCGATCTCGGCGTCCGGCCGGGCCGCGGCCACCGCCTCGAACGCCTCCTTGGCGCGGCGCCACACCTCGCGGTCCTGGACCGCCCCGCCCAGCTCGGCGCGGACCTCGCCCACCGTCCGGTGCACCACGCCGTCGCGCAGGTCGAGCCGCTCCCGCGCGTCGCGCTGGGCGCCCGCCCAGTCGCGCGCCTCGAAGCGCCCGCGCGCCCGCGCGGTGATCCGCGCGCGCTCGGCCTGGTACGCCTCGTACCCCGCCCGGATGGCCTCCGCCGCGCCCCGCGCGAGCGCGCCCCGCTCGTCGAGCATGCGAGGGTTCTAAGCGACCCGCGCCGCCGTCGCCGCGGGCGGCCGCGGGGCGGGCCGGTCAGGCCGCCGCAACCGCGGCCCCGTCCGCGAGCTCCCTCCACCGCGCGAGCGCCTCGGTGGGGAGGCCGTACGGCTGCACGAGCAGCAGCGTCTGCCCGCCCTCGGTCCAGGACAGCTTCACGGTGGCGAAGCCGCGCAGCGCCGGGTCGCAGGCGATCTTCATCTCCAGCAGCACGTTCTCGGCCAGCGCGCACGGCCCGGACACCACGCACTGGGTCGCGCCCATGGCGCAGACGTCGAAGACGTGCTCGGCCCCGCCGAGCCGCAGGGTCATGGCGTACGGCAGCGGCCGCCCCGCGGCGGCCACCGTGGGCGGGGACGCCGGCGCCGCGATCGGGCTCGCGCCCAGCTCGACCTTCCAGGCCTCGGGGCGCTCGAACGCGGTCACGAAGCCGGGCAGCACCTCGATGGTGCGGGCCACCAGCGGCCGCTCCGGCGCGTCGAGCAGCGCCGCCTCGGCCAGGTCGTCCGCCGAGACCGCCGTCCGGTCGCCCAGCATGCGCACCACCTCGTCCACCGCCGCGACGGTCTCCACGTAGCGCGGGTCCGCCGCCGCGCCGATGCGCTCGGCGTGGTGCAGCGCGACGACGTCGGCGAGCACCGGCGGCAGCTCCCACTGCGCCGCCATCACCACGCCCAGCTCCACGTGGTAGCGCTCGGCGACGGCGGCCCACTCGGCGGCCTCGCGCGGCGCCTCGCCCTCGCGCCGCGCCAGCAGGTCCTCCAGGCAGGCGATGGCCACCACCTTCCCGAAGTCGTGGAGCAGCCCGGCCGAGAACGCGATCTCGGGGGAGAGCCCGCGCCCGCGCGCCAGCGCCTGGCACAGGAGCGCCGAGGCGAGCGCGTCCATCCACACGCGCCGGCGCAGCGGCGCGAGCTTGCCGGCCGCGAGGACGTGCGCGCCCAGCCCCGAGGCGAGCGCCAGCCGCGCCACGTCCCTCGCGCCGATGCGCTGCACCGCCTGCTTCACCGAGGCCACCGGCGCGCCCCGCGCGTACAGCGCGGTGTTCGCGCAGCGGAGGACGTCGGCGGCGAGCACCTGGTCCGACGCCACCAGCTTCGCGAGGTCGTCGAGGCCGTAGTCCAGGCTGCGCAGCAGCGCGTCGATCTGGAACGCGACCGCGGGATACGGCGGGACCTTCACCTGCTTGCGCGCCACGAAGTCCACGACGGCGCTGTCGAGGTCGATCATGCGCCGCGAGTCTACCTCAGCGCGCCGATCAGATGGGCGGCCGCGCCCGCGCGCCGTAGCCCGTCAGCTCGACGTATCCCTCGCCCGCGGCGCGGCCGTCCGGACCCGTGAGTCGCACCGGCCCCTCCCAGTAGGCGAGCCCGGGCACGCGCGAGGAGACGTTCTCCGCGGCCTCCAGCTCCGGCCGCACCGTGAGGCGAATCCCCGCCGACGGAACCGTGACGGTCCAGCCGAGCGGGTACTCGGCGCCGGTGGCCTCGCTGCGCCAGCGCCCCAGCGGCTCGGCGCGCCACGCGTCCGCGTCGAGCCAGCGCACCGCGCCGTCCGGCGTCACCAGCGTGGCGCGGCGGAAGTCCACCGTGCCGTCGGCGCGCCGGAGCGCGTAGAGCATCAGGTCTCGCCCGTCGGCGAGCCGGAGCGCGAACCAGTCCCAGCCCACCTGCGCCGGGGCGAGCTGCGACGAGCCCATCTCGCGGTCCATCCAGCTCGTCCCGCGCACCGCGCGCGCCCGGCCGCCGAGCGTCACCGTGCCGGAGGTCGCCATCCGGGTGAACGAGTAGTAGAGGCTGGCGTGGCCGGGCGCGGCCGCCTTGCGGCTGTAGCCGTTCGGCCCCTGCAGCACCACCGGGCGCTCCGGGCGCGCCACCAGCTCGAGCGCGATCCCCTGCGCGTCGTCGCGGGCCGAGAGGGCGAACGCGCCGTCCGCGGCGAGCGTGAGCGCCCAGCGGCCCGCGGTGCCGGGCGGCGCGACGGCCCAGGCCAGCACCGGATCGCCGTCCGCCCCGAAGCCGCCCAGCATCGGGACGTCGCGCCAGAGCACCTCGGCGAAGCGGTGGGTCCCCGCGCCCGGATCGGTGATCGCGAGGTGCGCCATGACGGCGCCGCCGGTCGCCCAGGCGGAGTCGAGCGCCGGCGGCTCGCGCACCAGGCCCACGCGGAAGAACGTGACCTGGTACCCGAGCCGGCGGCCGGGCGCGGCCGCGTCCTCCACCGTGCCGGTGAGGTACCACCACTCGTTCCGGTACTCGCGGTGGGCGTGGTGGTCGCGCGGGAAGCTCCAGCGGTGCGCCGGGTCGGCGGGCGCCCAGGTCGCGCCGCGCCGGTCCGGCGCGCTCGCGGGCCCAGCCGCGCCGCCCGGCGCGGCCCCGGCCTCGGCGGCGAGCGAGGCCGCGAGCGCCAGGGCGAGCACGCTAGAGCGCATCGCGGGAGAGCTCCTGCGCCGGCGTGCGGCTCGCGGCGAGCGCCGGGTAGAGGCTGGCCGCGGCGGCGGCGGCGAGGATGGCGAGCGCCTCGAGCGCGAGCGCGCGGAGCGGGACCGAGATCCCCAGCGTCCAGCCGAAGAAGGCCGGGTTCACCGCGCGCACCAGCACGATCGCCAGCGCGCCGCCGCCCAGGAGCCCGAGCGCCAGCCCCGCGCCGCCCACCGCCAGCCCGCGCCCCAGGAACACCCGGAACAGCTGGCCGCGGCTCGCGCCCAGCGCCCGGTACAGCGCCAGCTCGGCGCGCCGGTCGCGCGCCAGCACCAGCAGCGACAGCGTCACCCCCGCGGCGGCGATCACGAGCCCCATGGCCTCGAGCAGCCGCGTCACCGCGAACGTCTGCTCGAAGATGGCGAGCACCTCGGCGCGGAGCGTGCGGTTGGAGCGGATCTGGAGCGCGGCCCCGGGGAGCGCCGTGCGCAGCGCCGCCACCGCGCGCTCCGGATCGGCGCCCGGGGCGAGCGTGAGCGCGGCGTTGGACGGCGCGCCGGCGCCGAACGCGCGCGCGTACGCCCCGAGATCCATCAGCACGGCCCCGCCCTCGGCGCCGTAGTCGCGGTAGACGCCGGCCACCGGGAAGCGCGCCGGGCCCGCGCGCCCGCGCAGCGTCAGCGCGCCCCCCGGCGCCAGCCCGGCCCTTCGGGCGAGCGGCTCGGAGACCAGCACCGCCCCGCGCTCGCGCAGCGCCCGCATGGCCTCGGCGGCGTCGCCGGCCACCAGCGCCACGCGCCGCTCCGCGCCGGGGACGCCGGCGTCCACGCCGGAGACCTGCACCCGGCGGCCGTCGCCGGTGTAGCCGGTGTGCTGCCGGAGCACGTCCACCGACCGGACGCCGGGGCAGGCGCGCAGCGCCGCGAGCACCTCGGGCGCGAGCGTCGCCTCGCTGCGCGCGCGCCGCCAGGAGGGCGTGGTCACGTAGACGTCGGCGCGCAGCGTGGCGTCGAGCCAGCGCTCCACCGTGTCGCGGAAGCTCCCCACCATCACGGTGACGCCGGCGAGCATGGCGACCGCCACCGCCAGCGCCCCCGCCGCGGACGCCGAGGCCGAGAGCCGCCCGCCCAGGCTGCGGAGGCCGTAGGCGATGCCGAGCCGGTGCGGGAGGCCGGCGCGCCCCATCCCGCGGAGCAGCGCCGGCGTCGCGAGCGGCACCGCCACCAGGATGCCCACCGCCGGCGCGAAGCCCGCCGCGGCGACCCGCTGGCCGGCGAGCGCGTACACCGCCAGCCCGGCCGCGAGCGCGGCGAGCCCCGCCGCGAGCAGCCGGCCCGCCCGCGCCCCGGCGCCCTCCTCCACCGCGATCGAGGCGAGCAGCGCGCGCGGGTCGGCCCGGGCCGCGTCGAGCGCCGGCCAGAGCGCGCCCGCCAGCGCGCCCGCCAGGCCGGTGGCCGCGCCCAGCGCGACCAGGCCGGGGGTGAGCGCCACGCGGTCGATCCCCTCCAGCAGGTAGAGGTTGCGGACGGTGCCGGACACCGCGCCCACGTTGGCCCGCGCCGCGAGCCAGCCCAGCGGCACGCCGGCGGCCGTCCCGAGGATCCCGAGCAGCGCCGCCTCGCCC
Organism: Anaeromyxobacter dehalogenans 2CP-C; assembly: GCF_000013385.1. GTDB lineage: Bacteria > Myxococcota > Myxococcia > Myxococcales > Anaeromyxobacteraceae > Anaeromyxobacter > Anaeromyxobacter dehalogenans_B. The sequence continues at coordinate 2,296,623 of NC_007760.1, forward strand.
AGCACGAGCCCCAGCACCTGCGCCCGGGTCGCGCCCACCGCCCGGAGCAGCCCCAGCTCCTCGCGGCGCCGCGCCAGCGAGGCGCGCACCGAGGCGTAGACCAGGAACCCTCCCACCAGCACCGAGACCAGCGACAGCGCGGTGAGGTTCAGGCGGAAGGCCGAGAGCAGCCCGCCGGCCTCGACGGTGCGCTGCTCGGGCGTGGCGACCCGCGCGCGATCGCCCAGCGCGGCCGAGAGCCGCTCCGCCAGCGCGGCCGGCGCCACGCCCGGCGCGGCGCGGACGTCGATCTGGTGGATGCGGCCGCGCGCGCCGAGCAGCCCCTGCGCCTGCCCGAGGTCCATCAGCGCCAGCCGGCGGCTCGCCAGCGGCGCCGCCGCCTGGAAGTCCACCCGCGCCCCCACCACCAGCCGCGCGCGGCGCGAGCCGAGCGACACGTCGATCCGGTCCCCCTCGCGCCAGCCCATCTCCTCCGCCCAGGCGGGCGTCAGCGCCACCCAGCCCGGGGTCCCGAGCGCGCCCTCCAGCGCGCCCGGCGGCAGCGCCGACGGGCCGCGCGCCGCGCCGAGGAGGTCGGCGCCGAGGATCTCCAGCGACGCGCCGGGGCGCCCCTCCACCACCGCGTCGGCCCGCCAGAGCGGGCGCGCGGCGGCGACCCCGGGCACCGCCAGCACCTCCGGGAACAGCGCCTCGTCGAGCGCGCCGGTCCAGCCCAGCACCGACAGGTCGGCGTCGCCGGAGACGGCGCGCACCGTGCCGGCGAACGCGCCCAGCGCGCTGCCGTTCAGGATCTGGATGGAGAGGACCGCGCCCACGCCCAGCGCCACGCCCGCCACCGAGAGCAGGAACAGCGCCTTGCCGGCCCGGAGCTCCCGCCCCACGGCGCGCGCCAGGTAGGCTCTCATGGCGCCGTCACCCGCCCTGCTCCAGCCGGCCGGCGTGCAGCGTCCAGGTCGCGTCGGCGAGCGCGGCCAGCTCGCGGCTGTGGGTCACGTACAGCACGGCGCTCCCCTCCTCGCGCGCGAGCGCCAGCAACAGGTCCATCACCTTCTGCCCGTTCGCCTCGTCCAGGTTCCCGGTCGGCTCGTCGGCGAGCAGCAGCTTCGGGCGGCGCAGCAGCGCCCGGCACAGCGCCACGCGCTGCATCTCGCCGCCGGAGAGCTGCTGCACCGGGTCGCGCGCGCGCTCCGGCAGCCCCACGCGCTGGAGGAGGTCCCGCGCGCGCGCCGCCGCCGGGCCGGGCGGGTCGCCGGCCACCAGCGCCGGCACGAGCACGTTGTCCTCCACCGACAGGTGCGGCAGCAGGTGGAAGAACTGGAACACCAGGCCCACGTGGTCGCGCCGGGCCCGGGTGCGCTCCGCGTCGGGGAGTGCGCCCAGCGACCGTCCGAGGAGCAGCACCTCGCCCGAGGTGGGCGCGTCGATGCCCGCCGCGAGGTGCAGCAGGGTGGACTTGCCCGACCCGCTCCGGCCGGTGATCGCCACCGCGCGCCCGGCGGGCAGCTCGGCCGAGACGCCGCGCAGCACCGGCAGCGCGACGCCGCCGGCGCCGGCGAAGGTGCGGGTCACTTCACGGAGCGTGAGCACGGGCGCCATGCGCGACCCGATCCATGCCGCGGCGGGGCGCCGGGTTCAAGCGGCGCGTCGGGCGCCCGGGGCCTGGGCGCGGCTAGGCGCGGCGGGCGCGGGCCGGGGGCTCGGCGAGCCGCGCGCGGATCTCGGCCAGCACCAGATCGGCCGGATCCTGGCCGAGGAGGGTGCGCAGCATCGGGCGGAGCGCGTCCAGCAGCGCCGGCACGTCGGCGCGCGTGAGGTCCTCGGGCCGGCGCGCCAGGGCGCGGTCCGCGAACGTGCGCACCGCGGTGCGCGCGGTGTTCGGGCCGAGGCAGGTCGCAAGCGACGCGGCGATGATCTCGGCTGTTGAGCGCTCCTCCCCCACGATCCGGGCAGGGTAGCGTGCGTCCCTGACGGCGGGCAAGGCGCGAGGAGCGCGCCTGGGCAGCGGGCGTGTACGCCTTGCCGCCCGGCCTGCGTCCGTGGACACCCGCCCCGGCCGGCGCTAGAACCCGCGGTCGTGTCCCACCCCGCTCCCCGGCCGCCGGGCCGCCCGGCGTTCCTGCCGGTGGCGCTCGCGATCGCGACGGTCCTGGCGGCGGCAGGCATGGTGGCGTGGGAGCGCACCCCGGCGCGCCGCGCCCGCGCCGCGGCGGCCCGGGCGGAGCGGGCCGGACCCAGCCCGCACGGCGGTCCCCTGCGCCCGGCCCGCCTGCTCTCCCGCGGCGTCCGGGTGGCCGCCAGCCGCCCCGGCGCCGGGGTGCTGGTGGACGGGGTCTACCGCGGCGACGCCTGGGCGGGCGGCGTCCCCAGCCCGGCGGCGCCGGCCTGGGTGGCGCTCCGCCTCGGCCGCGGCCCGACCCGCGTGCTCCTCTCCTGGACCTCCTCCCACAACCACGACTACCGCGAGCAGCAGTACGGGGCGCCGGTGGACTACCGCATCGAGACCTCGGCGGACTCGCGCGACGGCCGCGACGGCACCTGGCGCACCGAGGTCGAGGTCCGCGCGAACCCCGTGCGCAGCCGCGCGCACGCGCTCGACTTCGCCGGCCGGCGCTGGGTGCGGCTGGTCGTCACCGGGCTCGCGCCCGGGGTGAACCGGTGGGGCCTGTTCCTCGACGAGATCGACGTCCACGACCTCTCGCTCGGCGGCGACGACGTCTGGGTGTTCCTGGGGGACAGCATCGGCGCCGGCGTGTTCGACCGCGCCCCGGCGCACCGGCCCAGCTTCGCCGACGCGATCGCCCGGGCGCACCCCGGCTACCAGCCCGCCATGATCGACGCGGGGTTCTGCCGCGCGCGGACCTGGGAGGTGGCCGAGCGGATCGACGAGGTGCTGGCGCTCAACCCGGACGCGAAGGTGTTCGCGATCGTGCTCGGCGCGAACGACGGGGACCTCGCGCGGCTCCGCGCCGGCCTCGAGCGGATCGTGGCGCGCGTCCGGGCGGCGGGGCGCATCCCGGTGGTGGCCCGCATCCCGTTCCAGACGCGCTACGGGTACGACTGGGTGGCGCAGAAGAACGCGGTGGTGGACGCGGTGGTGGCGGAGCACGGGCTGCTGCCCGGGCCGGACCTGTACGCCTGGTTCCGCGACCGCCCGGACCGGCTCGCCGACGGGCTCCACCCCGACGCCGCGGGGTCGGTGGCGATGAGCCGGCTGTGGGCCGAGGCGGCGGCGCCGCTCTACCCGCCCCCGTAGCGGCGCCGCACGCGCGGTGGCGGCGGCGCCCGGGGCGTGCTTCACTCCCGCGCGCATGAAGCCCCTGCTCGACTACGGCCTGCTCGTCTTCGTGTCGATGTTCACCATGATGGGCCCGGTGGGCGTGCTCCCGCCGTTCGTGTCGATGACCTCCGGGCTGTCGGGGGACGAGGCGCGGCGGGTGGCCCGGCGGGCGACGATCACGGCGCTGTGCGTGCTGCTCGTGTTCGCGCTGGGCGGGCAGCTCGTCTTCCGGTTCTTCAACATCTCGGTGAACAGCCTGCGGGTGGTGGGCGGGATCATCCTGCTGCTGGTCGGCTACGAGATGCTCCAGGCGCGCCCGTCGCGGACCAAGCACGACGAGCCCGCCCCGGAGGGCTACGCCGAGGACATCGCCATCACGCCGCTCGGGATCCCGGTGATCGCCGGCCCCGGCGCGATCACCACCGTGATCATCCTGATGAGCGAGGCGCACGACCTCGCGCGCAAGGCCGTGCTGCTCGTCGTGCTGCTCGGCCTGCACGTCCTCACCTACGCGATGCTGGTGTCGGCGAAGCCGCTGCTCGCGTTCCTCGGCCCCAGCGGCAACAAGGTGCTGGTCCGGATCATGGGCCTCATCGTGATGGTGATCGCCGTCGAGTTCTTCTTCGCCGGCCTGAAGCCCATCGTCCGGGACATGCTCGGGCGCTGAGCCCCTCCCGCCGCGCGGCGGGAGGGGCGCGCCGCGGGTCCTCAGTCGGCCATGGTCGAGACGTCGCCGGGGTCCTGGCCCATCTCGACGGCCTTCAGGTAGCGCCGCATGATCTTGCCGGAGCGCGTCTTCGGCAGCGTGGCGCGGAGCTCGACGTCGGACGGGGTCGCGATGGGGCCGAGGTCCTGGCGGACGTGGTCCTTCAGCGAGCCGATGACGCCGGGGCCCTGGGGGACGCCCTTGCGGAGCACCACGTACGCCTTGATCCGCTCGCCCTTCACCGGGTCGGGCAGGCCCACCACCGCGCTCTCGGCCACCGCCGGGTGGCGGAGCAGCGAACCCTCCACGTCGGCGGTGCCGATGCGGTGGCCGGCCACGTTCAGCACGTCGTCGGCGCGCCCGAGCACGGCGAAGTAGCCGTCGCGGTCCTTCACCGCGATGTCACCCGCCGTGTAGACCCCGGGGATCTGCGTCCAGTACTTCTCGTAGCGGGCGTGGTCGTTCCACACCGTGCGCAGCATGTACGGGAGCGGCTTGCGGATCACGAGCAGCCCGCCCTGCCCCTCGGGCACCGGCTCCCCGCCCTGATCCAGGATGGCGACGTCGGCGCCGGGCATGGGCTTGCCCACCTTGCCCGGCCGCGCGTCGAACGTGGGCAGCGTCCCGAGCACCGGGGCGGCGATCTCGGTCTGCCACCAGTTGTCCACCACCATACCCTTCGACTGGCCCACCAGGTGCTGCTGCGCCCAGTGGTGCGCCTCCGGGTTGAGCGGCTCGCCGGCGCACGCGATGAGCCGCAGCTTGCGCAGGTCGTACTTGGCCGGCGCGTCGCCGCCGTGGCTCATCCACATGCGCACCGCGGTGGGCGCGGTGAACATGACGTCCACGCCGTAGCGCTCGCACAGCTCCCAGGTCACCTCGGGCGACGGGTAGTCCGGCACGCCCTCGCGCGTGAAGATGGTCGCGCCGACGGACAGCGGCCCGTACACGATGAACGAGTGGCCGACGATCCACCCGATGTCCGAGGTGGACCAGTAGATGTCCTTGTCGCCGATCTGGTAGTAGGCGCGCGCCAGGTACGTGGTGCCGACCAGGTAGCCGCCGGTGGTGTGGACCACGCCCTTCGGCTTCCCGGTGGTGCCGGACGTGTAGAGGATGAACAGCGGGTCCTCCGCGTCCATCGGCTCGGGCGGGCAGTGGATGGCCGCCGCGTCCTGCACGTCGTAGAAGTCGTGCTCGCGCTCCGACTCGAACGTGAACGGCGCGTCGCCGGGCCGCGAGCCGCGCCGGTGCACCACCACGTGCTCCACCGAGTACAGGTCGCGCACCGCCTCGTCCACGGTGGGCTTCAGCGGGATCTTCTTCCCGCGCCGCAGCGTGAAGTCCGAGCAGATGACGACCTTGGCGGCGGAGTCCTCGATGCGGCTGCGCAGCGCCTGCGTGCCCATGCCGGCGAACACCACCGAGTGGATGGCGCCGATGCGCGCGCACGCGAGCATCGAGATGATGCCCTCCGGCGTGAGCGGCATGTAGATGATGACGCGGTCGCCCTTCTTCACGCCCAGCTTGCGGAGCGCGTTCCCGAAGCGGCCCACCTCGCGGTAGAGCCGGTTGTACGTGTACGTGTGCTCCTCGCCGTCCTCGCCGACCCAGATCAGCGCGGCCTTGAGGCGGCGATCGCCGAACACGTGGCGGTCGATGCAGTTGACGGAGGCGTTCAGCTTCCCGCCCACGAACCACTCGTGGCGCGGCGGGTCGAAGCGCATCACCTCCTCGAACGGCCGCATCCAGTCCACGAGCTTCGCCTTCTCGCGCCAGAACGCCTCTGGCTCCTCCTGCGCGAACGCGCGCTCGACGGCGTCGTTCGCGACGTGGGCCCGCTGCGCGAGCCACACCGGCGCCTTGATGGTGCGTTCGTCCGTGGACAGCGCCTCGATGGCGGCGCGCTGCGCCTCGGTGAGATCGGGGAACCTGGGATCAGCGGTCTCGGTAGCCATGCGTGCACCTCTGGGGTACGCGACGTGGTTTCGGTCGCCCCCAGGAGCGGTGGGCGCCGCGTGGCCGTCGGGAGGAAAAGGAAGTCGATGCTAGCCGAGCCGCCCCCGGGGTCCGCAAGGGGCGCAGGCGAAGACCCCGACGGCAGGACGCCGATTCGGGAGTCAGGCCGCCGGCGCGAACCCGGCGCGCGCCAGCAGCGTCCCCTCGTCGAACCAGAGCCTCCGGGCCAGCTCCGCGACCGCCTCCCGGTCCAGCGTGACCATGGCCGAGCCGGCCCAGGCCCAGATCCGGTTCTGGGCGTTCCACAGGTCGAGCCGGAGCCCCAGCCGCTCGGCCAGGCTCAGGATCCCGGTGAGCTCCGCCGCCCGCGCCGCCGGCGACTGGCCCGCCACCAGCGCCGAGACGCGCTCCTCCACGAGCTGCTCCACGTCGCGCCGGACCGCGTCGAGGTGCAGGTGCGCCCCGAGGCGGCGCGCCAGGTCCACGGTGGCCGAGAGCTCCGCCTCGGCCGCGGCGAGGTCCACCTCTCCCGTCCGCGCCGCGCCGGTGACGCGGAGCACGCGGGCGGTCAGCGTCACGTCCGCGGTGACGCGCAGCGGCCCGGGCACGGGCGAGTCGATCTCGCGCAGGAACTCCATCAGGCGCCGGTTGTCCTCGAAGATCTCGCGGTAGCCGTCCTCGTACCGGCGCAGCGTCCCCTCCAGCAGCGTGCCCGCCACGCGGCGGCGCTCGTCGAGGAACAGGTCGCGGAGCCCGTAGTCGCGCCCCGGGAAGAACCGGTCCACCGCCCGCAGCAGCTGCGCCAGGGACTGCGCCGGCGATCGCGCCAGGAGCGCCTCCTCCAGCTCGGCGAGCTGCTCCGGCCCGCGGTACGGCGCGAGCCCGCAGCGGAAGTCGGCCGCGCCGAAGTGGAGCACGCAGGCGACCGCGTCGAGCGTCTCGCGGGTGAGCGCGCTCTCCAGCTGCAGCCGGCACAGCGCCACCGCGACCGGCCCGGCCGCGGCGGCCCGCCGTCCCTCGACCCGGTACGCGTAGCAGAACGCCCAGCCCGCGTCCGGCACCGGCCGCACCGAGGCGGCGATGGCGAGGTGGGCGCCCACGCCCTCCAGCGACACCACGCTCGGCTCGACCAGCCGGCGGAACACCTCGCGCCCGTTCGCCAGCGCCGGGTCGTTCGAGGGCGCGGCGGCGAGCGCGCGCTCCAGGCCCGGCTGCAGGTCCACGCCGGCCACCTCGCGGGCGAGCTGCACCGCGCGCGCCGCGTACCGGAGCACCTGCACCGTCTCGATCCCGGACAGCTCCGAGAAGAACCAGCCGCAGCTCGTGAACATGAGCTGCCCCTGCCGCTGCAGCTCCAGCAGCCGCAGCGCGCGCACCAGCTCCTCCGGCGAGACCGCCCGCCCCGCCTCCCGCCGCACGAAGTCGGGCGCGTCGCGGCGCGCCGGGTCCACCAGCACCTCCGCGTAGCGGTCGCGCGTCCGCCACGGGTCCGGGAGCAGCCCCGCCGCCTCGCGCTCGTAGATCCCGTCGAGCGCCCCGCGCAGCCCCTCCAGCGCGGCCCGCAGCGGCGCGCGCCAGGCCTGGCTCCAGCCCTCCGCCCCGCCCGCGCTGCACCCGCAGTCCGAGCGCCAGCGCTCCACCCCGTGGGCGCAGCTCCAGGACGACCCCTCCGCGATCTCCGCCTCCCACTCCGCCGGGATCCGGTCCAGCGCCTGCCCCAGGTTCACCAGCTCCACGCCCGGCCGCCGCGCCAGCTCGCGCAGCGCCCCCGCCAGCACCTCGTCGCCGCCCTTCTTGTGGTGACCGAGCGTCTCGCCGTCCACGGCCACCGTCAGCAGCTCGTCGTGGTCGCGCCCGGGGTCGAACCCGCCCTCCAGGCGGTCGAGGAGCGCCACGGCCGAGCCGAGCGCGTCCCCGAACGCCAGGTCGCGCGCGATGTGGCCGTCGTAGAAGAACACCGTCAGCTCGCGCGAGCCCGCGCGCACGCGGTAGGGCCGCGTCGGGTCGAAGCGCGCGCCGGTGGCGTCCACCCACTCGCCGCCGGGCGGCCGGACCCGCACCGCCTGGTAGGGCGAGAGGATGGTGAAGCGGATGCCCTCGCCCGCCAGCGCCTCCAGCGTGGCCGTGTCGGCGGCGGTCTCGGGCAGCCAGAAGCCCTCGGGCTCGCGGTGGAAGCGGCGCCGGAAGTCGAGGAGGCCCCAGCGGATCTGCGTGAGCCGGTCGCGGGGCGAGGCGAGCGGCAGGATGGCGTGGTTGTAGCCCTGCGCGAGCGCGTTGCCGTGGCCGCGCAGCTCCAGGCTGCGTGCGTCCGCCTCGAGGACGCGCGCGTAGGCGTCGGGCCGGTGGCGCTCCAGCCAGGCGAGCAGCGTGGGGCCGAAGTTGAACGACAGGTGGAGGTAGCTGTCCACGATGTCCAGGATCCGCCCGCGCCCGTCCTTCAGGCGCGCCGCGCCGTTCGGCGCGTAGCACTCCACCGCGATCCGCTCGTTCCAGTCGTGGAACGGGTCGGCCGAGTCCTGCACCTCGATGGCCTCGATCCAGGGGTTCTCGCGCGGCGGCTGGTAGAAGTGCCCGTGCAGGCAGAGCAGGCGGCGGGACATGGGTCCGACCATGGTAGGCGCGCCCCGGCGCGGCGCGACTGCTCGTCGGGGCCGTCCCGCTCCGCGCGCGGCCCCTCGTTCGGCCCCCTGCGCACCCGCGCGCCGGCCCGCGCGCTGCCGATCCTGGGCTATGGTGCCGCACCATGAAGGTCGCCCTCACCATCGCGGGCTCGGACTCCGGCGGCGGCGCCGGCATCCAGGCCGACCTCCGCACGTTCGCCGCGCACCGCCTCCACGGCACCTCCGCCATCACCGCCGTCACCGCGCAGAACTCGGTGGCCGTCACCGCCTGGGTGGCGCTCGAGCCGGCCATGGTGGTGGCGCAGCTCGAGGCGGTCGCCACCGACATGCCGGTCGCGGCCACCAAGACCGGGATGCTCGCGAACGCGGCCATCATCGGCGCCGTCGCCGACGCGGCGGCCCGGCTGCCGCTCGGGCCGCTGGTGGTGGACCCGGTGATGGTCGCGAAGAGCGGCGACCGGCTGCTCGACGCGGCCGCGGAGCGCGCCTACGTGGAGCGGCTGTTCCCGCTCGCCGCGATCGTCACCCCGAACCTGCACGAGGCCGAGGCGCTCCTGGGCCGGCCGGTGCGCGGGCTCGCGGCCATGCGCGACGCGGCGCGCGACCTCCACCGGCTGGGCGCGCGCGCGGTGCTGGTGAAGGGCGGCGAGAGCGTGCCCGGCGCGGAGGACGTCTTCTTCGACGGCGCGCGCCTGGAGGAGATCCCCGGCCCGCGCATCGACACCGCGAACGTGCACGGCACCGGCTGCACGCTCTCGGCCGCGCTGTGCGCGCGGCTCGCGCTCGGCGACGCGCTGCTCGACGCGGTCCGCGGCGCGAAGGCCTACCTGGTGGAGGCGCTGCGCCGCTCGTACACCGTCGGCAAGGGGCGCGGGCCGGTGGACCACCTCCACCCGCTCACCGGGTAGCCCCGCGGCCGGTCAGAGCGTGATCACCTGGTCGAGCTTCGCGCCCGAGAGCGCCTTGTACAGGTCCGGGAAGCAGCCGATGGGGATGCCCTCGATGAGCCGGTCGGCGATGGCGCGCTGGTAGCAGCACTGGTCGCAGCCCATGAGCAGCATGCCGGTCTTGCGGGCGACCGCCGCGAGCCGCTCGCCGGTGGGGTTGCCCTTCACCAGCAGATACGTGTTGTCCACGAAGAAGAACATCCCGACCACGGTCGCGCCGTGGCGGCCCTCCTCGAGCTGCGGGACGATCATCTTCTCCAGGATGTACGAGGCGTTCGGCGTCGAGAACACGTAGGCGACGTTCAAGCGCTGCTCCCTTCCGGCTCGGCCGCGGCGGCCCGTACCGCGGCCGCGACCAGTTCCGCGCGATCGAGGTGGGCGGGGTGCACCCCGCTCACCTGGGCCCGAAGGAGCGCCGGCGTGAGCTCGCCGGGCGGCGTGCCCGCCTCGAGCAGCGCGCAGGCCGCCTCGGCGTAGGCGAGGAGCGACGCGCAGGTGGTGGCGCGGAAGCGCGCCCGCGGCCCGGCGCCGCGGCCGGGCCACAGCCCGATCCGCACCCGCAGCCGCTCGCCGCCCTCGGCCGCTCCCGCGCGCCGCGCGCCGTCCAGCGCGCCGGCGTGGCGCAGATCCGAGACGAGCTCGGCGACGGAGCGTGGCACCGCGGATACTTGTCACGGGTGCACGGCTCGTGCGGTTCCCTGACGGGTACCGGGCGCGTACACTGCGCCGCCATGCGAAAGAAGATCCTGCTCCTCGGCTCCGGCGAGCTCGGCAAGGAGTTCACGATCGCGGCGCAGCGCCTCGGCCAGGAGATCATCGCCGTGGACGCCTACGACGGCGCGCCCGCGCAGCAGGTGGCGCACGCCCGCGAGGTCGTGAGCATGCTCGACGGCGCGGCGCTCGACGCGCTGGTCGCGAAGCACCGCCCGGACGTGATCGTCCCCGAGATCGAGGCCATCCGCACCGAGCGGCTGCAGGCCTACGAGGCGCAGGGCGTCCAGGTGGTCCCGAGCGCCCGGGCGGCCGCGTTCACGATGAACCGGCGGGCCATCCGCGACCTCGCCGCCCGCGAGCTCGGGCTCGCCACCGCGCGGTACGCCTACGCCTCCACGCCGGAGGCGTTCCGCGCCGCGGTCCACGAGATCGGGCTCCCGTGCGTGGTGAAGCCGCTCATGTCGTCGTCGGGCAAGGGACAGAGCGTGGTGCGCGCCGAGGGCGACCTCGAGGCGGCCTGGGCCTACGCCATGTCCGGCACCCGGGGCGACCTCCGCGAGGTGATCGTGGAGGAGTTCATCCCCTTCGACTCGGAGATCACCCTCCTCACCGTGACCCAGCGCCGCGGCGAGACGCTGTTCTGCCCGCCCATCGGCCACCGGCAGGAGCGCGGCGACTACCAGGAGAGCTGGCAGCCCCACCCGGTCCCGCCGCCGCTCCTCGAGGAGGCGCGGCGGATGGCGGGGGCGGTGACCCGCGCGCTGGGCGGGGCGGGCATCTTCGGCGTGGAGTTCTTCCTGGCGAAGGACCGGATCTGGTTCTCGGAGCTCTCGCCGCGCCCGCACGACACCGGGATGGTGACGCTCGCCGGCACGCAGCCGCTGAACGAGTTCGAGCTGCACCTGCGCGCCGTGCTCGGCCTGCCCATCCCGCCCATCACGCTGGTCCGGCCGGGCGCGAGCGCCGTCATCCTGGCCCGCGGCACCGGCGCGCCGGTGGTGCGCGGGCTGGAGTCGGCGCTCGCCGAGCCCGGGGCCGACGTCCGCATCTTCGGGAAGCCGGCGCTGCGCCCGCACCGCCGCATGGGCGTGGCGCTCGTCTCGGGCGCGCCCGGCGACGACCCGCGCGCGCTGGTGGAGCGGGCCAGGGCGGTCGCCGCCCGCGTGTCGGTCGATCCGTAGCGCGGGCCTGTCGCCGCGGCGACGATCGACCGCCGGCCGGCGCGTCGGCGCGCCCACGCGACGCGTGTCCCCCGCGACACGCCGCGGGGAAAACGCGCGCCGCGGCGGCGCGCGCGGGCGGGCACGCGAGGTGCAGTACCGGGGATCGCCTTCGCAACCCCAACCCCGGAGTCGCACCATGTTCGAACGCGCCGCCTTCCTCGCCATCCCCGCCGCGCTCGCGATGCTCGCGGGCGCCTGCTCCAGCCGGTCCGACGCGGCGGTCCCGCCACCCCCGCCCGCCGCGCACGCCGACGCCCTCCCCGATCCCGCCGCCGTCCCCGCGCCGGCCCCCGTGCCGGAGCAGGCCGGCTTCCACCCCGCCGAGCCCGAGCCGCAGCCGAGCGCCGACGAGATCGCCGCCTTCCAGGCGCCCGTCCCGAAGTAGCCCGTGCGCCGCGCCTCCCCCGCCCGCCGCGGGGGAGGCGCACGCCGCGGGCGCGTTGCGCCCTCACCGGCCCGGGGTTAGCCTCGCGCGCGTCCATGCCCGCCGATCCCGCGCGCCTCGAGGCGCTCCGCCAGGCGATCCTCGCCGAGGCCGCCCGCCTCGCCCCCGCCAGGCTCGAGGCGCTCGCCCGGCCGGCCCCGGTTCCCGCCGCCGGCCTCCGCGCCCTCGCCGCCGCGCTGCTGCCCGAGCGCGAGGCGGTGCGCGGCTGGCTGGAGGCCGCGCTCGCGGCCCCGCGCCCCGGGGCCGGGTTCGCCGGGGATCCGGCCGGCGACCTCGCCGCGCGCCTCGCGGCCGCGCTGCTCGCCCGCAACCAGTTCCTGCCCGTCGGCGCGCGCGAGGAGGGCCGCCTGGCCGGGCTCGTGGCCGCCGCGCTCCGGTCCGGGGCGGCCGCGCTCGCGACGGCGCGCACCGAGGCGGCGCTCGCCGAGGCCCTGGCCGGCGCCGCGGAGGCGTTCCGGACGGACCTGGCCGCGTTCGTCGCCGCGCTCGCCGCCGGCGACGCGGCGCCCGCGCTGCGCGAGGTGGTCTCCGCCGAGTACGGGCCCGAGCTGCAGCTCCGCGTGCTCGGGCTCGATCCCGCGGCGCTCCTCCCGCCGGTGCTCGACCTCGGCTGCGGCCCCGGGGCGCGGCTGGTGGGCTGGCTCGCGGCGCGCGGCGTGGACGCGCGCGGCGTGGACCGCGCCGCGGAGCCCTCGGAGCGCGTCCTGCGCGGCGACTGGCTCACCGTCCCGCTCGCGCCCGGCAGCCTCGGCACGATCGTCTCGCACCTCGGCTTCTCGCTGCACTTCCTCCACCACCACCTGCGCCCGGGCGACGAGGCGCTCCGCTACGCGCGGCGGTACATGGAGCTGCTGCGCGCGCTGCGGCCCGGCGGCACGCTCGCGTACGCGCCGGGCCTGCCGTTCGTGGAGGCGCACCTCCCGCCGGACCGCTGGCGCGTCGAGACGACGCCGGTGCCGGCGCCGGCGCCGCCTCGGGCCGCGCCCGGGGCCGCGGCGCTGCCCTGGTACGCGTGCCGCGTCACGCGGCGCGCGTAGCGCCTACCGGCCGAACAGCCCCTTCAGCTTCTTCTTCGCCTCGTCCTCGAGCTGCTGCTTGCGCTTCTGGGCCTCGTCGCGCGCCTTCTGCTCGGCCGCCGCCTTCTGCTTCCCGAGATCGGCGCCGGCGGCGCCGGCCTTGTCGCCGAGGAGCCGCCCGGCGGCCGAGGTCGCCGCCTGCTTCACGATGGCCTGGACCGCGCCGTCGAGCGACAGCCCGTCGAGGCGCGGGCTCCACGCCGGACCGGACAGGTTGAACGTCACCGGGATGGGCGCGCTCATCTTCGCCCGGCCGCCGGTGATCTTCGCGATCACCTCCGGGCCGAGCTCGAGCGTGGTCGGCATCTGGAGCGTGCCGTCGAGCCGGACGCCGCCGTCGAACGAGAGCGCGTTGTCCCCGGTCTTCACCGTGATGGGCTTGGTGAGCTTCGCCACGCCGTTCGCGATCTGGAACGCGAACCCGAGCTGCTTGCCCAGGCTGGTCGAGCCGCCCTCGGTGACGCGCCCGCCCGCGAACGGGAGCTTCGACGCGATGGGCGCCGCCACCGCCGCGACCAGGTCCTTGCCGAAGAACGCGCCGTCGCGCAGGTCGCCGGTGAGCGAGCCGGTGGCGCTCTGCTTGATGGGGTCGAGCGAGGTGCCCTTGCCGGTGAGCTGCAGCGCGGCGTCGAGCTTGCCGCCGATCACCTTGCGCTTCGAGAAGAGCGCCAGCAGCTGCTCGCCCTCGACGCCCTTCATGGTCACGTCGATCTTGAACGGCTCCTCCGGGTGGGCGAGCTTCACCGCGGTGCCGGCCGCGGACACGCTGCCGCCGAACGCGACCAGCCGCGCCTCCTCCAGCGTCACCGCGTCCTCCACCACCTTCACCTTCAGCACCACGTCGCGCAGGTCCTGCTTCTCCATGCGGAGCAGCCCGAGGCGCACGCTGGCCGTGCCGGAGAGCCCGGCGAACGCCTTCGGGTCGAGCGGCTTCGACGCCGCCGGCTCCTTCGGCTTCTCCGCCCCCTCCGGCGCCGGGACGAGCAGCCGGTCGAGGTCGAGCCGCTGGCCCGACAGCTCCGCGTCGAAGCGGGTGGTGGGCTTCTCCTTCGTGCCGCCCAGGGCGACCCTGGCCTTCCCGGCCAGCGCGTCGCCCAGCAGGTCCAGGTCGAGCCGCGTCAGCTCGACCTGCTGCTCGGCGCCGGCCTTCCGGTAGGTCCCGGCGGCGCGCGCCGACATGGGGTCGCCCGGCTTCTTGGCGATGGAGCCGCCCGGCCGCAGGTCCACGCCGGCGAGGTCGGCGCCGGCGTCGAAGCGGACCACGCCGCCCTGCTGCGCCAGGTCGGCGCGGGCCACCAGCGACATGGGCGCGCCGGCCGCCTTCGCGAGCTGCCGCGGGATGGCGAGGTGCACCGGGCCGAGGTCCACCCGCAGCTCGAGCGACTGCGCGGCCTGCCCGCCGGAGCCCTTCAGCGACAGCCCGATGGGCCCGGCCACCACGTTGTCGCCGAGCTGCTTCCGAAGCGGCGGGTAGTAGGCGGTGAGCGCGGCCAGGTCGAGCCCGCGGGAGACGATCTCCAGGCCCTCGACGCGCGGCGCGTCGCCGCGCAGCCCGGTGGCGGCGCCGTGGCCGGTGAGGGCCACCGGCCCGGCGGTGAGCTCGAGCTTGCCGATGCGCAGGTCGCCCTTCTCCGCGTCCGCGTCCAGGTCGGCGTCGAGCGACGCGTCCAGCTTCTTGCCGCCCTCCTGCCCCGCGAACGCGAGCTGGTCGGCGCGGAAGCCGCCCTTCACCGTGGTGCGCCCGCTGCCGCCCGGCACCGCCGCCCCCAGCGCCACCGCCAGGTCGGCCTGGAAGCGGCCGCCGCGGAAGCCGGCCTCGCCGGGCACGAACGGCGCCAGCGGCCCGAGGTCGATGGGCTGGACCTTCAGCGTGAGCTGCTCGGGCGTGGGCACCAGCGTCGGCGGGAGCGGCGCCGCCTTCACGCGGAGCTCCAGGTTCTGCGCCTTCGCCAGCACGGCCGCCTTCAGCACGACCTCGAGCGGCCGGCCGGCGCGCAGGTCGCGCACCTCGACGTCGAGGTCGTCCACGTACAGCTCCTCGGCGCCCTTCACGCTCCGGTCGAGGAACGCGATGCGCGCGTTCTCCACCGCGGCGCGGTCCACCCGCACGGCGGAGAGATCGGCCGGCTTCGGCTCGCCCTCCGGCGCCTGCGCGGGGGGCTCCTTCGCGGCGGTCTCCTCCAGCCGCTTCGCCACGCGCTCCAGGTTCGTGATGCCGTCCGGGAAGCGGACGACGTTGACCCTCAGTCCGTCCACCACCGCCTCGCGCACCGTCACGCGCTTCCCGCCCGAGAGCAGCGCCCCGAGCAGGTTCACCTCCACCTCGGCGCGCTCCAGCGTGGCGAGCGGCCGGTCCTCTCCCTCCCCGGGCCCGACGGACACGCCGCCGACCCGCACGCCGACGCCGCCGAGCAGCCGGGTCTTCACGCGCTCGACCGTCACCGGACGGCCCAGCCGCTGCGACAATGTGTCCGCCTGCTTGCGGACCTGCCCGAGGAGGATGCGGTCGAGCAGCAGGAGCCCGGCGAGCACCACGGCGACCACGGCGACGGCGACGACGGCCAGGACCTTCGGCCAGCGGCGGGAACGAGCGGGAGGCATGGGCGGAGGCTACGTCGGAGCGGCCGGCTTGTCAGCACGGAGCGTCACGACCGCCGGCGCGGGATGCACCCGGCAAACCATTCCCGCCACGGCGGGGGCGTGGCAGGCTGGGCGATCTTCGCCGACCCCTCGCCCGGAGCGCCGCCTTGCACACCCCGATCGCCCTCCTCGCCGCCCTCTCGGTGGCCGCCGCCCCGGCGAAGCCCGCCGCGCCGCGCGCGGCCACCAGCCGCGCCCAGGTCCCCGATCGCTACAAGTGGAAGCTCGCCGACCTGTTCCCGAACGACGCGGCCTGGGCGAAGGCGCGGGCCGACCTCGCCGGCCGGCTCCCCGGCTTCGACCGTCACCGCGGGCACCTCGCCGACTCGGCCAGGGCGCTCGCCGACGCGCTCTCCGAGATGGGCGCGCTGCAGAACGCGCTCGACCGCGTCTACGTCTACGCCTCGGCCCGCGCCGACGAGGACACGCGCGAGCCCGGGGCGCGCGCCATGCGCGCGGAGGCGGAGCGGCTCGCGGTGGACGTGCAGGCGGCGCTCTCCTGGGTGCGCCCGGCGGTGCTGGAGCTGCCGGCAGACACGGTGAAGCGCTTCCTCGGCGAGGACCCGCGCCTGCGCGAGTGGGCTTTCTTCCTCGACGACACGCTCCGCTGGAAGCCGCACACGCTCCCCGCCGGCGAGGAGCGGATCGTGGCGAAGACCGGCGACCTCGACGGCGCCGGGCGCGACGTGCACTCGGTGCTGCTGAACGCCGACCTGCCCTTCCCCACCGTGAAGCTCTCCACCGGCGCGGTCCGGCTGGACCAGGCGGGC